>NZ_JAVREL010000025.1:0-101379 GCF_031845365.1 Streptomyces litchfieldiae
CCCCAGCAAGGCACCGGATCGCAGCTCATACCCGGCCGTCTCGCGCGATTCGGCTGGGGGCACCTCGCCGCTCCCCCAGACGGAGTCTGGGGGAGCGGCGAGGTGCCGTGACTGGCGTCGCGGGCCCGGGCGGGAACTCGATACAGGCCCTAGGGGGCCAAGCGCTCGATCTCGCCGGCGACATGGGCGGCATACGACCGCACCCGTGACCCGAGGTCGTCCCAGCGCTCCCGCTCCTCGCCCAGGTAACACGCCCGCGCGCGGGCCAGCACCGGCCGGTGCTCCGCCGGGAGGCGGGCGAGCGCCCAGTCGGCCGCCGCGTCCTTGGACCTGATGTCCCCGGTCACGAGCGTCGTCCAGATCCGGGCGAGCGTCAGGACCACGTTGCGGGTGTCCTCTGCCAGCTCCGCCAGCAGATCCGGCACCCCGGCAACGATCGCGCGGCGCAGGTCCCCGGGCGGGACGGGATCGAGCACCTCGCCCGGCGGCGGCCCGAACAGCGGGGCGTTCCCGAGCAGGACGACCGTGATCAGCGGGGCGAGGTCGGGCATGGGCCCGGGTGCCGGCGTCTCGCCGCGTTCGTAGTCGGCCCGCAGCCACTCGCCGTACTGGAACTCGCAGCGCGGCGGATAACGCCAGGGCCGCACCTCGGACTGCACGACGACGGTCAGCTCGACGGGCCGGGCCGGCGCGCCGGAGACATCGAGCAACCCCTCGACGAGCGCCCGCCGTTCCGCCTCCGTCGTGGACCGCCGCACGACGGCGAACACATCCACGTCGCTCGTCGGCCGGGTACCGCCGAGCACCGCCGAGCCGTGCAGATACACGCCGAGGACATCCGGGCCCAGCACGTCGCGCACCAGCAGCACGACCCGCTCGACCTGCTCGGTCTCCGTCAACGGCCCGCCCCGGGTCTGGTCATCGCTCACGGCGGGCAGCATAGGCCGTCCCCCGGACGGCGGTTGTGCAACGCGTGTGGCCGCGGGCACCCAGACGGATGGATCTGCACACTGTGCGCTTCACGCCGCCGCCGGAGCGCGGCCACCGTCGGCAGGCAACCTGTGCCTCCAGGCGTTGCTCTCGACATCGACAACCATCAGCCGGGGCCATGGGACTCATAGTTCACGCGGTTGGCTCCGCCGCAGCAAGAGAGCGGTCGGCGACGCGGTTGAGGTGATACTCGAATACCTTCTGTGCGTCGGGGTTGATGGTCGCCAAAGACACCATGCCTGTGAGGATGACGTCGCAGAGTTCTTTCTCCACGTCGGTCCACGTGTGGCTGGCGCCCTTCCGCGGGTTCGATCCCATGGCACCGTGAATGGCCTCGGCGACCTCCCCGGCCTCCTCCTGGATCTTGAGTACGCGCAGCAGGCGGGTCAGCTCCGGGCTGTGGTTGCTAGTGGCGTCGAGCCATTCCACGAGGCGCTTGATCGTGGTCCAGGTCGCCGAGTCCATGTACTCACCGATTCGTGATGGAGATGGGGTATCGGCCGTCAGAAGAGGGTTTCTGCGGCCGGCGTGGCGGACGAAGCGGACACTACCAAGGGGTTGGTGGCCGGAAGGCGCAGTTCGGCCGACATCGCGGAGTGGCCGGTCAGCGTACCCGGGGTCGGATTCGAGCCGACGCGTTCGGCGCGTTGCAAGCGCTCCCGCTCCAGGCGCCCCGGCCTGTGTCGTCATCGTGCTCTCCGGCGCAGGCGTGGGTCGTAGCGGCGGGTGGCCCACAGAACGGTGGTGCGGCGCATGGTGAGGGTCTCGCCGGTGGCGAAGTGCAGGCGTTTCCCGCCGCGCGGGAGCGTGGTCATGTCGGCCACGGTGAACGCCTGGCCGCCGACCATCACTTGATCGCCGCGTCGCACGGTGCCCGCGTCGACCTCCACGCCCACGAAGGCGTAGTGCTGGTGGCTGGGTATGAGGTGCGCGGTCAACAGGATCTCCGGTGGTGGTGGTTGGTGGTGGCCCGGCCGGGCTTCATTTCCGTGGCGGACAGTCCGGGGCGTGGGCGAGGAGCTGGCACCCCCGGACGGTGGCCAGGACGCGGGCCTGTGCGCCGAGCCGGGAGGCGAGGCTGCGGGCGCACAGCACGCAGTCGGCGCCCATCCACTGGCGGAGTGTCAGCCGTCCGTCGAGGTCCACACCGGCAAGCTCGGGCGGCGCGAGGCACAGGTGCCGCGTCCCTTCCGGGTGACAGGTGTGGCAGGCTGCGCAGGGGATCAACGGCCGGGTGGCGGGCAGGGGTTCAGCCACGGCGCAGCCTCGGGCGGAGCTCGGCCCGCAGCGCGCCGAACAGTGTGTCGGGATCGGTGAGGCAGTGTTCGTCGGCTGGGTCAGCCACCTGATGGACGATCCGGCCGTGGCCGTGGGCCCGCAGCGCCAGGACGCGGGCGGTACCGCGAGGGACCGGCCCGCGCCGAGCACGGCAACGCCGGGCACCCGCTCCTCCCAGCCGTCCGCCGCCCCGGGAGCCACGAGCCAGGTCAGCATGTCCTGCACCTGGTCCTGCACCACCGGCCCGGTCCGGTCCAGCAGGCGGGAGAGGACGCGCCTGCCCACGAACTCCGGCAACTGAACGGCGTCGAACCACCGGCCGCACGGCAGCAGTTCCACGCCGTGCGCGGGCATCCATTCGGGACTGCGAGTCTGCACCAGAAACCCCCTG
Organism: Streptomyces litchfieldiae; assembly: GCF_031845365.1. Taxonomy (NCBI): domain Bacteria; kingdom Bacillati; phylum Actinomycetota; class Actinomycetes; order Kitasatosporales; family Streptomycetaceae; genus Streptomyces; species Streptomyces litchfieldiae. The sequence continues at coordinate 2,660 of NZ_JAVREL010000025.1, forward strand.
CGTCATCGACGATTCATTGATGACGCAACGTATGTCTCTGATCACCCATGAATGTGAATCAGGGGAATATTCGCTGGTCAGTCATCCAGACGGAACCTTGACGACATCCGGCGCAGCCTCTCGGGCACCCCGGCGCGCTCCGCGCCGCGGATGCGGCGCAGGGTCGCGCGTGCGAGGGGATGGTTCCGGATGAGCTGCGGCGCGGTCGCTTCCGCCGCCTCCAACTCGGCCAGCGCGCGGTCGCGTTGCCCCGACCAGAGATAAGCGCGCGCCACATCCAACCGGTAGTGGCCACGCCGGGACCGGGGGAGCGAGGCAACGGCCGCCGCGTCCATCTCCTGGTGCAGCCGCAGCGCCTCGTCCTGCTCGCTCATCTCCAGTTCTACGTTCACGCCGTGGATCGCGACATTTCCCGCGCTGAACGTCAGGCTGTGCGGGTCGATGACCGGCGCCGGGGCCATGCGTTCGGCAGCCTCCCGCGCCTGGTCGATGCGGTGCCTCGCCTCGGCGCCCCGAGAGCCCCGCGCGGCCGACACTGCGGCTCGGAGGTGCAGGCTGCCCCAGACTCGGGCGGCCAGTGGGTCGCCGCGCTCGTAGAGCGGTTCCACCGTCCGTAGCGCTTTGTCCGACAGCGCCACCGCGTCATCCCAGTCGGCGGTGGCCCACATGTCCCACACCCGCATCCAGTCGGCCACGGTGGGCAGCAACTCGTCACCGGACCGGGCCGCGGCCCAGGCAGCCCGTTCGCAGGTCATCGCCACCAGCTCCGGGTGGCCCAGCGCGTGCGCGGCCGTGTGCCCGAACTTGCAGGCGATGGCGTACACGCCGAACGCCTCCTCCCGTTCCCGGCCGTCGGAGACCTCGGCCAGGGCCCGGGCCTCGCGCAGCAGGTCGGGCAGCGCGGAGAGGATCGCTGTGTTCCGCGCGTTGTCCCGCATCCCGTGCAGCGTGGTCGTCTCCTGCCAGAGCCCGGAAGCCGGGCGGGGCTGCCCGTCGAACACGGGGGAGAGGTCGTAGCGGCGGAGCTCTCGTATGATCGCGGCGGCCGACACCTCCCACTGGTTCTCGGCGGCGGGTCCCCGGTACGGGCGCTCGATCAGGTCGTTGGGGGATGTGCAGCACGCTGGCGATGCCGTTGATCACGCTGGTGCGGTCGAGTTCGATGCGGCCCTTCTCGGCCTTGGACACCCAGCCCTGGGTGCGGCCGAGAGCGGCCGCGACATCGGCCTGCGTGAGGCCGAGGCGGAGCCGCGCATCGCGCATCCGGTGCCCGATGGACTGTGCCTCGTCCATCACGCCCCGATTCCGGAGCGGGGATACGGGGGCAGCACGTCGCGCATGATGTCTCCAGGTTCGTCCTGCGGTGGCACTCAGGACGGTACCCCCGGCAGTAGCCGGGCAACAGCGAACTGCCCCGCCCCTGCCGGGGAACGGGTGCCGGTGGGGAGTTGCGCATGCTGGCGCGGCGATGTGGACTCCGCGCATGAGCATGCGCGTTCTCTACCTGCTCGCCTCCGCCGCACCGCCCGTCCAGTACGTTGACCGCGCGATCCGCGACGCTCAGGCCCGGGGATGGGACGTGTGTCTTGGGCTGACACCGACTGCGGCCGGGTGGATGAGGGACCGGCTCCCGGAGCTGGCCGAGCTCGAAACGCCCGGCCCGCATGGGCGATGGGGCTCGTGAGCCCGTTCATGCCCCCTTGAGACGGCGCGCGGTGACGGCGGCCCCCCGAACGGCCGCCGTCACCGGCGGCGTTCACGGCGCGCCCGGTCGTCCGGTCAGTTCCGCGTCGCGGGGGATGCCCGCGATCGTCTGCTGGTCGAAGTTGACCGCGCTGCACCAGCCGCCGAGCGACAGCCGCAGCCAGATGTCGCTGATGATCGTGCCCTCGACGACCCTGTCGCCGAAGGTCCAGCCGTCCGCGTCGTAGCTCGTGCCGTCGTCGGGCAGCAGCAGGTCGATGACGGGCGCCTCCAGCGAGGGGCCCGAGCGGACGTTCGCGTCGCGCCAGATGGGACCCGCCGGGAAGGTCTGGTCACTGGTCATGGTGAATTCCTCTCTCAGGGGGCCCCGACGGACGCGGGGACGGGAACGGTCTGCCGTTCGCTCATCGACAGGACCTGGGCGATCATTTCCAGCAGTTGGCCCCGGCAGTGCGCGTCGCCGGCCGTGCCCGTCGCGTCGAACGGGCTGGCCTGGGTGACGACCACCCCCAGCGGGGTCGGCCAGCCGCGCAGCGCGTGGCTGATCGTGCGGAGCGTGCCCAGCGTGGACACGGTGCCCTGGGTGCCCGTGCCGATGGCGACGCAGCCGATGGTGCGCCCGTCCAGGAAGATCCGGGGGCCGGCCAGGTCGTTGACGTAGTCCAGGGCGTTCTTCAGCAGCCCCGAGACGCTGCCGTGGTAGGTGGGGGAGATGAGCACGACGCCGTCGGAGCGCCGCAGTTCGCGCAGGAACTCGCGGATGCCCGGGTGGCCCTCGGACAGGCCCGGGCGGTAGAAGGGGAAATCGAGCTCGGCTCCGGTGAAGACCCGGGTCGTCGCCCCGTGCGCGGAGCACTGCTCCGCGCACCACGTGGCGATTCTGTCCGATGTCGAACCCACCCGGAGCGAGCCGCTGACCAGGACGATGTGAGGCATCACGACCGCTCCACTTCGAGTCGGGCCCCGGCGGGCCGCCAGTCGACGACGTCGAAGATCGCCGCGTCCTTGCGCCCGCGGAACCGCATCATGCCGTTGCGGACGAACTCCCTGAACCGGCCCGCGCCCTGGTCGGTGTCGCCCTGGCGGCGCGAGTGCAGCACCACCTTGGCGGCCCGCGCCACGCGCCGGCCCTCGTACGCCGCGAGCGCCGCCGCCACGTCGGCCGCCGCCGGTGAGGCGGCCGAGCCGAGTGCCTCGGCGAGGACGACCGCGTCCTCCAGCGCCATGTTCGCGCCCTGACCGAGCGCCGGGACCATGGGGTGGGCGGCGTCGCCCAGCAGGACGGCCCGGCCGTCCGTCCAGCGCGTCACCGGGTCCCGGTCGTGGATGTCGGTCACCAGCACGTCGTTCTCGGCGCCCTCGATCAGCCGGACCACCGGCGGGTGCCACCCGGCGAGCGCCTCCAGCAGCGCGCGCCGCGCGCCGGCCGGGCCCTTGGCGGGCCACATCCCGGGCGGCGCGGTGATCTTCGCCGTCCAGTACATGGTGTCGTCGCCGACCGGCGCGACGAAGAGCTGGAGACCCCGGCCGTTGGCGACGAACGGCCGCGGGTACATCTCCGAGCCCCGGGTCCGGCCGCGCACCGAGGAGTAGCCGCGGTACTGCGGCGGCCCGTCGTTCAACAGGGCCTCGCGGATGACCGACTTGATGCCGTCGGCCGCGACCAGCACGTCCGCCGTCAGCGTCCCGCCGTCCGACAGCCGCACGGTCACCCCCTTGGGGTCCGCGTCGTAGCCGGTGACGGAGGTGCCCAGCCGCACCGTGGTGCCCGCGGCGACGGCCTCCTCCGCCAGCGCCGTCTGGAGCGCGGTGCGCAGGATGAAGACCGGCGGGGCGCCGAACCGCTGGCCCACGTCGCCGATCGGGTCCTCCGACAGCACCTTCCCGGCCGCGTCCAGCAGCAGCCGCTTCTCGTCCGGCCGCACGACGTGCCCGGTGGCGCGGATCCTCCTGCCCAGCCCGGCGCCGATGGCGTCGGCCGCGGCCACGCCGTTGGGGTAGAGCGCCAGGCCGGAGCCGACATCGGCGAGGCGCTCGGCGCGCTCGACGACCGTGACCGCGAGACCGGCCCGGGCCAGCGCGGCGGCCGAGGCCAGCCCGCCGATCCCGCCGCCCGCGACCACCGCGGTGATCTTTCTCGTCATGTTCGAACTCCCTGTGCGACGGTGGTCTCAAGCACTGCGATCGACCCGCATCACCGGCGTGACCGGCACGACCTCGGCCAACGGGGCGCGCACGTGCGCATAGCTGGGGACGTCCCGCAGGATCAGCGCGTGCGCGCCGATCACCGCGTGGTCGCCCACCGTGACCGGGCCCAGCACGCTGGCGTTCGCGCCCACGGTCACGCCGTTGCCGAGCCGCGGGTGGCGGCGCGTTCCCGGCGCCAGGTGCCGGTCGTGCCACCAGCCCGTGGAGCCGAGGGTCACCTGGTGGAACAGCGAGACGTCGTCCCCGATAATCACGGTCTCCCCGATGACCACCCCGGAGCCGTGGTCGATGAAGAACCGCCGCCCGATGCGGGCCCCGGGATGGATCTCGATGCCGCCGGTGACGATCCGCATGACGGCGCACACGGCCCTGGCCGTCCGGTACATGCCCCACCGGTAGAACCGGTGGCCGACCCGGTAGCCGGCCACCGCCAGCACGCTCGGGTGCAGCAGCGCCTCCGTCCGCGACCGCACGGACGGGTCTCGCTCGACCACGGTGTCAAGTGCCTCCAGCCGGTTGCGCAGGAAGCCCCCGCACCGCCTGCGGATGCCTGAAACGGGGTTGAACGCCATGCGAAGCCTGCCTTCCGAAGTGGTCCGCTCCTGCCCCCGGCCCTCAGCCGCGATCGCCATCGCACTGCCGCGGCGACAGCCAGCGCCCCTCGAACGTGCCGAACTTCCCGCTCTCGGCGTCCCAGACGACCCGCCCGGCCCGGATCGTGCGCAGCACCCGGCCGGTCATCGTCCAGCCCTCGTACGCCGACCAGCCGCACTTGGACCGCACCTCGCGCGCGGACAGCATCCAGGCGTCCTCCGGCGCGAACACGACCAGGTCGGCGTCGGCCCCCGCTTCCAGCCGGCCCTTGCCGGGCAGCCGGAACAGCTCGGCCGGGCCCGAGGACAGAAAGCGCGTCAGGCGGGTGATCGCGACGTCCGGGTCCTCCTCCGGCCAGCGCCGGCGCATCCCGGTCCATACCGCGACCGCCAGCTCCTGCACGCCCGGCAGCCCGGGCGGCGACTGCTGGACGCCCCGCGTCTTCTCCTCGATGGTGTGCGGCGCGTGGTCGCTGCCGATCGTGCTGGGCTGCCCGGCGCGCAGCGCCCGCCACAGCCGGTCCTGGTCCGCCTGCTGGCGGATCGAGGGCGACAGCCGGGTCCGGGCGCCGAGCCGCCTGGTGTCCGCGTCGGTGAACGACAGATGGTGGCCCGTCACCTCGAACGTGACCGGCATCCCGGCGGCGCGGGCCGCGCACACCAGGTCGGCCTCCTCCGCGCTGGACAGATGCAGGATGTGCGCCTTCGTGCCATGCCTGCGCACCAGTTCGATGACCTTGGCGACCGCCGCGATCCCGCCGCTGCGCGGCCGGCGCGCCTCGTAGTCCTGGTAGCTGTCCGGATCGCCCCACCAGCCGTCCAGCAGCGCGAACAGCGAGTCGTCCTCGGCGTGCAGGACGAGCTGCACGTCCGCCTCGGCCGCGGCGATGAACGCCTTCTCCAACTGCACCGCGTCCCGGATCACCGTGGGCGCGGTGTGGTGGCCCGCCATGAAGATCTTGGCGCTGGTGGCGATCGAGGACTCCACCTCGGCGATGAGCTCCGGCCGGTCGGGGTCCACGCCGATGTGGAACTGGTAGTCGACCAGCGAGTGGCCGGCGACCAGCGCCGCCTTCTCCCGCACTGCCTCCGGCGTGAGCGTCGGCGGCACCGTGTTCGGCATGTCCAGCACGGTCGTGACGCCGCCGGCGACGGCCGCCCGGCTCCCGTGCTCCCAGTCCTCCTTGTGCGTGAGCCCGGGGGTGCGGAAGTGCACATGGGAGTCAATCAGCCCCGGCAGCACGTACGCGTCGCCGGCGTCGACGACCGGCACGCCGGCGGGCGCCGGGCCCGGGCCCAGCACCGCGGCGATCCGGCCGTCCCTGACCAGCACCTGCCCCGGGCGCACACCGCGCGGGGTCACCAGCTTCCGGGCGACGACGGCCAGTTCCGCGTCCCCGGGGGCGGTCGCGTTCACTTCGGCCATGTCGCCGCCACCAACTCCCGGCACAGGTCGTTCGTCGGTCCCATCAGGCCCACCGCGCGGGCGTCGGCCAGCAGCCGGTTCAGCCGGGAGGCGGTCACATAGCCGGCCGAGCCCAGCATCCGGGCCACGTCCAGGCAGATGTCCTCGGCCACCCCGGACGCGTGCAGCTTGCTGTGCAGCGTGGTCAGGCCCGGGTTCGCCGCCGTCCGCGCGCCGGCCCGTTCCACGATGGCCGCCGCGGACTCGATGCGGGTGGCCAGGCCGACCATGCGGTGCCGCACCTCCGGCTTGCCGAACAGCCCGCGCTTCTCCAGATGGCCCGCGGCCAACTGGAACGCGGCCCGCGCCACGCCCATGGACACCGCGCCCAGCGTGGCCCCCGACTCCCGTACGCCGGCGATGATTTCCGGCGCGCGGCCCTCGGGCCCGAGCCGGTCGTCGTCGGTCACCACACAGGAGCGCAGCGACACGAAGCCGGTCGCGGACCCCCGCATCCCGACGAGGTCGAGGCTCAGGTCGGGCACCAGCCCGGGATTGTCGGCGGACACCAGGAAGAACGTCTGCCCGGTGGACCCGTACACGCTGTCCGTGACCTCGGCCGGCTCCTCGGTCTGCACCAGCACCAGGTAGATGTCGGCGACGGAGGCGCCGGTGGTGAACGACTTGGCGCCGTCCAGCACCCAGGCGCCGTCGTCGCGCCGCACCGCGGTGCTGCTCAGCTTCCGCTTCGCCGCGCCCGCCCCGGTCTCGCTCCACGCGGAGGCCGCCAGCAGCGAGCCGTCGGCCAGCGCCGGCAGCAGCGTCTTCTTCTGTCGCTCCGAACCCCATTCGGCGATGCGCGCGCTCACCGCGAAGTGCTGGAAGGCGATGATCGCCACCGAGGGGTTCACCAGGGCGAGCTTCTCCACCACGGCGTTCACCGTGCGCGCGTCGCCCCCGGCGCCCCCGTACTCGACGGGCACGGCCGTCGCGAGCACGCCGGATTCGCGTAGTTCCGCCAGGACCTCGTGGTCCGGCTCACCCGTCGCCGCCGTCCGCTCGGCCGATTCGTACAGCCGGGTCAGCAGCGCGGGCGAGATCTGGGTCCTCAGGAGGACATCGCTGTCTCGGCCAGGCATTGGGCAATCTCCTCGAAGTGCAGGTAGGCCAACGGTTCGAGCAGGAAGGAACCCTGGAACGTGACGCGCTTGCGCCCCGCGGCGGCCCACAGCAGGGCCGGTCCGCCGTCGCGGTCGGCGGTGGCGGCCGTCACCGCCGTGTCGCCGCCCGGGGTGGCGATGTCGATCAGGCCGTCCACGCAGCCCATCTCGTGGGCCACGCGCCAGGGAATGGTGCCGGGGACCTGGATGGCGCTCCCCAGGCACACCGCGCCGGTCAGCGCGATCGTCGGATGCCAGCGGGGCACGGAGATCGCCCGGGCGGCGATCCTCCCGGCCTCCATCGGCATGATCGCCGCCACCTTGGGGAACGCCCCCTCGGCCGGCCAGTCCAGCAGACCGGCGGCGGCGACCCGGATCCGCGACAGCCGGTCGAACAACGCGGCGTCGGCGGAGAACAGTTCGCCGTGGTCGCGCAGGCCCAGGCTCCGCGCGTCGACGAACACATAGGCGTTGCCGGAGGACACGAGCGACACCTCGTGCCGCTCCCCGTCCACGGTCAGTTCGGTGGCCGGTTCGCCGGTCAGCAGCAGCCGGGTCACCGGCACCGCGTCCGGCCGCACGAAGTAGACGGTGAACTGGACCTCGTCGCGGTCCACCCCGTCCACCTCGCAGACCACGCTGTCGCCGTTGTTGAGGACGTTGACCCGGATCCGCTGACCGGCGGTCAGCTTCGGCAGCACGCCCGCCCGTTCGGCCGCCAGGACGGCCGAGAGGATCGAGTGGCCGCAGGAGCCCCGCAGGTCGAAGCGGTCCGGCCCGCCGGGCAGCGCCTGCACGAACCGGTAGTCCAGGTCGAACATGGGGTGTTCGGACGGCTCCATCAGCGCGAACTTCAGCACGTGCGCGCCGCCCGCCGCCGCCAGATAGCGCCGAACCTCGGTGAGGCTCTCCAGCAGCTTCGCGGTGTCCTGCGGCAGCCGGCTGGAGTCCAGGACGATCGTGGGGCACGGGCTGCCGGCCGCGTAGGCGAGGTGGCCGATCACGCCGCCACCGCCACGGGTTCGGCCCGGCGCGCCACCACCGAGAACTGCTCGCGCCACACCTCGTGCACCAGCAGCGCCCACAGCGTCAGCGCCACGGTGTCGTCCGGCCGGTCCGCCTGCGCGGCGAACAGGCCCTGGACGGCGCCCGGTTCGAGCTGGCCGCCGGCCCGCAGCCGGGGCGTGCTCAGCAGGTCGCGGGCGAAGTCCCACAGCGGCCAGCCGGGCGTCAGCATGTCGGTGATGGGCAGCGTGAACGGCTGCTTGGGCCGGTTCAGCACCGCGTCGGGCAGCAGCCCGGCCGCCGCCGCGTACAGCGTCCGCTTCACCTTGCCGTCCCCGATGCGCAGGTGGTCCGGCAGGTGCCGGCCGGCCCGCACGACCGACCGCTGGCAGAACGGCAGCCGCACCTCCACCGAGCTGGCCATGCTCAGGTGGTCGACCCGCCGCAGGTGGTAGGCGGGCAGCCGGTAGCCCAGCTCGAACTCCGTGATGCGCTCCAGCGCCGTCCCGCCGCCGTCGCGCAGCAGGTCCAGCGCCTCGGCGGGCAGCGCCGGGGTGCCCCGCGTGAACGCCCGGTACTCGTCGGTGTACAGGCCGTACCGCCGGTGCTTCGGCAGCACCGCCAGCGCGTCGAGATAGCCCGGGTACCAGTCCTCGCCGGCCGCCGCGGCCCGGGCGGCGGCGTGCATCCGCGCGTAGCCGCCGAACACCTCGTCGGCCGCGTCCCCGGTCAGCGCCACCTTGAAGCCCGCCTCGCGCACCGCGGCGAACAGCGCGTGCGTGCTCAGCGTGATCGGATCCGCGTTGGGCTGCCCGAGGTGCCAGACGACGTCCTCGATGAGGTCGGGGAACGTGGCGGGGTCGATCTCCACCTGGTGGTAGGTGGCGCCCGCGCGCTCCGCCGCCTGCCGGGCGAAGCGCCGCTCGTCGAACGGCCAGGAGCCCCGGTAGGCGATGTTGAACGAGTGCAGCGGCCCGTACTCCGCGGCCAGCACCGTCACCAGGCTGGAGTCCAGCCCGCCGGAGGTGATCACGGCGACCGGCACGTCCGCGACCAGCAGCCGGCCGACCTCAGCGCGCAGTTGCTCCCGCACCGTCGCCCCGGCCGCGGTCTCGTCGGCCGCGACGGGCCGCGCGCGGTCCGGCTCGCGCCGCACGGCGCGCGGCACGCCGCCCAGCTCGCACACCATCGTCGTCGCCGGCGGCAGCACCTGGACGTCCTCGAACATCGTCCGCTCGCCGAACGGCGTCTTGCTCGCCAGGTACGCGTCCAGGCCCGGCGCCCACACGGCTCCGCTCAGCGGCCGGAACGCCAGCAGCGCGGGGATCTCCGAGGAGAAGTGCAGCGACCGCTCGGCCGGGTCCCACCGGTAGTACAGCGGCTTCATCCCGATGTGGTCGGTCGCCAGCAGCAGCTTGGGCTCGGCGCGCCGGTCCAGCACCGCGATGCTGTACATGCCGTCCAGCAGATCGACGAACGACTCGCCGTACGCGTCGTACAGCGCCGGGAGGATCCCGCCGTCGCAGCGGTCGGGGAACGAGTAGCCGAGCCGCCGCAGATTCCGGCGCAGTTCGTCGTGGTTGTAGATCTCGCCGTTGAACACGACCGTGATCCGGCCGTCCAGGTCGTAGGGCTGGCGGCCGCCGTCGAGGTCGACGATCGCCAGCCGGTTGTTGCCCACGCCCCACCCGTCGGCCCGGGCGCTTCCCGTGCTGTCCGGGCCGCCGTGCCGTTGCAGCGCGGCGACGGTGCGCAGTTCGTGGGGGGTCGCCGTCGCGTTGAAGTAGCCGTAGATTCGGCACATTTCAGCTCATCCTCATTCGCCGATGCGGAACGCGGGCCTAACCGAGCGCCATCGACAGGTACCGCTCGCCCGTGTCGGGGAAGACGGTGACGATCGTGGCCCCGGCCCACCGGGGTTGCTGGCTCGTCAGGCGGCTCGCGTACGCCGCCGCGCCCGAGGAGACGCCGACGAGCAGCCCGGTGGCCCGGGTGACCTCGCGAGTCGTCGTCGCGGCGGCCTCGTCCGGCACCGCGACGACCTCGTCGATCAGATCGAGATCCATGATCTCCGACACATAGCCGGCCCCGATGCCCGGAATGCCGTGCGGACCCGGCTCGCCGCCGGACAGCACGGCCGCGGACGCCGGTTCGACCGCGACCACGTGCACCTCGCGGCGCTCCTTCAGATAGCGGGCGACTCCGGTCAGCGTGCCGCCGGTGCCCACCCCGCAGACCAGCACGTCCACGTCGCCGCCGGTCGCCGCCCAGATCTCCGGCCCCGTCGTCTCGTAGTGGGCGCGGAGGTTGGCCGGGTTGGTGTCCTGGTGCGGCAGCCAGGAGCCGGGCGTGGCGCGCTGCAGCTCCTCGGCGAACGCCCAGGCGGCCGGCAGCCCGTCGGTGGCTGGCACCGAGATGATCTCGGCGCCCAACTCCCGCAGGATCTGGCGGCGTTCCTCCGTGGCGTTGTCCGGCATCACGATGATGCAGCGGTGGCCCCGCACCGCGCACAGCGCGGCCAGCGAGATCCCGGTGCTGCCGGAGGAGCACTCGATGACCGTGCCGCCGGTCGGCGGCAGCAGCCCCGACTCCTCGGCCTCGGTGAACATGTACAGCACCGCGCGGTCCTTGACGTTGGCCAGGGGGTTGAACATCTCCAGCTTCGCCAGCAGCCTGGCCCCCGCCGCCAGGCCGGGCAGCCGGACATCCAGCAGCGGTGTCTCCCCGACCAGTTCCTCCATCGACGCCACCACGCGGCCGGCCGCGGTCCCCGGGTGCAGCGTGGTCCCCGTCATCGCGGACCACTCGCTTCCGGCGCGCCGGCGGCGGCCAGGTGCGCCGCGGCGATCTGCGCCAGGTGCGTGATGTCGCTGGAGACCGTGGCGAACGTGAAGCCCTCACCCAACTGCCGGGCCGCGGCGGCGCCGTCCATGCAGTGGATGCCGCAGGCGACGCCCGCCCGCTCGGCCGCCTCCGTGATCCGGATCAGCGCCTTGCCGAGGTTCGCCTCGACCTCCGGGTCCCCGAAGTACCGCCCGCCCAGCGCCACCGAGAGGTCCGCCGGACCCACGTAGACCGCGTCCAGACCGGGCGTGGCGCAGATCTCCTCCAGGTTCTCCAGCGCGGCGGCGGTCTCGATCATCACCACGCACGCCACCGCCTCGTCCAGCTCGCCCGGGACCGAGCCGAGCCGCAGCTCGGCCCGAACGGGCCCGCCCAGACTGCGCGTTCCGTTCGGCCAGTGCCGACACGCGGCGACCGCGACGGCCGCCTCCTCCGGCGTGTTCACCATGGGCACGATCACCGCGCGGGCGCCGGCGTCCAGCGCCGCGCCAATCGCGATCGGGTCCACCGACGGCACCCGGATGACGCCAGCGGCGCGCTGCCCGGCGTCCACCGCCAGCATCGCCGTCTGCCAGCCGGTCACGCTCATCACGCCGTGCTGCCCGTCAACCCCGATGTAGTCGTAGCCGACCCGGGCGACGCGCTCGGTGCCGATCGGGTTGTCGCACGCGATCCAGTACCCCACCAGGCGCTCCCGGCGGCGCAGTCGCGCGACGAACGACTCCGGCCCGCCCGTGCCCCGCTCCCGCGCGGCCATCAGTCCTCTTCCTCGCGCATCGTGTAGCTGGACTTGCCGTCGAGGCCCACCGGCACATCGCCGGTGATCGACACCCGGTGCAGGACCCGCTTGTGGTGGTCGTAGTCGTTGACCGCGTAGTGCTGGGTGCTGCGGTTGTCGAAGATCAGGACGTCGCCAGGCCGCCAGGTCCAGCGGGCCACGTTCTCCGGGCGGCGGACATAGGACTGGAGGACGTCGATGATCGGCCGCGACTCGCGCAGCGACATGCCGACGAGGCGCTGCGCGAACCCGCCGAGGAACAGGCTGGGTTCGCCGGACTCCGGGTGCACCCGCACCACCGGGTGCGCGGCCTCGAACCGCTTGGCGAGGAACGCCTTGCGGACCTCCTCGCCCCGCTCGGTGCCCAGCCTCGGCTGCTCGGCGTGGTTGGTGTGCACCGCCCACAGCCGGTCCGCTATCTCCCGCAGCTCGGCGGGCAGGTCCTTGTAGCCGACCGCCCCGTTGGCGACCAGGGTGTTGCCGCCATAAGGAGGCAGCACCACGCTGCGCAGCGTCGTGCCCAGCGACGGGGTGAGGGTGAAGCTGATGTCGGTGTGCCAGTGATTGGCGCGCTGGTCCTCGCCGTCCACCGGGATCACCTGCGGCGCCCCGTCGACGGTCCGCATCATCGGGTGCTTCTGCGTCAGCGGCCCGAACCGGCCGGCGAAGGCCAACTGGTCGGCGTCGGTGATCTCCTGATCGCGGAAGAACAGCACCTTGTACTCGAGAAACGCCGCGTGGATCTGCGCGAAGACGGAGTCGGAGAGCTCGGAGCTCAGGTCGACGCCGGACACCACCGCGCCGATACGTCCGCCAACCTTGGCGATATCAAAGCCGGACACGATTTCATCCTTTCTTGGACGACCACTTGATTCCTGGTTGTGCGACGCCGGTCATTCAACTTGACAGGGTCTGGGAAACGGAAGGGCCGATCGTGGTCAGGTTGGTTAGTGTCAAGTCAGAACGGTCAGGGACCACCCGACCCCCCGCTGACCACGGGGACGACCTGACAAAGGGGGAACCAACCTGACAGAGAAGGGCGTGACGCCTGGCCAGCGCGGGAGCGAGGACAACACACGGGAGAGTTCGAACATGACCGACACCTGGCGGGAAACGCAGCAGACGCAAGAGGAAGGCACATTGCTTTCCGTATTTCTGGGCCAGCTCAATTGGTCTCCGGAAAGGCTTGCCCGGGAGATCAACAAGGCCGCGGGAAGTGGCACGATCAGCCTCAAGGCGCCTTATGGATGGCTCAAGGGTTCGTATCCGCGAGGCGAGATTCCCCGAATCGTCGGTCAGGTTCTCTCCGCGCATCTCGGGCAGCGGATCTCCCCGGCCACGATCTGGCCCGGCCGTTTCGCGGCCGGCCGGAGCGGCGGCCCGGGGGCCGAAACGCCAGGCACCGCCGCGGGCGCCCCGGAGGCCGCCGACGGCGCGGACGGCATGGACGGCGGCGAACGGGAACTGTGGGCCGAACTGGAGGAGATCCTGCCGCTCCACCGCGACAGCGTGCTCTCGGCCGCCGTGGACTGGCTGACCGACGAGGGACCCCGGTTGCGCGCCCGCACCGAGGGCCTGCCGGCCGGCTCCGAACTGGTCGCCGCCGTCGGTGACCGCATCCAGCAGCTCCGCACCCTCGACGAGGCCCAGGGCGGGCCCGCCGTCCTGGACTGGATGGTGCACGACCTGCGCTGGATCGCCCGGCTCCTGCGCACCTGCGCCCACGACCGCGACCAGGCGCTGCGGCTGCACCGCGACATCGCCGAACTGGCCCAGCTCGCCGGCTGGCTGGCCACCGACCTGGGCCGGGACGCCGCCGCCCGCCGCTACTACCTGCTGGGCCTGCGCGCGGCCACCGTCGCCGGCGACCGGCCGCTGGGCGCCTACATCCTGTCCTGCCTGGGCTATCAGGCGATGTGGAACGGCCAGGACCGGCCCGCGCTCCAGCTCGTGCGCATCGCGCGCAAGGGCCTGGGCGACCGCGCGGACCGCCGCCTGCGCGCGCTGCTGGCCTCTCGCGAGGCGCGCGTGCACGCCAAGCTCGGCGACGAATGGGCGTTCCACCACGCCGCGTTCGAGGCGACGGAGCTGTGCGTCCTGCCCGCCGCCCCCGCCGAGCCCTCCTGGGCGGGCTGGGTGAGCCCCGCCGTCCTGATCGCCGACGCCGGCCGCGCCTGGCTGGACCTGGCCCAGCCCGAACGCGCCGAAAACGACCTGTCGCGCGGCCTCGAACTGCTGGGCGAACAGCAGCCGCGCGACCGGCTTCTGCACAGCATCTCGCTGGCCAGCGCCCGGCTGGCCCGCGGCGAGGCCGACGGCGCGGCGGACGCCGTCCGCGGTGGACTGGCTCTGCGCCCGCAGCTCCAGTCCGAACGCGTCCGCACCCGCCTGGCCCGGGTGCGCGAGGAGTTCGCCGCGTGTGACGCCGCCCCCACCCGCTCCGCCGTACTGGAGATCGAGGACGTCCTGAACATGAACTACCCAGTCGCTCTTACGATCTAACGACTTTTAGAGTAGTAGTCTCCAGGAGGATGCCGCAAGAGCGAGTCATCCGGGACCCGGAGACCAGGGGGGCGCGTGACCGACTTTGTGGAGCTCCAGGTGTACACGCAGCTTGCGCGGATCGGTAAGGCCCTGGCCAGCCCCGTGCGGCTGCGTCTCCTGGATGTGCTGGAGGCGGGCGAATCCGACGTGGAGAGCCTGTCCGTCGCGTCGGGCGTGGGCCTGAAGAACACCTCGGCCCAGCTTCAGCAGCTCCGCAACGCCAACCTGGTCAGCACCCGGCGCCAGGGCAACCACGTCTACTACCGGCTGTCCGGCCCCGAAGTCTCCGCCTGCATCGGGGCGTTGCAGCACTGCGCGGAGACCCGGCTCGCCGAACTGCGCGACGCCATCGGCGACCTGTTCGGCGACGCCGAGGAACTGCGGCCGGTCACCGTGGAGGAGCTGCGGGACCGGCTCAGCGACCCCGGCACCATCGTCGTCGACCTGCGCTCCGCCCAGGAGTACGCCCAGGGCCATGTGCCCGGCGCCATCTCGCTGCCCGCCGCCGACCTCTCCGAGGCCCTCGGCCGCATCCCCCGCGACGTCGAGGTCATCGCCTACTGCCAGGGGCCCTACTGCGTGCTGTCGCCCCACGCGGTGCGCACGCTGCGCGGCCACGGTATCCCGGCCCGACCGCTGGACGGCGGCATCGCCCGCTGGCGGCGCGGCGGCGGGGCCGTCGAGACGGGCGAGGAGGCCGAACCCGGCCCGGCCTAGGAACGCGCCGGGCCGGACCGGATCAGCGCCGCCGACGGCGTCACGCGGGCGCCGGTTGGTACAGAAAAGGCGTGGTGGTGCTCAGCCTCGTGAATCCCAGGCGGCCCAGAATCGGCGCGCTCTGGTCGGAGGCGTCCGCCTGGAGGAAGCGGTGGCCCCGGGCGGCCGCGATCCGGGCGCGGTGGGCGATCAGCGCCCGGTAGACGCCCCGGCCGCGCCAGCCCGGCGCGGTGCCGCCACCCCACAGGCCGGCGAAGTCGCGGCCCAGCGGCAGCTCCACGCGCGCCGCGCTCACCGGCTCCCGGCCGGCCATGGCCACGACGGCGGCCACCGTGTCCGGCGCCTCGGCCAGTTGGGCGAGCAGCAGGCTTCGCAGCCGGTCCCCGCCGCCGCCGAACGCCCGCTCGTGGACCTCCGCCATGAGGTCGACCCCGGCCGCGTCGGTCACCGGGCACAGCCGGACGCCGTCGGGCAGCTCCACCCGGGCGGCCAGGTCCGCCGCCTCGGCGACCATCAGCGACTCGGTGGGCTCGGGCGTGAACCGGGCCGCCAGCAGCCGGGCGGCCAGATCGGCAGGTTCGTCGTGGGCGTACAGCTTCCACTCGAACTCCCGGCCGAGCGCGGCGAAGTGGCGCACCTGGGCGGCGATGGCCGCGTCCGCCGAGTCCGCCGTGAGGCCCGACCACAGGACCCCGTTCCAGCCGCCGGTGGCGTCCGCCTGCCGTACCACCCCGTTCACCCTCTCGACGCGGGCGCCGGCCGTGTCGGCCGGCGCCTCCCGCCGCATCTGTCGATCGAAGAGCGCGAGTACCGCTTCCTGGTCCATCGGGCCACCTCAACAGGCGCCCGGACCCGCGGCAACCGCATTTCAGGTGATGCGGTCGCGCACCCAGACGCCCGACTCCTTGAGGGCGCCCGGGTCCGCCCACTGGCCGGCGTCGCACGTGCCGGTCCGGAAAACGGCGCCGGAGCGGAAGTCGTCGGAGTAGTTCCAGTTGGTCCAGCTCACACCCTTCTCCGCCATCAGGTCGAGATAGCGCTGGGCCATGGCGAAGTCGTGGGGGCCGTCGCCGGTGTACTCCTGGGTGCCGAACTCCGTGACGAACATGGGGATCCGGTCCGCCGCCCGGGACAGCGCCGACAGGTACTCCTCGCGGTGCGAGGCCGCGTAGAAGTGGAAGGTGTACATGATGTTCTCGGCGTCCACCGGGTCGGCGACGACCTCGGACTCGTTCGAGCCGTCCGACACCCCGAGCGAGGACCAGGCCCGGGTGCCGACCAGGACGACCGCGTCGGGGTCGCCCGCGCGCACGACCGGGACCATCTCCTCGGCGTAGCGCTTGATGGCCGCCCAGCTCACGCCGTTGGGCTCGTTGGCGATCTCGTAGAGCACGTTGTCCTGGTGGCCGTGGCGCTCGGTGATGTCGGTGAAGAACTGCCGGGCCAGCGCCGTGTTGGCGTTGGGGTCGCCCGGCGAGAGCATGTGCCAGTCCACCACGACGTACATGCCGCGCTCGGTCGCCTGGTCGATGACGCGGCTGGCCAGGTCGGTGAAGTACGCCGGGTTCGTCTCGTAGCCGTCCTCCTGGACATACGTCGACACGCGCAGCACGTCCGCGCCCCAGTCCTGGGCGAGCACGTCCAAGGACTCGTCGGTGACGCAGTGCTCGAACCACTGCGTGCCGTGGGTGCTCATGCCGCGCAGTTGCACCGGGGTGCCGTCCTCGCCGCAGAGCGTGGTGCCGCACACCGTCAGCCGGCCGTGCTCGGCGAACGGGGTGGCCGCGGCCGGCGCGGGCGGGCCGGACGTCAGGGCCCCGGCCGCGCCGGGCACGGCGGCGGCGCAGGCGCCCAGCAGGCCGGCGGCGAGGGCGAGGGCACGGGGGCGGCGGGGTGTGGGGGGATTCGCCATGGCCGTCCTTCCAGTCGCTGGTGAACGTAAGTCCAACTCCCGCAGGGGGTCAATGGGTCGGTGGTGGACGGCGGGAGAAGTGCCGGGCGGTGGGGACCAGCGCGCAGCCGCCCAGCACCGGGCCCGCCCCGAACGCGCCGATCGCCGGCGCGATCACCGTCAGCCCGAGCGCCGCCGGGGAGAGCGTTCCCTCCAGCACCGCGAGCCCGAGGACGAGCGGCAGCGCCCAGGTCGCCGGCCCCGCGGCGGTCGCCGCCGACCACAGCCGCAGGAACGCGCGCTCCCGCAGCGGCGAACGCGCCGGGTGCGCCCTGGCGCCCGTGGCCTCAACTCCCTTGGCCATTCGGCTCCATGACCGGCCGCACGCTGCCGGCCGCGCTCAGCGCGCGGTGCAGCGCCAGCTCGGCGGTGGCGCCCTCGGCGAGCACGATCCCGGTGCAGCCCCGCTGGTCCCCGACGTGCGCCACGCGGTCGCCCGGCGCCAGCGTCGGGTACCACTCGGGCGCGCCGGGGAACGCCGACAGGTCATCCAGCCCCCGCCAGCCGGTGAGCGTGCCGGGGCCGTCGGGGTAGACGAGCACGAACCCGCTGGCCGGTCCGGTGCCGGGCGGGGCGTCGAGCAGCGCCGGGCGGCGGCCGAGAGCGGTGTCGATCTCGGCCTCGTAGACGTTGACGCCGAGGCGGCGGCACAGCGCCTCGCCGACCAGGGCGCCGCCGATGCGGCGGTTGATCTCGACCAGTTCGGGGCCGTCGGCGGTCAGGATGAACTCCACGTGCGCGAAGCCGCTTTCGTGCCCCACCGCCGCCAGCAGCGCGCCGGTCCACTCCTCGACCCGGGCGGACTCGGCGTCCGGCAGCGCCACCGGGAACGCCGCGGCCTCCTCGCGGACGGCCGGCTCGGGCGACAACTGCCGGCTGTGCACGCCCAGCAGCCGGGTCCGCCTCGCCCAGCTCAGCGTCTCGGCGCTGTAGAGCGGCCCGGCGACGAGCGGTTCGGCGAAGAGCCCGCCCTTCAGGGGCGCGCTCGCGGCGGCCGTCAGCGCGGCGCGCAGCGCGTCCTCGTCGCGCGCCAGCCACACGGAACGGGAGGACGTTCCGGCCGAGTCCTTGAGCACGGCGGGCAGCCCGATCGAGCCGATCACCTCGGCCGCAGAGCCGGGGCCGGGGTCCACGGGCAGCGCGCGCAGTTGGCTGAGGCCGCGTTCGAACAGCAGGGCGCGGACCCGGCGCTTGTCGCGGATCAGCCGGACGGCCGCCGGATCGGGCCCGGGCAGCCCCAGCTCGGCGGCGAGGTCGGCGCCCGGCACGCTGAACGTGTCGGTGCAGTTGATCAGTCCGGCCAGGTCGGGGTACCGGCCCAGCGCGGCGGCGCACGCGGCCGGGTCGCCCGTGTCGGCCGCCACGACGTCCAGGGCGCCGGGGTCGAGCCGGGCCAGCTCGTGACGGTAGACCGCGCGGTCCTGGGTGAGCAGGCACAGCCGGTGCCCGGCGTGCGCGGCGGCCCGGACCAGGTGGCCCAGGCCGAAGGTCAGGGCCTCCAGGGCGGCGATGGTCATGTGGGGAACTCCTCTCCGGCGGCGGGCGGTTGGGGCAGGGACCCGGGTGGGCCGGCGCCGCGGCGCCACTCCATGACCGACCAGGGCGGCGCGAGGTCGGCGAGCGTGGTGATCTGGTGCGGCTTGAGAGTGCGGGTGTCGGGCGCCTCGCGGTGCCGGGCGAAGGCCCGCTCGGCGTAGCGGTGGCCGGTGTCCGCGCCGATGACGAGATGGGTCCGGGCGGGGTGGCGGGCCGCCTCCCAGCAGGCCGCCAGGTGCGCGGCGCCGGTGGACAGCCCCGCGAACACGGCGTGTTCGCGCAGCAGCCCGACCGCCCCGGCCACGGCGTGCCGGAAGTCGATCCAGTGCAGCGTGTCGTAGAGGGTGTGGCGGACGTTGCCGAACGGGATCGAGCTGCCGATGCCCGCGATGATGGCCTCCGGGTCGCTGAACCGGTCGCTGCCGAACGTGACGCTGCCGAACGGCTGGAGGCCCACCAGCCGCACCGAAAGGCCGCGCCGGCGCAGCGGCAGCACGAGCCCGCCGGTGGAGGCGCCGGTGCCCACCGGGCCGACGACGGTCAGCTCGTTGCCGGGCAGCGCGGCGGCGACCAGGTCGGCGAACTCGTGGTACCCGGCGTAGTGGATCGCGTCGTGGTACTGGCGCATCCAGTGCATCCCGGGCCGCCGGCCGAGGAGTTCGCGCACGCGCCGCACGCGTCTCTCCTGGTCCAGCCGCAGATCCCGGGAGGGCGGCATCTGGTCCACGGTGGCGCCCAGGATCTCCAGTTGCAGGCGCATGGTGGTGTCGACGGTGGTGGAGGCGACGATGTGGCAGCGCAGGCCGTAGCGGTGGCAGGCCATGGCCAGGGCGAGCGCGTAGATGCCGCTGGAGCTGTCCACGAGGGTCTGGCCGGGGGTGATGGTGCCGCGTTCCAGCAGGGTGCGGACGGCGCCCAGCGCGGCGTAGACCTTCAGGGTCTCGAAGCGGGCCAGCACGGTGCGCGGCCCGAGCCGGATCAGGTCGGGGGCCTTGATGGCGTCCGTGACGTGGTCATGGATCACGGGAACGGGGGAGACGGTGCCGTGGGTCGGCGGTCTGGGCATCGCGGGTGTCCTTCGGTGGGGGGCGGCGGGTCGGCGCGGGTCAGGCGGCCCGCGCCGGTGGCCGGGTGCCGCGGACGATGAGCCGGGTGGCGCGCTGGTCGTAGGGGGCGGCGTCGAAGTCGCCGAAACACTCGACGTCCGTGAAGCCCGCCTCCCGGAACAGGTCGCTCAACTCGGCGCCGCTGTAGAGCCAGCAGGTGATCGACGCCTCGCGGGCGGTGCCGTCGCGCACGAGCGTCCAGTCGGTGCGCAGCCGCCGCCAGTCGTCCAGGACGGTGTCGCGCTGCACCACATAGGCGCCGTCGAGCTCCACGACCTGGGGGCGGCCGATCCAGCCGGCCAGCACCTCCTTGCCCAGCACGTCGACCAGCAGCGTGCCGCCGGGCACCAGGGAGTCGTGGGCGTTGCGCAGCACCCGGACGTTGTCCTCGTGGGCGGGAAAGTAGCCGAACGAGGTGAAGACGTTGAGCACCACGTCGTAGGAGCCGGGCTCGACGTGGGTGAGCATGTCCGCGCGGACCAGCCGGGCCGTGACGCCGTCCGCGGCGCAGGCCCCGCGGGCCCGGTCCAGCATCAGCGGGCTGAGATCCACGCCGGTGACGGCGTGGCCGCGGCGGGCCAGCGGCACCAGGAACAGGCCCGGCCCGCAGCACAGGTCCAGCACGCGGGCGCTGTCGCCGAACGCCAGCAGCGGGGATTCCTTGACGAGCCGGGCCACTTCGTCCTGCCGGCGCCGGGAGAACATCGTGTCGGAGAAATCCGACCAAAATGATTCGTCCTCATACCAGTGCATGTCTGACTGAGCCTCTTTTCGGTAGGAGACCCGGGGGAGAGGGAGAAACGGAATTCCGTGATCGCCTCCATGGTGCGCCTCACCGCCGGGCGCACAACGCGGAAAACCGGCCAGAAATTCACCGTCAACTCGCGGGAACCGAACGGCTTTTCGGGCCGACGAAAGTAAGAGGGCTCTCCATGCACTGGTTATTCCCTGAAGAGACGCTTCTCCAAAAACGTGCTCCCGCCCGGCCGGTGCGGCCGGGCGGGAGGGGTTTCCCGACGGTATGGGGTCAGTGCAGATAGGGCCCGGCCTCGCCGACCCGGCCGGGGGCGGCCACGGACAGGGTGCCGTTGGTCACCCGGACGCTGTCACCGGTGACGGCGTCGGTGTAGGTGCCGTTGGGGACGCCGGTGAACGTCGCGGCGTGGGTGACGGTGACCAGCGCGAAGCTGTCCGTCCCGCCCTCGGTGTAGCGGCGCTTGAACGCCATCTGTCCGCTCACGCCCTCGGTGGAGTACTGGCCCTTCTGGAGCGCGGGTATGGCCCGCCGGATCCGGTTGAGCCGCTGCACGTGCTGGACCAGGGGCTGTTCCAGCGTTTCCGCGACGGGTCCGCTCGCGCTCTCCACCACGCCGTGATCGGCGGCGGTGACCTCGCCCTCGACGTGGTCGCCGTAGTAGGCGCGGCCGGTGGTGGCCAGGGGGCAGGTCGGGCCGCAGTCGATTTCTTGCAGAGCGCTGGCAGCGTACCGCCGCGCCCCGGGGTCGAGAAGCCCTCACGCACGCCAGGTGAACGACTCGTCGGCCAGGGTCGTTCACTGCATCCTTTGTGGATGTGAATATCTGGACGCGCCGCCGCTCTTCGCCTACATTGTCAGGAACCTATCAACTTTCCTGATGTACGGCGGAGTTGGCCCATCGTGCCGACCGTTGCGTCTCCGCGTTCACGAGTCCTCCGGACAGTAGCCTCCGCAATCACGCGAGCCGGAAATGAGTTGAATTGAAAACCCTCACACGCCTCACCGCCGCGGTCGCGGCTGCCCTCGGCATCGCCCTGACCCTCCTCGCGCAACCCTCCGGTGCCGCCGCCGCGGTGGACGACCCCGCCGCCTCGGCCGCCCAGTACCACCGCGAGTTCGTCCTGTTCCGCAGCGCCAACATGTCGTCCCCGGACAAGCTTTCCTCCGGCGTCGGATTCCACTCGTTCCGGATCCCCGCCGTGGTGACGACCAGCACCGGCCGGCTGCTGGCCTTCGCGGAGGGGCGGCGGCACAACAACCTCGACTACGGCGACATCAACCTCGTCTACAAGCGCACCCGGACCACGACCGACAACGGCGCCGACCCCGCCGACTGGGAGTCCCTGCGCGAGGTCGTGGGATCGGGCAACGGCACCTGGGGCAACCCCACCCCGGTGGTGGACGGGAACACCATCTACCTGTTCCTGTCGTGGAACGCCGGCGACCGCAGCCTCCTGGGCAACCAACTGCTGCCGGACGGCACCCGCACCAAGCCGGTCGACGCCACCGAGGAGGGCCGGCGCCGGCTCTTCCTGACCACCAGCACCGACGACGGCAACACCTGGTCCACGCCGCGCGACATGACCTCGCAGCTCACCCCGAACGGCTGGGCGTGGGACGCCGTCGGCCCCGGCAACGGCATCAGGATGCGCTCCGGACAGCTCGTGATCCCGGCCCACGGCCGGAACATCATCGGCACCGGCACCCCCGGCAACCGGACCTGGTCCTACCAACTGCTGAACGGCGCGGGCAGCGAGGGCACGATCGCCCAGACCCCCGACGGCAACCTCTACCGCAACGACCGGCCGCTCGGCTCCGCCGACTACCGCCTGGTCGGCCGCGGCACGCTGAACGGATTCGGCGCCTTCAGCGCCGACACGGCCCTGCCCGACCCGCTGTGCCAGGGCTCGGTGCTCTCGTACAACCTCGACTCCCCGGCTCGCACGATCTTCCTGAACTCGGCCTCGACGAGCAGCCGCAGAGCCATGCGCGTCCGCATCAGCTACGACGACGACGCCCGCACGTACACCTACAGCCGCGCCCTCGGCGACGCGCCCGTCTCCGGAGCCGGCTACGAGGGCGGCTACTCCAGCATGACCAAGACCGCCGACTACCGGATCGGCGCACTGGTGGAGGCCGACTTCTTCAACGACGGTACGGGCGGGGACTCCTACCGCTCCATCGTCTGGCGCCGGTTCAACCTCTCCTGGATCCTGAACGGCCCGGACAACCAGTAACTCCCCACCCGGAGCCGCACGTTCCGCCGCGCGTCCCGTCCCGCGCTCACGCCGGACGGGACGCGCCGCAGGAGGACCTGATGACCAGGCGGGGCTGCATGACGAGCTGCCGGACGGGGACGGCCGACGGGTCGGGGGCATCCAGCCGGTCCAGGAGGAGCCGCGCCGCCTGCTCGCCCAGTTCGTTCTTGGGCGGGGCCACCGCCGTCAGGGGCACATCGGCCAGCGAGGCGATCTCGTCGTCGTAGGCGATCAGCGCCAGGTCCTCCGGCGTGCCGAGCCCGTGGGAGCGCATGCGCCGCATCAGCTCGATCGCGTCGTGGTCGGAGTGCACCAGCGCCGCCCGGGTGCCGCCGGCCCGGCACGCCTCGATGAAGCCGTCGTAGTACCGGGTGGCCTCGGCCGAGCCGAGGGTGGGACGGCCGCTGTCCACGACGGGCGCGTCCGTCCCGAGCCCCAACTGCCGGACCGCGGCCCCGTGTCCCTCCCGCACCAGGGCGGCCGTCGGACTGCCGTTGGTGAACAGCCCCACCCGGCGGTGCCCCAGACCCGCGAAGTGCCGGACCGCCGCGAACGCGCCCTGCCGGTGATCGGTGTTGACGAACTCGCAGGGCTCGAAGGGGTCCTGGGGCTCGCGTTCCAGCAGCACGAAGGGCAGCCCGCGGTCCCGCAGGCGCTCGAACACCTCCGGGGGCAGGTGGTGGCCCCCGGCGGAGGCGACCAGCAGCCCGGTGGCGCCGGCCGCGCCCAGCTCCTCGACGTGCCGCGCGTCGTCCGCCCGCGCGTAGTCGGTCAGGCCGATGACGACCCGGGCGCCGCGCTCGGCGGCGACCGCCCGCACCCCGGCGACCACCCGCGGGTAGTAGTACGTCGCCGACGGGACGAGCAGCCCCAGCGTGTGGGCGGCCGGCGCGGTGGCCCCGGCGGGGGGCGGTTCCTCGGCGGCGCGCGGCGTCGCCAGCATGGCGCCACCGCGGACCCGGGCCACCCGGCCCTCGTTCTCCAGGTCGACCAGGTCCCGCCGGACGGTGGCCCGCGAGACGCCGAGGCGCGTGGCGAGCTCGGTGACCTTCAGCCCGCCGGCCGCCTCCAGCTCGCTGACCAGGAGCTGATGCCGCTGCGCGACGAGCATCTCGGCCATGGTCCCTCCTGAGAGCAGATCGTGGGCATCCTAGGCGAACGCGGCCGGCGGCGTTCCGGGGCGGTCCCGATGCCGGCCCCGGTGGTCAGTCGTCGGATTCCAGGAGGCGCCGGGCGACGATATGGCCCGAGGCGCCGTTGACGCCGTGGCCGGGCCAGGTCGCCGCCCCCACCATGTACAGCCGGCGCACCGCGGTGCGGTGGGACGGCTGGCCGGGCAGCGGGCGCAGCAGGTAGCTCTGGGCCAGTTCATGGCTGCCGGCATAGGGGTCGCCGGGGCCGCAGTTGGGGTTGAACCAGGCCAGGTCGTCCGGGCCGATGACGTGCCGGCCCAGGATCGCGCCGGACAGGTTCACGATGTGGCGCGCGGCCACCTCGATCACCCGGTCGGCGAAGGCGTTCTTCACCGCCTCGGTCCAGCCGTCCCGGGTGTCGATCTCTCCGGCGGCGTCGCCCCGCGGCCGGACCGGGACGGCCTGGAGCTGGATCCGCGCAACGGCCGAGCCCGGCGGGCAGCGCGTCGGGTCGGTGCCGGAGGGGAAGTCGACGGACATGGGCGGGTCGGCCGGCAGCAGCCCGCACACGGCCTCGGTGGTCGAGCGGGACAGCGCGTCCAGCCCGCCGTTGAGGTGGGTCAGCCCGCAGGCGGCCAGCCGCTCGTCGGCGAAGCGCGGCGGCTCCGAGAGCGCCAGGTGAATCTGCAGCCCGCCGCGGCCGTAGCGGTAGTCCGCCGCCTGGCGGCGCAGGTCGGGCGGCACGGCGTCGTCCTCGTCGGCCAGCAGCTTCAGATAGAGCTGGTCGGGGTTGACCGACGCGATGACGGCCCGCTCGGCGAGCACCGTCTCGCCCCGCGCGGTCACCACGCCCGTGGCCCGGCCGTCGCGCACCAGCACGCGTTCCACCCACTGACCGGTCGAGACGCGGCCGCCGTGGTGCTCGATCAGCGCCGTCAGCGCCCGGGCCAGTTCCCCGCTGCCGCCCTCGGGCGTGGGCATGCCGGCCGTGGTCAGCGCCAGCAGCACCAGGATCGCCCACAGGGCGCTGTTGGCCTCGTCGGGCCCCCGGCCCAGGTGCAGCGTCCAGGGCGCCAGCAGCGCGTGCATCACCGGGGAGGAGAAACGGTGCTCCAGCAGGTCCCGGGCGGTGCGCAGGAACAGTTGGGCGAACTCCGAGTAGTGCCCGTCCTCCCGCATCAGGCTGTCGATGACCCGGGCCGACTCCCTGCTGGCGAGATCCTCCGCCAGCAGGCCGAACACCCGCTCCGCGTACGGCTGGAAGTCCGCCAGCAGCGCGGTCAGCGCGGCGCCGTCGCCCGGCGCCAGCCGCTCCGCCTCGGCCACGTTCTCCTCGGGGTCCCGGGAGAGAACGGCCGTGCCCGCGCCGGGCATCGACACCCCCGTGCAGTAACGCCAGTTGCGGTAGGTGAGTCCGAACGAGGCCAGCTCCTCGCCCAGTTCGGCGTAGGCCGTGCCGATGGTGAACAGAGGGTGCGCCGAGGAGTACGTGTCATGGCGGAACCCGGGGAGGGTCAGCTCCTCCGTGCGCACCAGCCCGCCGGGCCGGTCGTTCCCCTCCAGGACGGCGACTCCCCAGCCCGCGCGGGCCAGGCACGCCGCCGCGACCAGTGCGTTGTGGCCGCTGCCGACCACCACTGCGTCATAACGCTGCATAGCAGAAAATTCTGGCAGGCCAGGGCGTTTCCGTCCGGACCCCATGGGGTGCGCCCCGGGCGCGCGGCGGAGGCCGGGCGCGGTGCGACGCGTTCAGCCGCCGGTCGCCGGGGTGAGAGTCAGGGCCCGCACGAGCTGGGTCAGCTCCTCGTGGAAGAGCTTGTCCGGGCTGACCGTCTGGGCGCCCATATGGCCGTAGACCTCCAGTGACACCAGGCCGTGCAGATGGCCCCAGATGCGCAGGGCGAGCGCCACGGCGGCGGGCGGCAGCTCGGGGAAGGCGGGGCGCACCTTGTCGAGCAGGGCGGGGTCGAAGTCGGGCCAGTCGAACGCGCTGTCGGCGTAGAGGTGTTCGGCCTGGGGCCAAGCGCAGGCCGCCAGCGCGGTGAGGCCGATGCACACCCGGCGCGCGGCGTCCGGCGCGGCGCCGTCCTCCGGCGCGCGATAGCCGGGCACGGGGTCGCCGTAGACGAGCCGGAAGCCCTGGGGGTTGGCCAGCGACCAGTTCCGGAAGGCGTCGGCCCAGGAGCGGATCCGGGTGGCCGGGTCCTCCTCGGAGCTCGCCTCCCAGGCGGCGTCCACGGCGTCGGCCAGCGCGGTGTAGACGTCCTTGATCAGCGTGGTGATCAGGTCGTCGCGGGTGGCGAAGTAGCCGTAGATGGCGTTGGCGGTCATGCCCATCTCCCGGGCGATGGCCCGCAGCGTGATGGCGTCGGGCCCGCTCGAGGCCATCAACTCCAGGGCCACGCGCTTGATTTCGGCCGTGGTCTCGGCCCGCAGCCGCTCGCGCCGCCCCGTTGTTCCTCCGCGTGTCATGGCCTCGACTCTACAGCGTCACTGTATTGAGTCCCGCGCAGAAACTTCACGCCGTATAGTTTCTGTGCGGCGTCACCGTTTCGGGTGTCGCCGGCCAACACACGTGCTCATCAGGGAGAACCATGCACATCGGAGTCATCGGGGCCACCGGCACCATCGGCAGCCGCGTCGTCGGCGAAGCACTCGGCCGGGGTCACCGCGTCACGGCGTTCAGCCGCGACGTCCGGGAGATACGCGACGACCGGGACAACCTCACCTGGGCCGGCCTCGACGTCCTGGACACCGCGAGCATCGCCGCGGCCCTGCCCGGCCTGGACGTTCTGATCAGCGGATTCCAGCCCGGCAACGCCGCCCGCGACATGGCGGACACCCTGGCGCGCTCCATCGCCGACCCCACCGTCTACGCCCGGGCCGCCACCGCGCTGGTGACCGCGCTGGCCGGCCACCCCAGGACCCGGCTCATCGTCATCGGCGGCGCCGGGAGCCTGGAGGTCGAGCCGGGCCTGGTGCTGGCCGACTCCGACGAACTCCTCCACCAGGCCCTCGACCAGCTCGGGCTGCCCCGGGAGTACGCCGCCGCGGTGCGCGGCCACCGCGACGCGCTGAACGTCCTGCGCACCTCCAACCGGCTCTGGACGTACTTCAGCCCCGCCGGGGACATCGCCCCCGGCGAACGCACCGGCCGCTTCCGGATCGGTGGCGACCAGCCGGTCGTGGACGCCGACGGCCGCAGCCGCATCTCCGCCGAGGACGCCGCCGTCGCCCTGATCGACGAGGCCGAGCTGCCGCGCTTCGTCCAGCGCCGCTTCACGATCGGCTACTGAACGCGGGCCCGCCCGCCGGTTCGGGTGCCGAAACGGTGTGCATAGGGTGGCCGGATGCTGATCAGCGCCGCGTCCGGGACCACCCTGCTGCCGGTCGGGAGCGTGCTCGGCGTGCTGCTGGCCGCACTGCTGGTCGCCGCCGCCGGGGTGGCGGCGCTGGCGCACCTGGTGGGGGACGACGGGCGGTCGCACGCGCGGGCGGTGATAACGGCCGGGGCGCGGGCGGCCGTTCAACTCGCCGTGGTGGCCTGGCTCATCGGGTGGGTGGTGGGGTCGGTGCCGGCGCTGTTGGCGTTCCTGGCCGTGATGTTCGGGGTCGCGGTGCGGACCGCCGGGCGGCGGATCACCCGCAACGGCACCTGGGTGTGGGCGGCGCCGCCCATCGCGGCGGGGGTGCTGCCGGTTGCCGGCGCGCTGCTGGCCACCGGGCTCGTGCCGCTGCGGGGGATCACCCTCATCCCGGTGACCGGCATCCTGATCGGCGGTGCCCTGACCGCCACCGCGCTGGCCGGGCGGCGGGCGCTGGAGGAGCTGGAGCAGCGCCGGGGCGAGGTGGAGGCCGCCCTGGCGCTGGGGCTCATGGCGCGTGACGCCCGACTGGAGATAGCCCGGCCCGCCGCCTCCGGCGCGTTGCTCCCGGGGCTGGACCAGACCCGCACGGTCGGCCTGGTCACGCTGCCCGGGGCGTTCGTCGGCATGCTGCTGGGCGGGGCGTCCCCGGCCCAGGCCGGAGCGGTGCAGCTCTTCGTGCTGATCGCGCTGCTCACCGTCCAGTGCGTGGCCGTCGCGCTCGTGCTCGAACTGGTGGCCAGGGGTCGCCTGTACCGGGACCCGGCGGGCGAGGGGCGGCCACCGCGCCCGTGAGTGCCCGCATTCACGCCCGCGTTGCCGACGACGACGGCCCGACCAGTGCGCTTTCCCGGGCGATTTCATGGAGCGTACGACGGAAGCCCGCACGCATACGCGGAGCATTCGATTGCTGTGCCCGCCGCCTTCACGGGCGCCTTCCTCCGGGGGTGAGGTCACCCCGCGGATTCCGGGCCGAAACGCGCTTCCGGGCGGGGCGCTTGCGCGGCGGCGCGGTCTCCGCCCCCGCTCGGGGCGCCCGGTCCTCGCCTTCAATTGTTCCGGCAATGCGGCACGTTGCTCGTTTTCACCCGCGGTGATGGCGCGCCTCCCGCGGCCGGCGCCGCCGATCTCCGGAGATTGTCCGGGCCGATGCCCCGACGCTTGGAGCCCGGAGAGCGAATCGGCGGCTCCCTCGGTATTTCCGCCCGGCGCGCGGTAGCCAAGCGCCACTCAGATGGCCCCGTATACTCCTCGCATGGCAAAGAAAGTCGTCACTATCTATACCGATGACCTCACCAATCAAGAGTCAAGTGAAGTCGGTACCCACACGTTCAGCCTCGACGGGGTGTCCTACGAGATCGACCTCGCGCCGGACAGCTTCGACAAGTTGCTGGACGCGCTGAGGCCCTTCATGGAGAACGGCCGGAAGGCGGGCCGCGGCAGGCGGCCCGGCGCCGCCGCCAAACGCCCGACGCCGGATGTGGACACGGCTGCCATCCGATCCTGGGCCAAGGAGCAGGGATTCCAGGTCAGCGAGCGCGGCCGGGTGCCGGCTCATGTGAGGGAGGCATACGAGAAAGCCCACTGACCCGGCCCGACATGCCGCCGGCCCTCTTCCGTATGGTCAGGGGGCCGGAACTGTCAGCAGGGACTGGGAGAGCCGGCCGGTGGAACGTGAGGCCGGTGATTCCCGGTCGGCAATTGCCGCGCCGACCGGGACCGGGTCGGTGTTCGCGGCGAATTGAGGCGGAAAATCCCGGGATTCCCAGATGTGCGGTTCGAACGCCGCCGGGCCGGGTCAGGAGGCGTGGTGGGTCCATTTCTGGTTGGCCCCGCCGGTGCAGGTCCAGATCTGGGCACGGGTGCCTCCCCCGCAAGCGGGAGGTGCCCCTGTGCTGATTGAGGGCGAGGCTCCACTTCACCACGCTGCTGCTCCAGTTGCGGGTGTAGTTGACGATGTCGCCCATGTCCTCGTTGTGCTGATTGGCGATCCAGGTGCCGCCGGAGTGCTCGGTGCTGAACTGCCGTACGTCCGGATACTGGTTGTGGACCTGGGTGCCGACGGCCGGGTCACCGAAGTAGCCGTGCCAGGCGATGCCGCCGAACAGCGGATCGTCGCGCACCCCGGCGTCGGCCGGCACGGCTGAGCCGAAGTTGGCGTAGTCACCGTAGTTCCAGTCGTGGATCAGCACCCGGGTGTCGATACCGGCGGCCCGGAACGCGGGGTAGACGTGGTTATTGGTGAACTCCACCAGCCCGGAGGGATTCCAGTGATCAGGGCGTGGTCACTTCTCCTTCGTGTCGGCCTCGGCATCCTCGGTGACCACGCCGTGCAGCGGATCGCCCCGCGCCGTGTCACTTTCCGTGAAACCCTCGGCGGCGGTGGCCGTGCCGGGGATGATCCGCTCCCGGGGCTCCCTCTCCCTGCCGGAGTGCGCACCCGGGCCGCGCGGGTCCTCACCCTCGCGCCGGCGCCGCGCGTTCGACTTGTTCATTGCCGTCACCTCCGTCATCGCCGGTCCGCGCCTCCCGGACGGAGACGCGACCCGCAGGTACCCCGCCGCCCCGCGGGGAAACGCCCGGGGCAATCGGGGAACATGTGGCCGCCTCGCTCTGTTGAACCGGGCGTGGATGCGGAGGGGACAGTGTCCCCGGGCCTCATATCCCGCCCACGGGGAAGATCGTTCGGCTGAAGCCCCCTGGTGCCTTTCGCCGCGAGGCGACCGCCCTCCGCATCCGCCTCTGTGCCACCCCGGCCGGTTCCCCCTCCGGCCGGGGTTTTCGCGTTCCGCCGCACACTCCCCACCGGCCTCAGCGGTTGCACCCGGCACCGGCGCGTGCTGCCGTGGATAGGCGGGCTGCCCGGGCGGGACGAGGCCGCGCCCGGGCAGCCGCACGGAGCGGAGGTCGGCGCATGCGCGAGCGTGGGTCGGTTGTCGTGGTGACGGGAGCGTCGAGCGGAATCGGCCGGCGCCGCGCGCCTGTCGCACGCGGTGCAGGCCCACCTGAGGGATCCGCTGGAGGACGCGGTCGCGAGGCTGCGGGTGCCCGCGCTGGTGATCCGTGGACGGGACGACATGATCGGGACGGCCGCCTGGGCGCGGCACCTGTCCACGCTGGTGCCCGGTGGCGCGTACGTCGAGGTGCCCGGGGCGCACACGTTTCCCTGGCACGACCCCGGGTCTGGTCGGAGCCCATCCGGCGCCTGGCGACCCGCGACGCCGCCCCCTCCGGGGGTCCCTGACGCCGCCACGGCGGGGCCAGGCCCGGTCACAGGCCGCTGGGGTAGGTGTCCTCCTCCCCGCCGCCGTGCTCGTAGCGGTGCAGCGGGGTCAGGGCCTCGGTGCGGTCCAGATAGAGGAAGGCGTCATAGCGCTCGCCGAGCACGGTGGGCACGTAGTTTCCCCAGCGTTCGGCCCGGGGCCGGTAGACGACGCCGACCGCGCGGTGGTCCAGGACCTCCTGGCGCCAGGCGTTGGCATCCGCGCCGTCCGCGTTCCACGTGAACAGCGCCGATCCGCCCGGCAGTGCCTGGTGCAGCAGGTGCTCGACGCTGCCGCGCCTGGCCGGTGGCATGGTCATCACCTCCGGCGGCAGCCCCCATTCGGCCGCGGCCACCACCGTTCCCTCGTAGGAGCCGAAGCCGACCAGCACCACGCCCTCGGCCCGGTGCCGTTCGCGCAGCAACTGCCCGACGTTCACCATGCCGGCCTCGGCCATGTCGGTGGCCCGGGCGTCCCCGATGTGCGTGTTGTGCTCCCAGAGCACCGCCTTGGTGCCCGGCCCGAGGTGCCCCATGAGCCGGTCGAGGGTGTCGACCATGTGCTGGTCCCGGATGTTCCACGACTCCGGGCCGCCGCGCACCATCGCCCGGTAGTAGCGCTCCGCGCCGGCCACGGTCTCCGCGTTCTGCCAGGCGGCGAACTCCGCCGCCGGCCCGGCGTCCGCCGCTTGCCGCTCGGCCCGTTCCCGCAGTCCGGCCAGCAGGGTGACCACTTCCATCTCGCACCCCTCGGGCACCAGCCGGGTGGCCAGGGCGTAGTTCTGCGGATCCTCGGCGTAGGGCTCGAAGCAGCGGTACGCGGCGAGCGCGTCGTCCACCCGGTCCGGGTCGTGCGCCCGGAGGTGGTCCAGCACCGCGTGCAGGGACTCCCACAGGCTGTACACGTCGAGCCCGAAGAAGCCGACGCGCCGCTCGGCGGGCAGGGCGTTGTTGTACTCGCGCAGCCACCTGGTGAAGCGGACGACCTCGGTGTTGGCCCACATCCAGCGCGGCCAGCGATCGAACGCCCCCAGCACCCGCGCGGGGTCCTCCGCCGCGCCGGGCGTGGCGGTGACGCTGTAGTGCAGTTCATGGCAGTCGGGCCAGTCGCCCTCGACCGCGATCAGCGAGAACCCGCGCTCCTCGATCAGCCGACGGGTCAGCTCGGCCCGCCACCGGTAGAACTCCGCGGTGCCGTGCGTGGCCTCGCCGATCGCCACGTAC
Organism: Streptomyces litchfieldiae; assembly: GCF_031845365.1. NCBI lineage: Bacteria > Bacillati > Actinomycetota > Actinomycetes > Kitasatosporales > Streptomycetaceae > Streptomyces > Streptomyces litchfieldiae. The sequence goes on from NZ_JAVREL010000025.1 coordinate 34,210, forward strand.
CGGGCATCGCCGATCCGCGCCAGCAGCGGGTCCAGGGACTGGGGGCCGGTCAGAGGGTGCGCGTCGCGCCGTACCGCTGCCGTGTCGCCGCGGGATCCGTCTGTGCCTGCCACCGTCCTGCCTCCCACGTCGTCCGGGCTTGGGTGCCCCGACCATCAAAACCGGAACGGACACCCGCCGCACGTCGATCTCCGGGCGGGCGGCCCGGGCCACCGCCACGATGTCCGCAGGGGCACGGGTGAGCCCCGCAACGGCCCGGCGCCGAATCGATGGCCACTTTCTGGATATCCAAGCTCTCGCTAAAGGCCCGGCCTCCGGATATCCAAGCTCTCACCAAAGGCATTGAGGTTAGGGGTGCAGGCGGTTAGGGGGGCCTAGGGGTTGGGGCGTTTGGGGGCCCACGTAGCGTTCGGGAAAGCGCGCCGCATGGCCGGTGCCATGTCGATTCCCTTCAACGGCGAAGGGGTGCGCAAGAGCCTTGAGGTGTTCGAGGAGGAGATGAACCGTACGGTGGTGCAGTTGAAGACCACCACCAAGCCCGGTGACGGCCTCTACTACCGCTTCTTCTGCAAGTGGGACAAGGGCCTGCAGGCCATCGCCCGTCACAAAGGCCTGATCGGTGAGAACGACAGCGCGTTCCTCGGGCGGCTCCAGCCCGAAGTGCTCGAAAAGTTCCCGGAGGCGACGCGGGCGGGCCTCGATTTCGAGGTGGGCCACGGCCTGGCCAAAGTATGGACCTTCACCGGAGTGCGGCCGATCGAGGAATTGTTCGACATTCCCTCGGTTCCCGACTCGGTCCGCGCGCATGCCGGCTTCTTCGCCCGTCATGGGCTCCGCCGGGTCTTCTTCGTCGCGTCGGACTTCCAGAGCGAGACGATGAACGTGTATCCGATCGTCGAGGAGGAATGCCGAAACGAGGAGTGGCTGCGCCGGCTCGTGGCGGAGTCCGGTGGATCGCCCGCCGGCGCGCCGGACTGCGCCGTCATGATCGACTCCCTGGCCACGACGGCGTGTCTGGGCATGACCTTCAGTTGGCGCGACCCGGATCTGCACCGCTGGGCCCTCTACAACTTGAACGTCACCGACGGCGGGCGGTCGGAGATCGCTCCGGAGCTTCCGTCGCGACTCGACGACTTCCACGGCAAGGCGCCGACGCTCAACGCGAACCCGCAGGTGAACGTTGCCTGGTCCTTCGGCCGGGCCGGGTTCTACACCAAGCTGGAAAAGTGCTACGCCAAGGACGCGAACTACTTCCTCACCGCCCGGAAGAACATTGACATGACGCGCTGATCCATGGCTGGCCGGGGGAGTCCGCCGGGCGGATTCCCCCGGCCGCCGCGTTCAGCGAAGGGTGAACCGGAGGACGGCCGTTCCGCCCTCCATGCCCACCACCTCGACGTTGAGCGCCCCCGAGCTGTAGCCGCCGCCGAGGGGCGTGGTGATCGTCGTGAGGCCCGATGGGTGGTCCTCCTGCATGGTCACCCCGTCCGCCGAGACATCGCTGACGAGGAGCGGCCAGGGCAGGACGCCGGAGTCGAAGGAGATCTCGGCGGGCGCGGTCACCGCCACCTCGCACGCGCCGTCGGCACAGGCGCCGATGTCCGAGCCGTCGGCGGCGGCGTCGGGAGCGACGGTGGCGGGCGCCGAGGGCGAGGGGGACGCGGTCTCCGCCGGCGGTTCGGTGGCCTCGGTGGCGGACGGGGACGGGGACTCCGAACGCGGGGGCGCGGCCCCGGGCTCGTTCTGCTCGTCCGATCCGCAGCCGACCGCCGTGACCCCGGCGAGCAGCGCGGCGGAGAGGGCGAGGACGGACGTCCTGGCGCGTGACCTCATGGGGTTCAACTCCAGTGGCTGTGCGTCATGTTGGCGTGTGCCCGACCGTTGTAGCGCCCCCGCCCCGGGAGGGGTCCCCAGCCGCAGACGTCGGGAAGGGCCGCACCCGCTAATGAATCACGCGAGCGGTATAGCATTAGCCGAATGAGCGATTCGGTAGCCCTCACCGGGGAGCCGCTGGCCCTGGATCTGGTCAACACCCGTCCGGCGGACGGCGATCTGCTGACCTCGCCCGGCGAGCTGCGCGCCTGGCTCGGCCTGGAGGCCGACCGTTTCCCGGAGGCGGCCGAGCTGGCCGCCGGGCAGCTCGGCGCGCCGGAGCTGGCGGCGGTCCGGGAGATCCGCGACCACGCCGCGCGCGCCCTGGACCGCGCCCGCCGGGGTGCCCGGCCCGCGGCCGGCGACCTCGCCGCGCTGAACGCCGCCCAGCGGGCCGCCCCCGCCATCGGCGAACTCGGCTGGGACGGCGAGGCCGTGGCCGTGACCCACCGCCGCACCGGCCCGGCCCGCGCGCGGCTCGCGGCCTGGCTCGCCGAGGCCGCCGCCGGCCTGCTGGCCGATCCCCGGGTGACGGAAGTCCGCGCGTGCGAGGCCGAGGACTGCGTGCTGCTGTTCCTGCCGGCCCACCCCCGCCGCCGCTGGTGCTCCGCAGCCCGCTGCGGCAACCGCGTCCGCGTCGCCCGCCACTACCGTCGCCACCGGCCCGGCTGATCGTGCGGCCGCTGCGGAGCCGGACGAGGGCGGTGTGGGGTCCATGTCCTAGGGTGGCCGAGCCGTACGCGGAACGAGATGCGAGGGAAGGCGGGACGTGCGACGAGTGGTGCGCGGCTTCTGGGGGCCTCGGGAGGAGTCGCCGGAGTCACTGGCCCGACGCTGGAGCGCGACCCTGGACCGGTTCGCCCGGCTCCTTCCGGAAGCCGGGGGAGCGGGGGCCGACGTGGAGTGGACCTGGCGGCACATCACCGCCTCCGGGCCCGCCGCAACGCTCCGGCCGGACGAGGCGTCCCTCCTCGACGCGCTGCGTGCGGCCCGGGCGGCCGACGACTGGTCGGCGATGACCGGTACGTCCCTGCGCCTGGTCGCCGACAGCGCGCCGGGCTGGGCCGTGGAGATCTCCGGACTGGCGGGCGGTACGCCGGAGTTCCTGCTCCAGTCGCTGGTGGTCCTTCTCACGTCACCGGACGACGCCCGCCTCCCCGACGCCGAACTCCTCACGGCGGTGGCCGCGTCGTGGCAGCCGGACTTCGGCGATGTGAGCGACCGGGCCGTGACGGCCGCCCTGAAGCGCGAAGCCGGCTTCAGGATCGGCACGCCCTGCGCCGGCTGGGTCACCTACCTCTCTCCCGGGCGCGCGGCCCGCGTCCCGGACGGACCGGCGACCCAACTCGCGGACGGCGGGGCACTGTTGAACCTGCCGGCTCCCGGCGACACGGCCGCGGTGGTCCGGGTCCATCTGGCGCTGAAGGAGACCGGAGCGCTGGAGCCGCTGCCCCGCCCGATGAACAGGCCCACGCTGTAACCGCCCGCTTCCAATCACGGCTGGGGGTGAACAGCACGGCTGGCTGTGTCGGACTCGCCGACGGCATCGCCGCGTTTGTCGATGTCCCGCGCGTCAGTCGTCGAAGCGACGGCGGGCGGCCTCGATGTGACCGAGGTACTGGTGCGTCCAGCCGCACATGCCGTCCACCGTGGCTCGCAGGGCCCGGCCCGGCTCGGTGAGGGTGTACTCGACCCGCGGCGGCACGGTCGGGTGCACGTGGCGGTCGATCAGGCCGTAGCGCTCCAGCATGCGCAGGTTCTGGGTGAGCATCTTGTGGCTGATGCCCTCGACCTCGTTCCGCAACTCGCTGAAGCGCAGCGTGCGCTCGCCGAGAGCCTCGATGATCAGGAACGCCCACTTGTTGGCGACGTCCGAGAAGATCTCCCGCGCCAGCGAGTCCGCGCGCCTCAGGTCCGCATCCTCGGGCAAGCCCTTGAACTGCTTGGTCACCATGGGGTTCCTCAGTTGCCAAAAAGTGCGTTCTTCCAGGTCAGCGATCACTCTCCTACAGTTTTTCAGTAACCACAAGAGAGCAAGCGCGTGTGCGCGGGGCAAGGGAGCAGACAGCACAGCATGGCCACCATCGACGTCTTCAACCACAACGTGCCGGCCGAGAGCGACTTCGGCTACTCACAGGCGATCAAGTCCGGCGACCTGATTCATGTCTCCGGACAGCTCTCGCTCGACGAGGCGGGCGACTTCCGCCACCCGGACGACTTCGCCGCCCAGCTCAAGCAGGTCCACGTCAACTTCGACAAGGTCCTCAATCACTACGGCGCCACCCGCAACCAGATCGTCTCGCAGACCCTGTACGTGGTGGACCTGCAACGGAACGCCCGGGCGATGTCGGAGGGCAACCTGGCCTACTTCGGCGACCACCGCCCGGTCAGCACGGTCCTCGGCGTCACCGGACTGTTCTTCCCCGGTCAGGTCATCGAGATCAGCTTCGTCGTCGACACCAGGCTGCCCGCCTGAGCCCGGTCACGTCCGGCAGGGGAATGACCGCCGACGGCCCCGGGCGGCAACTCCGGGGACCGTCGGTGGTGCACCCCGCGCCCGCGCGCCCGTTACGTCACGGCCCCGTACGGGCGGGGCGCCGTGCGGCCAAGAGCCGTTGCGCGCGGGCCCGTTGGAGGTGGCGGCAGCCGCAGATCAGCCGGGCCGCGGCCACCGCCGGCCCGGCGACGGCGGTGGCGACGAGCAGCCAGCCGACGTCCGGTGCCCACAGCCGGACGAGCCGGAGGTCCGCTCCCGCCGTCCGGGGGAGGAGGACCACGGCGAGATGGGCGAGCGCGAGACCGCCGAGTACCCAGCAGGCCATGGCGGTCAGGATCCGGGCCGGCCCGCGGGGCGCGTTCGAGGGGCGGAACATCCGGTAGAGGGACCAGATGAGCACGGCGGCGGCACCGGCGAGGACGGCGAGGAGAACGGCCAGCAGCAGCGGGTAGGTGATGTCGCCGGAGACGGGCTCGGGCTGGCCGCCGGCCAGGATCCGGGCCGCGCCCAGGGCGGTGCCGACGAGTTCGGAGTCCTGGAAGAAGCCGTAGATGTTCTGCGTCATGACGATGCCGCGGTTCAGCTCGGGCAGGAGCACCACGGCGGCGAAGTAGCCGGGCGCCGCGCCCGTGTGCCACACCATGCGGGTGCCGAGGTCCGCGTTGCGGTCGTCGTCGCGCCAGCCCAGCCCGTAGCGCAGGGTGTCGCTGATGCGCGCGGTGCCGTCGTGCGCCGTTGCCACGGAGGCCGGATCCAGCACGCGCGCCGACCCGTAACGCCCCTCGTTCAAGTGCGCCATGGCGAAGTGCGCGAGGTCTTCGACCGTGCCGCCGAGATAGCCGTAGCTGGCCCCGGTCTCGTCGTAGCGCAGGGGGACCCCGACCGGCTGTCCGAACGCATGGCTGTGGCCGCCGGGGAGTTGTGCGGCGCGTGCCTCGCGGGGGGAGGTGATGGCGCCGCTCATGTCGAGCGGGTCGAGAACGTGGTCGCGCAGGTACTCGGCGAAGGGCCGGCCGCTGACGGCCTGCACGACCGCGCCCAGAACGAGGTAGTTGGCGCTGGAGTACTCGAACTTCTCGCCCGGCGGGGACAGCGGCGCGACATCGGCGAGGTCCGCCACCGCCTCGCCGTACGGATCGGACCGTTCGCCGAACCGGTCGGTGGCCCCCGTTCCCTCCGGTATGCCGCTGGTCTGATCGAGCAACTGCCGGACGGTGATGGCGTCTCCGGCGCCGTCGGCCAGGGCGAAGGACGGCAGGTAGGCGCGCACCGGCCGGTCGAGGTCGAGCGCGCCGTCCTCGGCGAGTGTCATGACCGCGGTGGCGGTCACGGGTTTGGCGACCGAGCCCCACAGGAAGGGGGTGGTCTCGGTGACCGGTTGTCCGTTTCCGGTGTCTCCCCAGGTGCCGATGTGCTCGACCGATTCCGGGGTGACCACCGCGTAGGCCACGCCCGGGGCGCCGCTGGCGTTGGTGCGTTCACGCAGGTAGGCATCGATCTCCGACGCCCGTTCTCCTTGCTCTGCCGACGAGTTGACCCCCTGTGCGAACGCGGGAGGCGTGACGCAGAGCGCGAGGGCGGCGCTGAACGCCGCGAGCACGCGGGTGCGAGTTCTCATGGGTTCCCCGATGGATCCGCGGCGACGCGGCAGGGCGGTGACCGCGCATAACCGTATCGCCGTATGGTTTTGGCGAAACCATACACTGATACGGTTATGGCGTGGCACGCACCGCAGACCATGACCTCCGCCGCCGGCAGATCGCCGCGGCCGTGCACCGGCTTGTGGCCACCGAGGGGCTGGACGCGGCGACCGTGGCCGGGGTGGCCCGGGAGGCCGGCTACTCCGTCGGCCTCGTGCAGCACTACTTCCGGAGCAAGGACGAGCTGCTGCTCTTCGCCTACAACCAGGTGACCAAGGCCATTCATGACCGGGTGGCGGCACGAATCGCGGACGGAGTGGTGCGGAAACGGACCATTTCCGCGGTCGTCTTCGACAGCCTGCTGGAGCTGCTCCCGATCGACGACGAGCGGCGCGGCGAATTCCGGGTGTCCCGCGCGTTCCTGGGCCGGTCGCTGGAGAACGACACGCTGGCCGAGGTCGCGCGAACGGCGGCGGCCGACATCCGGGGCCAGTTGGCCGTCGCCGTCCACAACGGCAAGGAGTGCGGCGAGGTCGAGCCCCACCTCGACCCCGACCTCGCGGCCACCCGCGTCACGGCACTCGTGGACGGGCTGGCCGAGCAGCTCTACCAGGATCCGGCACGAGCCGTCGGGCGGCGCACGCTGCGCGCGGCCGCCGAGGAGATCATCCGGGCCTGCCTCGACAGCGTCTTCACCGGTGAGTGCCGGCAGTACCGGTCCTGAACGGGCGGTGCGCGGCGTCGCCCGAACGGCGAAGGGCCGGACGATCGTTGACTTGACCGGCTTGGGCACCGCGAGCCGAACGCGACCGTTTCAAGGGCATCCGGCGGGGATGAACACTCTCCGGCCGTCGCCAGGACCGCGGCAAGCGGGCCCAAACACAACTCGGGAGTCCCACCATGGCAGTAGAGGTCATCTATGAGGCGCACTCCACCACCACGGACAACGAGGCGGGAATCTCCACCGGTTGGCTCCAGGGCCACCTGTCGGAGCAGGGACGCCGGGAGGCCCGCGAACTCGGCGAGCGGCGCGGACGCCAGGACATCGCGGCCGTGTTCACCTCCGACTTGAACCGCGCCGTTGAGACAGCCCGCATCGCGTTCCCCGACGGCCGGCCCCCGCTCCACCAGGACGCGCGCCTGCGGGAGTGCGATTACGGCGACCTCAACGGGCACCCCTCCCACCTCGTCGCTGCCCGGCGGGCCCGGCACCTCGACGAACCGTTTCCCGGCGGCCAGAGCTACCGGCAGGTCCTGGCGGCCACCGACGCGTTCCTCCAGGACCTCGCCCGGGACTGGGACGGAAGGCGAGTCCTGCTGATCGCCCACACGGCCAACCAGTGGGCACTGGACTGCCTCCTCGCCGGAGCGCCACCGCTCGACTCGCTCCGCACCCCCTTCGCCTGGCAGCCGGGCTGGACCTACACATTGCCCGCGCGCTGAGCAGAGAGAGGCGGTCAAGATGCCCCGGTGCGCGGCGGCTTCGCCGGTGCCGGGGAAACTCCCAGGCCGAGGAATTCCGGCAAGGGGATCCTCGAACGGAACTCAATTATTTCCGGAGCGCAGTGGCACGACTACCGCATGGACACGGCCACTCCCGGGTACCAGCGCTGAAGGCCGGTGAGCCGCCCGCCCTTCTCCGCCACGCACCGCGACACGTCGGTCTCCGACACCGCGAACTCCGCAATTTCCGCGCCGATTTCCCGGAATCTGTCAGAATGCCACACATACTCGAACAGATGGGAGTCCTCTCCCCAATCGAGAGTCGTGTACTCCTGCGGCGATATGATGGAACGGAAGATGCAGGCGCCACTCGGGCCGCCGTGGCGGGCCAGGTGATCCGCGCGCGCCCACAGGCGCTCCTCGAAGGCGTCCCGGTCGCCCGTCACCCGGTACTGGGTGACCACGGTCCGGGCGGATCTCAGAAGTCCGGAAGCGCGGAACCCGATCACCTCCCCCAGGCACTCTGCCTGGTCGGCGCGGGTCTCGACGAGCGCACCCAGGTGTTCGGCCTGTCGCTGGAACACCTCATCGTGTACGGCCTCGAGAAACGCGCCCAGCGTGCGCCAGAAGCCGAAGTGCGTGAACATCTGCGGCCTGTTCAGCGAGCGGAACGTCGCCATGAGCTCCACTTTTCCAAGGCGGCCCATGCGACCCACGTGCTGGAGGAACTCCTGCTCGAACAGGCGTGGGTCCTGTTTCACGGCGAAGCGGTTCACAACGACAAGGGGCCCGCTGAGGTCGCGAACTGTGCGCTTCATAGAGGATCCTTTGGCAATCGATCAGTTGGAGCCATTGCGGGCGGACGAGACCCTCGGGCCGCGCAGGCCACCGGGCTTCGCTCGACTTGGAGTGCTCCCCTCCGGCTTGCGCAAGGCTACTCCTGCGTTAAGTGAGAAGTACAGGTCTCTGCCCGTAGGACACTCCGAGGAGTGGCTGAATTTACGTGGTAGTTGTCCTGGCATGCTCTGGGAATGGACGCTTCCGGATCGAGACGCCTCCCGGAATTCCTCGGTGTGGGAATTCCGGTACCCGTTCCGCCGCCGGGTATTGGGCTCGGAAGATCCTGGTCGGCGGCGTCGTCCCCGTGCCGGCTCGATCCGCGGCTCTCGCAGGCCGTCGCATGACAGGGAGACGCGGGGCGGGGCGGCATCCGAGCCGCGATGGCGTGCACCGCCGGCGGTGAGGAACCGGCGAGGTCGGTGGCAAACCAGGACAGCCGGACGGGCCGTCGTGTTCCCGCTGTGCGCGGGACTCAGCGCCGAGTCGCCGTTGGCCGGCCGGAGGGTGCGGAGAACCCTCGTGGAGCGCGCCGTGAGCGAATGAAGGGAATGGGGCGCAGGCAGGTGAACTGCCATAGCGCTGCGAGGGGTAACGTCCGGGTGGCCCGGTTCTCGGGCGTCACGGGCCGACCGGCGGGTCGGCCCGCCGGGCGATCCGCGCGGTGGCCGGGCCCGCGGCAGGCGACATGGTGTGAAGTGCCTCAGGAAATCCAGCCGGCCTGGGTGGCGATGCGCACCGCGTCGATCCGGTTCCGGGCATTGAGCTTGGCGACTATCGTGGTCAGATAATTCCGGACCGTGCCCACCGAGAGGTAGAGGCAGCCGGCGATTTCAGCGGTGTCCGCACCCTGGGCGGCAAATCGCAACACCTCGCGCTCCCGAGGTGACAGAGGGTTCTCCTGCACGTCCCAGGCGGACAGGGCAAGCTCGGGATCAATGAACCGACCACCCGCCGCGACTGCGCGGACCGCCTTGCTCAGTTGGTCGGGGGGCGCGTCTTTGAACAGTAACCCGGAAACTCCGGTGCTCAGTGCACGCCGAATTGCCCCCGGCTGGCCGAGAGCGGTAAGTATCAACGTCCGGCAGGTCGGCACTCGCTCATGCAGCGCGGCTGCGGCGGAAAGACCATCCCCGCCCGGCAATGCCATATCGATGACCGCGACATCCGGTCGAGAGCGGACGGCAGCCGGAACAATCGCGTCTCCCCGTCCGACGGAGGTCACCACGCGCAGATCCGGCTCCAACTCGAGTAAGGCGATCAGCGCACCCCTGATCATCGACAAATCCTCGGCCAGCAGTACCTTCACTGATTGCATAGCTTCCCCCGGATATTCGGTCCCACGTTTTCTTGCCCTCGATCACGCGCCTGCTGCGGGAGGTCCCTCCCGCTTCACTCACCAGGACACTCGGCAGCCGCTCAGTCGGAAGGCCACCTACACTCACGAGAAGAAGATCTCCGGTTCATCCATTGCGGATACCTGCCGCAAACAGTCGCCGGGATGGTCGCGTTCCCTGCCACCGCCACTCCCGTCGAATGCCCTGTTCAGAACCTCTGTTGAACATCACGACCGGTACCTGGCCGCGGGATCGCGTCCCGTGCCGGTCGATTTCCGGCCCGGCGTCGGACGCCGTGGCGTCCGGTGTGCCAGCGGCCGGTGCGGTAGCCGTTGACCGTCGATCTCACGTCGACAGCGACATCGGCGCCGACATCGTGCAGCGAGAAGGTCATCCCGTGGGCCCGTTCCGGGAGAGAGAACCTCGGGCACGCTCGGCCCGGGGCGGCCCGGCGGGAGGGCGGGAGGGCGGGACCGGTCAATCCCTCCTCCATGCTTTCTCCGTCCGCGCTGGGTCGGGATAAGGAAACGGCACGCAGAGAAGGTGTGATACGGAGTGTTACTGCCCCCTTTCTGTCTCTTCTCCGTGTCAAAGCTGCGCACAGTGGGCAAATCGGATACGAGCTACTCGGGATCTCACGGGCCCCGTAAAAGCCAGCCATCAAGGAACTCCTCATGGTGGTCATTAGTCGATTCAGACTATAGGACCGCGCTCGGGAGGGGTCCTGTTCGGCGTGTGATGGAGATGCAAACAAGCTGGCGCGTGGTGATTTCTTAGACCGGCATTCCAACTGTCCGGCCTGAGACAGGCCCGTCCAAGGTGTCCGAGTGGGGTATCCGGGGGGTCGGACCCGCGTCCAGGTGAGTGGTCAAGCTGACGAGTCTCCCGCCTCGGTGCCCCGCGCGGACAGTGGCGAGAGCACTTCCAAGACATGAAAATTTCATGCCCTGCCACGTGAGCCCATCACTGGGAGGATTCGCTTTCCGTCTGCCAGGCTCCGAGGGCGCGCACCGGTGGCCGTGTGCCGGCCACTCAGGGTTCGGTGCAGATGAGGAAGAGGCGCAGATGGAGATCAACATACTCGGACCGTTCACCGCCCAGGACCACGGGGTGTCCATCGTGCCCAGCGCGGCGAAGCCCCGGCAGTTACTGGCTCTGCTGGCGCTGCATGCCGACCGGGTCGTGACCGTCTCGACGCTGATGGAGGAGCTGTGGGGCGAGTCCATACCGCGCAGCGCCGCAACCACCCTGCAGACCTACATCCTTCAACTCAGAAGAAAGATCGCCGATGCGCTGGTCGATGACCCGACGCGCCAGGCCAAGGATGTCCTGGAAACCCGCCACGGCAGCTACATCTTGAACGTGGGGCTCGGCACGCTGGACTACATGAAGTTCGAGCAGCTCGTCGAGTCCGGACGCCGCGCCGCGGCGGTCGGTGACCACCAGGGCGCCTCTCAGCAGTATGGGCAGGCGCTCGCGCTGTGGCGGGGCCCCGCCCTGGTCGACGTCCGGGTCGGCAGCGTACTTGAGCTCGAGGCGCTGCGTTTGGAGGAGCGTCGCATGTCTGCCCTGGAACGGCGGATCGAGGCGGACCTGGAAATCGGCCGACACGCGGAGCTCATTCCGGAGCTTCGTGTGCTGGTGGCTCAGCAGCCCCTGAACGAGAACTTCTGCGCACAGCTCATGGTTGCCCTGCAGGGCGCGGGCAATCCCTGGCGCGCGCTGGAGGCGTACCAGCGGTTGCGGAGTTGCCTGGTGAGGGAGCTCGGACTCGAACCTTCCGTCAAGCTCCAGCGGATCCAGCAGGCTGTGCTCACCGGGCGTCCCGTCGGTTGAACGGAGTGGAGGGCCAGCCGCACGGCTGGCCCTCCATCACGGGACGAACGGAGCAGATCAGAAACTTGGTGCGGCCGAGGGGGCCTTGAGGTCACCCAGGTACGGGTACCACAAGTGACTCGGGTCGTTTTCCACGGCCTCGACGATCTCCCGCATCGCGGCGAGCGCCTTCGGCTCCTCGTCGTCGTACACGTCCCCCTGAAGCATCTTCAGGACATCCAGGCGGTACCGATCGTCCTGCACGAACGCCGTGAACAGGATGTTCAGACGGTAGTAGATCGAGATGAACTCGTACCAGTTGCGCACCCCACGGCGAAGCTTCGTCTCGTAGGTCGAGAACTGCGCCCGAGAGAAGTCACCGTTCTTGGCCGCCGCGACGATGTCCTCGCACGCGATCCGCGCACTGTTGAGGGCCACGCTGACACCGCTGGAGAAGATCGGGTCCACGAACCGGGCGGCGTCGCCGATGAGGACGAAGTTGTCGCCGGCGATCTGCTTCATGCCGTAGCTGTAGTCGCCCTCGGTCTTGAGTGGCTTGACCTGTTCGGCCCTCTTCAGCACGTCGAACAGCTCGGGACGACTGGCGACGGTGTCCCAGAAGAACTTCTCGCGGTCGCCGCTGTATGTCTTGAACCGGCTCTTCTGGCTGACCACGCCGATCGAGGTGACCGTGTCGGTGATCGGGATCTGCCAGACCCAGGTGTCCGTCACCGGCAGGAAGTGGATGAAGATGTAGTCGGCCTGGTCCTTGTTGACCGCGAGCGCCTTGCGGTCCAGGCCGTCGAACCAGGTGTGCACCGCGTACTGATTGAACACCGGGTCCGGGACCTTGAAGTTCTCCTGCGTGCCCAGGTGGGTCCGGCGGCCGCTCGCATCCACCACCATCTTCACCGGCACCCGCCGGTGCCGCCCGCCTATCTTCACCCCGATCTGCGGGAGTTCGCCCGAGAAGTCGACCTTGCCGACCCGCACGCCCTGGTACACCTTGGCGCCCAGGCTCTCGGCGTGCTTCAGCAGGATGAGGTCGAACTTGCTGCGATCGACGTGGAACGTGTAGTCCCGGTCGACGCCCGGCTGGTCACGCTCACTGAAGAGGATCTCGGCGGCGCGGAAATCGTGGGTCAGGCCACGGAACCCCATGTGGTCGATGTCACGCTGTTCCGCGGACGTCCAGGCCGCGCCGAACTTCTTGGGGAAGCCGGCCGCCTCGATCTTCTCCATGGCGCCGATCTCCAGGAGAACCGGCGTGGTGGCCGGCACAAGGGATTCACCCACGTGGTCCCGGGGGAAGTTCTCGGCTTCGAAGACGGCGACTGACAATCCCGCCTTGGCCAGGTACGAGGCAGCGGTGGACCCGGCCGGGCCACCTCCGATGATGCCGATGTCGAACTCAGCGTCCACGATTTACTCTCCACTTCTGATCGGTCGTCTTGTCGGAAAGCGAGATGCGGTCCGGCGGAACCGGATGGTCAGGCGGACGGGTGGGCCAGTTTGTGCACCGTGTCCGTTATGCTCCGCAGATTGCCGAAATGCTGTCCGGTGAGGTGCGTCGGCGGGACAACCACGCGAAGCTCGTTCCTGATGAAGGCGAGCAGCAGAGAAGTGTTCATCGAGGTGAGTACGCCCCACTCCAGCAGAGGCGCGTCCGCCGTCAACTCCGGGACATCCTCGTCATCCAGGAAATTGTCCTGGATGTAGGTGCTGATGGCCTTGTAGATCGTTTCACGGTCTGTCGCCGTCACTGGTTTCTCCTGTAGGTCGGACGAGGAGCGCCGATGCAGTGCTCGACCCTGTTGAGGGTGCGCCAGCGCACTGGAGGACCGCTTGTCTTTCGCTCAGCCGCTCCGGCTTCCCGGCCTCTGCCGCAGGGAGAGGAGAGGGGTGTCCGGGCCCGAGGTCCGGGCCGGGGAACACCGGCGAGAAGCCGTCACCATGGCGTGTGCTGACGGCGGCACGACCGGTCGCCACGGCCGCTTGACATCCTCATTGGGAAGTCACTTAACATCCTTGCTCCCACGGCGGCCATAACTGTGCGGAGGCACCCGGGTATTCGCCGACCCAGGCAACAACCGGTGCAAAGAGCCGTAGAGTTGGCGTCGGCAGGTGGTGCATTCTGACGGAACAGGAGGTTTTCATGGGCACGTCGGAGGAGCCGGAAGAGCCCCAGGCGCCGGACGAGGCGACAACAGCGCGACGCAGGCCCATAGGGCGTCGTCCAGGCACTACGTCGAGGCGGCAGACGATTCTTGCCGCAGCGGAATCCGCCTTCGCGAAGCACGGTTATGAAATGGCTTCGATCAGGGCCATAGCCAAGGCCGCGGAAGTGGACGCGGCGCTTGTTCGCCACTTCTTCACTTCCAAGGAGGAGTTGTTCGCCGCGGTCATGAATGATGCCCTCCAGCCGGCGGACCTGGTGGCCGCCGTCACCGTTCAGGGCGGCGAGTGCACCATGGGGGAGGAGCTGACCCGCGTATTCCTCAGATTGTGGGAGGGCGAAGCGACAACCGGCAAAATGCTGGGCCTGCTGCGCTCGGCGCTGACGCACGACGGTGCCGCCGACATGCTGCGCGACTTCGTGACCTCGCGGGTGCTGGTGCCGGTGGCCCAGGCGATCGGCAGGCCGGACCCGGAGGTGCGGGCCACCTTCGTCGCCTCGCAGCTCGTCGGAGTGGCACTCACCCGCTACGTGGTGCGGGAACAGCCGATGGCGTCGTTGGACACCGAGGTCGTGGTCCGCGTCGTGGGCCCCGCCGTGCAACGCTATCTGACCGGAGCACTGCCGCTGTCTCCGGAATCCGACGCGGGCGGGAGCCGCCGAGCGCCATACCCCGGTCGATGACCTCAGGTCCCGACAGCGCTCGGCGGTGGATCAGTTCGACGACCGGGCTGACCCGCGCGGGGCTGCGTCGCCCTCGCCAGTTCCTCGAAATGCCCCGCGACCATGGCCTCCGTCAAGGAATCCGGGACAGCCGCGTACGACGGCGGCGCCGGGGCGTCGCGTGCCCGCCCCGGCGCCTTCCCGCGAGGGGACCGGCGCGTCAGAAGGAATCCCTGTCGAGCAGGTCGTTGACAGCGTTGATCTCGTCGTCCAGGAGTGTGAAGAGGTCGACCGCGCCGTCCGCCGCTCCCTTCGTCGCCGCCGGTGCCGACGCGGGAGGAGGCTCGGGGGCGGGCGTGCGCGAGGAGTCCCCGGCCGGCTGACCGAGCACCTCGGCGGTCAGGTAACGGGCGACGGCCTCGCTGGTGGGCTGCTCGAACGCGAGCGTCGCGGGCAGCTTGCAGGCGAAGCGCCGCTCCAGCCTGATCCGCAGCTCCACCGCGGTGATGGAGCTGACCCCCATCTCGAAGAAGCCCTGCCGCGGTTCGAGGTTCTCCGCGTCATCCATACCGAGGACGACGGCCACTTCCTCCAGCACCAGGTCGAGCAGCAACTCGTCCCGCTCCGCCATCGGCAGTGCGGCAAGACGCGCCAGCAGCTCATCAGTGCCGTCCGGCACCGCCCGGCCCGACGCCGCCATGTCGTCGAACAGCGGCCAGGACAGGGACTGACGGTACAGCGGCAGGAGCAGTGACCAGTCGACTTGCGCCAGGGCCACGGAGTCATGGGCACCCGCGAGGGCATGCCCCAGGAGCTGAGTTCCCGCAGCGGGGGACAGGGGCTTCAGCCCGCTGCGCAGCAGCAGGGACCGGCTGGCGTCGTCGAGCAGTCCGACATCCTCCCAGGGGGCATACGCCAACTGGGAAGCCGCCAGGCCGAGTGCCCGCCGATGCTCTGTCAGTGCGGCCAGCAGCCCGTCCGGGGCCGCCTGATGCCCGGCCCCGGCGGCGCCCCACAGCGAGGCGACGGACGTGAACACCACGAACAGGTCCAGTTCCAGGCCTCGTTCCGCGCACATGTCGTGCAGCAGCCATGCCCCGAGGGAACGGTCCGCCAGCAGCCCCTGAATCTCCGGACCGGTGGGTGGTGCCGCGTCCAGCGGTCGGAGGTTCCAGTCCGCGCCGATCCACACCACCCCGGCGAGCGGGGCCCCCGCCTGCTCGGCCTCACCGATCAGGTCGGCGACCGCGTTCGGCGTGCTGTACGAGGCGGCCGGCCGGCCCGCGGTGACCACGCGCCCGGCACCGTGCTCGGTGAGCCAGGCCGCCGCGTGGACCGCCAGTTCCCCGTCATCGCCCGCGACCAGATAGGTGCGATCGGCGCGCAGCGCCGGGGCGACGAACACCGGCTCCGGTTCGGCGCACCGGACCACTCGGGCGGTCAGTCTGCGGCCCGCGCGCACGGCGACGTGGTCCTCGCCGTCCCCCCCGAGCAGTTCCGCCAGCAGCTCGGCCGCGTCCTGCTCCGGTTCGACCGACAGGGGGTCCAGGTCGGTCACCCCACCCCACACCGGGGCCCGTTCCACGCCCGTGACACCGGCCAGCCGGTACGCGGGGGCGCGCAGAGGCGCGGGCAGCTCGTCCGCCCGCACCGCGGTCGCGCCGCGCGTGACGTAGTGAACGCGCGCTGGGTTCGCGGTCCCCGTGACGGCCTGCACCGTGGCGGCCACCGCGGGCAGGCTCGCCGCCACGGCGGCGGCCGCGGCCAGGTCATCGGCGACCGGAGTGCGCTCCGGCAGGTCGAGGGCGGCCAGATGCACCACGCCGCGGCAGCCGGAGCGCCGGTGCAGCTCGCGCAGCGTCGCGGTGAACATCTCGTTGGCCGGCGTGCCGTCCAGCACCTCCACCGTTCCGCCGCGGGCCCGCAGCAGACCGGCCAACGCGTCGGCGACCCCGCCCCGGTCGCCCAGCAGCAACCAGCCGCCCTCGGCGGACGGCGCGGCCGCGTCCTCCCGATCCGCCGGCCGAGGTCGCTCCTGCCAGTCGACGCGGTAGAAGTGATCCGCCACCGACCGGCGTTCTTCCGCGTCGAGCAGCCGGCCCGGCGGGGGAGCGAGCCGCACCCCGCGCAGCTCGGCGAGCGGCGTTCCCTCGGGAGTGGCCAGCCACACGTCGGCGCACGGCTCGCCACCCTCGGTGTTCGCACGCCGAGCGCCGATCACCAGTCGCCGGCCCGGAGTTCCGTACACCGCGGCCGACGCGATGTGGTGCGGCAGCAGTTCCGCGGTGTCGCCGCTGTCCCCGAGCAGCGACGGCAGCCGCAGCGCGAGCTCCAGTACGTCCGGCCGCATCCGCCACCGCATCGCCGCGGGCCCGCAGTCCACCTCCACCTGGATGGCGTCTCCCTCGCGGGCCGCGGCCACGGCGCGCAGCGCGCCGCTGCCGCCGCGCGCCGAGCACCACCGCGCCACGTGCTCGTCCGGCGGGAGGAGCGGGCCCGTCGGGAACGCCGTGCCGGACACCCTCCGGCCGCCGCCGCGCACCGCTCGCCCCGTGGCGAGCGGCAGGGACGGCGCGTCGGTGCCGTCGGCCCGCCCGTGCACGGTGAAGGCCCACGCCCCGCCGGGTTCCGGGGTCAGCGTCAGTTGGGCCACGCTCTCGGTGTCCGGAGCACTCAGCCACGAGCCCGGCAGTCGCACGTCCTTCAGGTCGCAGTAACGGCCGCCGTCACCGGAGATCGCGGCCAGCACCATCTCCAGCCAGGCGGCGGCCGGCAGCCTCAGGTGGTCGCCCACCGGCTCCGCGCCCATGTCGGCGGCCAGCCGGGCGTCGATGTCCGCCTCCACGATGCGCGTGCGCGACCCGCCCGCGGCCCGCAGGTCCCGGGTGAGAAGCGGGTGCCGCCCGCCGGCGCTCGCCGTTGCGCCGAAAGTGGTCGTGGCGCCCGCCGCTCCTTCGTGATCCACCCAGTACCGCTTGTGCTGCCATGGGTAGCCGGGGGCGTCCGCCAGCCGGCCGCCCCGCGGGTGGAGCCGCCCCCAGTCAACGGAGCGGCCGGCCGCGTGAAGTGACCCGAAGGCCGACAGCAGCGCGAGCGAGGAGTCCGTCTCCCGGGTCAGCGAGGGAACGAGCAGACGGTCGTCGATCCCGGCCGCGTCCAGCTCGTGCTCCGTCGGCGTGAGCTGGAGCGGGTGCGGAGACAGTTCGATGAACGTGGTGTGGCCATCGGCCGCGAGCGCGCGGATCGCATCGGCGAACCGCACCGTGTCGCGCAGGTTGCGCCCCCAGAACTCCGCGTTGAGCGGCTCGTTCACCAGGCCACCCGTTACCGAGGAGTAGATGGGCACGGTCGGCTCGGCGGGCCGCAGCCCGGCCAGCCGCTCCACCAGGCGTTCACGCATCGGCTCCGCCAGCGGACTGTGCGCGGGAGCGCCGGCCGCCACGGGCCGGAAGAAGATGTTGCGCTCCTTCATTCTGGCCTCGATCTCGGCCAGCGCCGCGATCTCACCCGAAATCACCGTCGAACGCCGGCTGTTGACGATGGAGACGCACAGCCGGTCCTCAAAGCCGGCGAGTTCCTCGGTGGTGCGCTCCTGGTCCAGGCCCACGACGGCCATGCCGCCCCGGCCCATCAGATCCGTCAACACCTGGGTACGGCACACCATCACCTCGACGGCCTGGTCGAGGTCGAGGGCCCCCGCGCACAGCGCCGCCGACACCTCGCCCATGCTGTGCCCGGTCACCGCGGCCGGCTCGACACCGAGCCGCCGCCACGTCTCCACCAGCGCGTACTGCACTCCGAACAGCAGGAACTGCTGGTCCAGTTCGGCCGCCGGCTCCTTGCCCTCGGCGAGCAGCGCGGCGATCGACCAGTCCAGGTATGGACGCATCGCCCGGTCACCGCGTTCGATCGCCTCCCGGAAGACCGTGTCCTTCCGGATCAGGTCCTGGCACATGCCGCGCCAGAACGAGCCATGACCGGAGAAGATGAACACCGGGCCGCGTTGCGGCTCCGCCGCGGCCCGACCGGTGACGACGCCCGGTTGGTCCTCGCCGCGCGCGAACGCCTCCAGCCGCTGTGCGAGCTGCGGCCGGTCGTCACCCACGACGACCACACGGTGCTCCAGGTGGCTGCGGCGCAGGGCCGCGGTGTAGGTGAGGTGCCGCGGACTGGACGGTGGCACAGCCTCCTCGGTGGCGTCCGCGCTCAGCAGCTCGCTCCAGGCGCGGGCCTGGGCCTGGAGCGCGGTCCGGCCGGCGGCGGACAGCGGCAGCGCGTACGTGTCCTGCGCGAGACCCGTGCCGGACTGCCCGGGAATCGAGGGCCGTTCCGTCTCCGGCTCCGCGTCCCCGGGCGGCTCGGCGAGAACGACATGCGCGTTCGTCCCACTGAAGCCGAAGGCGCTGACGCCCGCCACCCGCCGCCCGCCGTTCGATGTCCACGGCGTGCGTTCCACCGGGACGCGCAGCGGCAGCTCGTCCCACGGGATGTCGGGGCTCGGCTCGGTGAAGTGCAGATGGGGCGGGATCTCCCCGTGGTGCAGCGCCAGTACCGTCTTGATCAGCCCGGCGATGCCGGAGGCCGCCTCCAGATGACCGACGTTGGTCTTGACCGAGCCGACCAGGCAGACGTCGTCCCGCGCGCCCAGCGCCGCGCCGAGCGCCTGCAACTCGATGGGGTCGCCCAGCGGGGTGCCGGTGCCGTGCGCCTCCACATAGCCGACCTCGCCGGGGGCCACGCCCGCGTTCGCCAGGGCACGGCGCAGCAGGTCTTCCTGGGCGGGCCCGTTCGGTACGGTCAGGCCGCTGCTCGGCCCGTCCTGGTTGACGGCTGAGCCGAGAAGCACCGCGAGAACGTTGTCGCCGTCGGTGAGCGCGGCCGACAGCGGCTTCAGCACGACGACACCGCATCCCTCGCCGCGGGTGTAGCCGTCCGCCGTGGCGTCGAACGTCTTGCACCGGCCGTCCCCGGCCAGCGCGCCCATGGCGCTGGTGGAGCGGTGGATGACGTCGCTGAGGATGAGGTTGACGCCGCCGGCGATGGCGATCTCGCTCTCGCCGGACCGCAGGCTGGTCATGGCCAGGTGGACCGCGACCAGCGACGAGGAGCACGCCGTGTCGACGGCGAGGCTCGGCCCATGTACCCCCAGCAGATACGACAGCCGGCCGGCCGCGGCGGTGAACGAGTTCCCGGTGCCGTAGAAGGCGTCCACGTTGGCGGGGTGGCTGGTGACGATGTTCGCGTAATCCGTGGAGTTCATGCCGAGGAAGACGCCGGTGCGGGTGCCCGCCAGCGCGGTCGCGGGCTGCCCGGCGTGTTCGAGCGCCTCCCAGGCCACTTCGAGGAAGATCCGCTGCTGCGGATCCATCACCTTTGCCTCGCGCGGGGAGATCCGGAAGAACGGCGCGTCGAACTGGTCGACACCGTCCAGGAAGCCGCCGTACCAGATCCGCGAACCGGCGAACCGGTCCTCGGGTGCCGCGCCGACGGCGTCCACGCCCTCGCGGAGCATCCGCCAGTAGGCGTCGGGGCCGTTCGCTCCGCCCGGGAAGCGACAGCCGAGGCCGACGACGGCGATCGGCTCGGGCGACGGGTCCGCGGCACGCCCGGGGGCGGGAGCCCCCTTCGCCGCGGGTGGCGTGGCGGCCTCGGGGAGCGCGGGGAACCGCTGATGCAGGTAGTCGGCGAGCCGCTCCACGGTGGGGTGGTCGAGTGCGGCCGTCTTCGGCACGCGGATGCCCAGCGCTTGCTGGAGTTGACGGGCCAGCTCGACCGTGCCGAGGCTGTCCATTCCCAGTTCGGTGAATCCCCGGCGGCGGGCCAGGGCGCCGCCCTCGGGCAGGCCGAGCACGGCGGCCGCCTTTTTCGCGACGAGGTCGGCCAGTTCCTCCCGGCCCGGGCGCCGGGCGGCCGTCGCGGCGGGCACGGGCACGGGCTCGGGCTCGGGCGGAGTGGCGGCGTCCGTGTCCCCGGCGGGGACGAGGCGCAGCCCGGGTGCCTTCGCCACCATCCGGCCGGTGGAGTCGTACAGGGTGAGTTCACCGTGCAGCGAGGTGAGTTCCCCCGCCGCGGGCAATGCTCCTTGGGCCGGGGGCACCTCGAACCACAGCCGGTCGCCCTGCCACGGATAGCGCGGCAGCCGTTTGTTTACGCCGCCGGCCGGGGAGACCGCGTCCCATGCCACGTTCAGACCGCTGGCGAACAGCGTGGCCAGCGAGGTGCGGATGACGCGTACGTCGTCGTTGTCGCGGCGCAGCGATGGCACGACGGTGCCATCGAGCCCCGCGGCCTCCAGGCACTGCACGAGTGGCTGAGCGAGCACCGGGTGCGGTCCGAGCTCGACGAACGTCCGGTGCCCGGCGTTCAGCAGCTCGGTCACGGCCTCCGTGAACCGAACGGATTCGCGGACGTTGCGCCCCCAGTGCTCCGCGTCGAACCGGCCGTCGCCCGGGGTGGTGGTGACGATGGGAATACGCGGCTCCCGCGGGGCGAGGCCGCCGAGCAGTGCGATGAGCTCCGGCTGAAAGGGGGCCATCTGCGCACTGTGAAAGGCGTATTCACCGGGAAGCGTGCGGCAGGTGTGCCCGTCGGCCCGTAGTGCCGCGGTCACGGTGTGGACCGCCTCCGGCTCCCCGGCGATGACGGTGCTGGCCGGCGCGTTCGCCGCGGCCACGCACAGCCGGTCGCCATAGGGGGCGAGCACCTCGCGGACCTCGGCCTCCGGCAGCGCGACGGCCGCCATCATGCCCCGGCCGGCGGCCCCGGCGAGGAGCCGTCCGCGGTGCACGACGATCCGAACGGCGTCGGCGATGTCCAGCACGCCCGCCACATGCGCGGCGGCGATCTCACCCATGCTGTGGCCGACCACGGCGGTCGGCTCCGCGCCCCAGGACCGCCACAGTGCGGCGAGCGCCACTTGGACGGAGAACACCACCGGCTGCGTGATCTCCGTGTCGGCGAGCCGTGAGACATCCTCCTCCGCGGACAGCTCCTCGACCACCGACCAGCCCGCGGTCCGGCGGACCCATGCGTCGCACTCGTCGAGCGCGGCGCGGAAAACGGGCTCCCGCTCCCACAACCGCAGCCCCATCCGGGCCCATTGCCCACCCTGTCCGGAGAAGACGAAGCACACCCCGCCCGGACCGGCGTCGCTGGCCGGGCGGCCGGCGTCGGGCACGCCGTTGGTGAACTCGTCCAGCGTGTCCGCGAGTTCGGCCGCGCTGTCGCCGGTGACGGCGAGCCGGTGCTCGGCGTGGTGGGTGCGGCGGGTGGCCGCCGTCCGGACGAACGACGCGATGTCCGCCGGCTCGCCGTCCGGCGAGCCGTTGCCCCGCAGCCGGTCCCGGTGGGCCGCGGCCAGCTCCCGCAGTGCCGTGCCGGAGCGCGCCGACAGGGGCAGCACCAAGGTCCGCCCGTCGTCGGCGTTCTCGCCGCCGCCCGAGGCGGGGGACCGCGGTGGTGACTCGACCAGGACGTGGGCGTTGGTGCCGCTGAGCCCGAACGCGCTCACTCCGGCGATTCGCGGCCGATCGGCGGGGCCCGGCCAGTCCAGTGGCCCTTCGGTGGGCACCCGGAGCGGCCACCGGTCCCACTCGATGTTCGGGTTCGGCTGCCTCAGGTGCAGGTGCGGTGGTATCCGGCCGTGGCGGACCACGAGCGCGGCCTTCAGCAGGCCGGTGATGCCCGCGGCGGCGTCGGTGTGGCCGAGGTTGGTCTTCACCGACCCGATCACCAACGGCTGTTGGGCACTCCGGCCGCGCCCGAGCACGTCGCCGAGCGCCCACACCTCGATCGGGTCGCCCAGTGGCGTGCCGGTCCCGTGTGCCTCGACGTACCCCACCTCGTGCGGTTCGATCCGCGCCGCGGCCAGGGCGTCTGTCAGCAGCCGCTGCTGCGCGGTGGCACTCGGCACGGTCAGGCCCGCGCTGTGCCCGTCGTGATTCACGGCCGATCCGCGGATGACGGCGAGGACGTCGTCGCCGTCGGCCAGCGCGTCGCCGAGTCGCTTCAGCACGAGAACGGCGCAGCCGTCGCCGCGCACGATGCCGTTGGCCGCGGTGTCGAACACCTTGCAGCGGCCGTCCGGCGCCATCGCGCCGGCCTTGCACATGAACACGGTCAGCTCGGGAGAGAGCAGCAGGTTGACGCCGCCGACCAGGGCGGCGTCCGACTCTCCGGAGAGCAGCGACTGCCGGGCCAGGTGAACGGCGACCAGGGAGGAGGAACAGGCGGTGTTCAGCGAGAGGCTCGGCCCGTTGAGCCCGAGCAGGTACGAAAGGCGGCCGGAGGTGAAGCTGGACTCCTTGCCCGTGGCGTACCAGGGGTCGATCCCCGCGATCCCCGCGTCGCGGGCGTGCCGCAGAAGGTAGTCGAGACCGAGGCCGCCGGTGAACACGGCGGTGCGTGAGCCGGTCAGGTCGCCCGGCCGGATGCCGGCGTCCTCCAGGGCCTCCCATGCGACTTCCAGCAGCAGCCGCTGCTGCGGGTCCATCTGGCGGGCCTCGTGCGGGGCGATGCCGAAGAACGCCGAGTCGAACCGCTCGATGTCCGGCAGGAAGCCGCCCCACCGGGTGTACATCATGCCCGGGGTGTCCGGATCGGGATCGTAGTAACGATCCAGGTCCCAGCGGGATGGGGGCACTTCCGAGATCACGTCGGTGCCGTCCAGCAGGAGCCGCCACAGCCCGTCGGGTCCGTTGCCGCCGCCGGGGAAGCGGCATCCCGCACCGACGATGGCCACGGCCTCTTCGCCGCCACTTCTCATCGTTCCTCCGTGAGTTGTGTGTTCCTCGGGCGCCGGGTCAGGGCCGTGCCGCTTCGGCCTCGGCCAGGAGCAGGCGTCGGTCGAGCTTTCCGTTGGGGGTCCTCGGGAGGTCTTCGCGGACCGTCAGTGCGTCGACGATCATGTAGTGGGGCAGGCGCTCCGCACACCGGCGCTTGACGGCGAGCAGGGAGGGACGCCGGTCGGTGGCCGGCACCACGACGGCGTGCAGCCGGGCGGCGAGTCCGGATCCGACGACCAGGACGGCCGCGTCGGCGACGGTGTCCAGGGATGAGACGACGGCCTCGACCTCGCCCAACTCGATGCGGTGGCCGCGGATCTTGACCATGTGATCCCGGCGGCCGACGTAGTGGAGGTTGCCGGCCTCGTCACGGCGGGCCAGGTCGCCGGTGCGATAGGACCCACGCTGCGGCTCCTGGCCCCAGTAACCGAGCATGACGGTGGGGCCGGCCACGACGACCTCGCCCTCCGCCGCGTCCTCCGGGTCCAGCAGCACCGTGTCGCCGCTGCACGCACGGCCGATCGGGACGGGTGCCTCACGTTCCAGGTCGGCGTCGGTGACCTCGTAGGAGGTGCACACGTTCGTCTCGGTCGGCCCGTACCAGTTGAGCATCCGTACCTTGGGCCAGGCCTGGCGCAGCGTCCGCACATGGTGCGGGGCGAACGGCTCCCCGGCGAAGACACAGGCGCGCAGCGCGGGCGGCGGCGCGTCGTCCAGCAGTCCGCCTTCGCGCATCATCAGGCTGATCGCCGACGGCACCGAGTACCAGACGGTGATCTCGCGCTCGTGGATGAACCGCACGAGCTGGGATGGCGCGTAGGCCAGTTCTTCGGGAACGAGGTGCACCGAGGCGCCGGTGAGGAACGCGGCGTAGAGGTCGAAGACGGACAAGTCGAAGTTGAAGGGGGCGTGATTGGACAGCCGGTCGCCGGGGCCGATGTCCAGCTCCTCCGCGGCCCATTGGACGAAGGCCAGCGCCGCGCGGTGGCTGATGCACACGCCCTTGGGCATCCCGGTGGAGCCCGAGGTGTACAGGATGTACGCGGGCTCGTCCGGCAGGGCGGCGTAGGGAGGGGGAGGGGCAGAGGCGTCGCCGTCCGCGAGGAGCAGCAGGTCGGCGAAGTTCAGGAGATCCGCCGCGGCCCAGCCGGCCTCGCGGGCGCGCCGTTCGCAGTCCTCGTCGGCCACGACGAGCGCGGGTGCCGCGCTCTCGGTGATCAGGGTGAGTCGTGCCGGGGGGTTGGTACCGGTGACCGGTACGTAGAGCGCGCCGAGCCGCAGCGCGGCCTGCATGACGGCCACCGGGTGCAGGCCCTTGCGGCTCCAGACCACCACGCGGTCGCCCGCGCCGACTCCCCGCCGGGCGAGGGCCGTGGTGTAGCGGTCGGCGAGCTGGTCGAGCTCGCGGTAGCTGATGGGCCCCTCCGGGCCGTGCAGGGCCAGTGCCTCCGGGCTGCGCCGCGCGGAGTCGGTGAGCAACTGATGGAGTCTCATAGTCCCAGCTCCCTTACGATGAGTTCCCGCTGGATGTCCGACGTGCCCGAGAACAGCACCGCGGGAACGGCGTCACGCAGCGCCGCCTCGATGCCGTCGGTTTGCTGGTATCCGCGCCCGCCGAAGATCCGGACGGCGTCGAGCGCACTGGTCACCACGCCCTCGGAGATCGCCAGCTTGGACAGGGCGATCGCCAGGGTGGCCGGGCCGCCCCGGTCCATCTCCCAGCAGGCGCGGTAGAGCAGCAGCCGGGCGCTCTCGGTTCGGAGCTTCATTTCCGCGATGCGGTGGGACACGGCCTGGAAGCGGCTGATCGGTTTGCCGAACTGGCGGCGTTCGCGGGCATGGGCCACGCACTGGTCGAGGACGCGGTCGGCGAGGCCGAGGTAGCCGGCGAACAAGCAGGCCCGCTCCCAGCCCATGGAGTGCTGGAATATGACGCCGCCCTGGCCGGGCGCGCCCAGCACCTGGGCGTCCGGCACGAAGCAGTCGTCGAAACGGAGGGCACCCGCCGGGCACTGCCGCAGGCCCATCTTCTCGAAAGGTTCGCCCGCGGTGACGCCCGCGCTCGTGCGGTCCACGACGAAGCCGGTCGCGCTGAAAGGGCCGGCCTTGGGGTCGGTGGTGGCGTAGGTGACGTACACGTCGGCGGCCGGACCGTTGCTGACAAAGCTCTTCTCGCCGTTGAGGACCCAGCCACCCCGCACGCGTTCGGCGGTGACGGAGAGCCGCGAGACGTCGGAACCGGAGCCGGACTCGGTGATGGCGTTGCCGGCGATCAGCTCGCCGGAGCACATCCCGGGCAGTATCCGCCGCCTCACGTCCTCGGTGGCGAAGTCGGCGATCGGCATACCGCAGGCGAAGAGGTGCGCGCTGACGCCGAAGACCAGGCCGGTCTCCGTGCAGCCGCGGCCCAGGGCCTCCACGGCGTGCGCGGTGTCGAGCGCGCCGAGGCCGCCACCGCCGTACTCGGCGGGGATGGAGAGGCCGAGCAGACCGAGGTCGCCCAGACGCCGCCAGTCCTTGCGGGAGTAGTACTCCTGTGCCGCGGCGGTGCCGGGCGGGAACGCGTCACGCGCGGCGGCGAGTGTCGCCTCGTACCGGGCGCGTTGCTCATCGGTCCAGTCGAACTTCACGGTCCCTCACCTTCGAACGTCGAGGTCCTTCACGTGTGGTCAGGCGGTCGGTCGCCCCGCGGGCACCGGGGGGCGTTCCGGCCTCGCCGGACCGGCCCGTCCGGGTGCCCCCGCGGAGGGCGATGCTGAGCAGTGGCGACGTCATGGCCGTGGTCACGAGCGCCATGATCACCATCGTGGTGAACAGTTCGGTGTTGAGCAGCCCCAGGTCGAGACCGACGTTGAGAATCACCAGCTCCGTCAGACCGCGAGTGTTCATCAGCAGGCCGAGTGTCGTAGCCTGATGCCAGCTCATGCCCGTCATCCGGGCGGACAGCAGCACGCCGCCGAGCTTTCCCGCACAGGCCGTCAGGACGATCAGGACCATGTGCAGGGCGCCGGTCGCGGTGAGCGAGGAGAGGTCCACGGACAGCCCGGTCACCACGAAGAAGACGGGCAGCAGCAGTCGGCTCGTGTTCTCCAGAGGAATCAACGCGGCCTGGTGCAACAGCTCGCGTTCCGGACCGCGGGGCATGACGAGACCGAAGACGAACGCGCCGAAAATGGCGTGGAGCCCGATCTCCGAGGTGACGTAGGCGGAACCGAGCGCGCCGGAGGCGGCGAGCATCGGCAGGTAGGGCGCCGCTGCGGCCGTCGCGTGTCGGGCGAGGCGGGCCAGGAGCGGCCGTACGGCCAGCAGCATGACGGCGATGTACACCGCGCCCCAGCCGACGACGCCCAGGAAGCCGGCCGCGCCGGACGCCGTGACCAGCGCCACGACGGTCGCCAGCAGGCACCAGGCGAGGATGTCGTCCAGCGCGGCGAGGGCGAGGGCGAGGGTGCCGACGGGCGTGGCCTGCAGCCCGCGGTCCGCGATGATGCGGGCCAGCACCGGGAACGCCGCGATCGACATGGCGGTGCCCATGAACAGGGCGAAGTCCAGGAAGCGGAGGCTCTCGCCCTGCACGGTGTCGTGGGAGCGGAACAGCAAGGTGGCGAGCAGGACGCCGAGTGCCATGGGCAGTGCGGCGGCCGAGAACCAGATCGTGACGGTGGTGCGCCGTCGGCCGCGAAGCGTGGCGTAGTCGAACTCCCAGCCGATGAGGAACATGAAGATGAGCAGGCCGATGTGTGCGACGACGCCCAAGTGGTCCCGGACGGCCGTGGGGAAGAACAGCTCCGGCAGGTCGCCGGGCAGCAGGCCGAGCAGGCTCGGCCCCAGACAGATGCCCGCGGTGATCTCTCCGATGACGGCCGGTTGCCTCAGACGACGGCTGAGCACAATGAAGCCCACGCCCACGAAAAGCACGAGGGCGATGCCGCCGACGGCCGTGGTGGTGATCCAACCTGAGTCGCCCGATTGGGCAAGGCTCACGATAACTCCTGAGTGTGGTCGGCGCGGTGAGTCGCGATCGACGTGACCGGGGGTCGTGAGCAGCATCGGGACCAGGGCTTGAGACCCGGTCAAGATACGGAAGAACTCCGTGAAGAGGGCGGTTCGGCGCGGCCCATCGTGGGGTTCCGCGCGACGGGACGCGCGTCGGCGGCCCCAGCGGCTCGGCGGACAGCGGCCCGCCGGCCGCGTGCGCACGCGGCCGGCGGGCCCGGCGCGTCCGGTCGGGGGCCCGGCGCGCCCTCCTGAGCGCCACCGGTGCGGAGTACCCGGGGCTCAGGGGTCTTTGGAGGGGTCAGCTCGCGCGGGTCATCCCCGCACCGTTACCGGGCTGCCCCTCCGGGTCGGTCTGCCGCGGCGTCGGGTGCCCGCTCCGGCCCGGGATCAGGAACAGTCCGAGGACCGCGGTGAGTCCGGCCAGGCAGACGATGGTGAGAGAGGAGGCGTTCATGCCGTCGATGAACGCCGAACGCGCGGCCTCCAGCATCTGTCCCGCGACCTCCGGCGGTGCCTGCTGGGCGAGGATGGTGGCCCCGCCGAGCGAGTCCTCGGCGATGTCCCGGGCCTCGGGCGGCAGTTCTGCCATCAGCGCGTCGGGAAGTTCGCTGGCGTACACGCTGGTGAGCACGCTGCCGAAGACGGCGATGCCGAGCGAGGCGCCGACCTCGATGGAGGCGTCGAACGCACCGCCAGCCACCCCACTGCGCTCCTTGGGGGCATTGGACATCACCGAATCGGTCATCGACGGGATGGCGAGCCCGGTGCCGAGCCCGACGAGGACGCCGGCGACGATGACGGGGGTGTCGGTGCTCGAGAGGTCGACGGTGCTGAGCGCGTAGGCACCGGCCGCGCCGAGGAGCAGCCCGGGAACGATGGCCCAGCGCGCGCCCACGCGGTGATAGATCCGCTCGCCCACGGGCACGGCCAGCAGGATGCCGATGCCGGCGGGCAGCAGTCGCAGTCCGGTGTCGAGCGGACCTTGGCCGGAGAACTGCTGGGCGTGCAGTGTGATCAGGTAGATCATGCCGATGGACACCGTCAGGGCCAGCACGGCGAAGCCCGCGCCCGCGGCGAAGTGCCGGTTGGAGAACCAGTTCAGATCCACCATGGGCTCCGCCACGCGGCGTTCGGTGACGATGAAGAGGACGAGCGCGATCAGGGACAGCGCCCACGCACCGAGCACCTCGACCGACGTCCAGCCCTTGGACGGTCCCTCGATGAAGCCGAAGACCAGGCTGCCGAGCGTCAGACAGGACAGGAGCGCGCCCAGCGGGTCCAGCTTTCCCGTGTCGCGATCGCGCGTGGCCGGCAGCAGGGGGATCGCGGCGACGAACAGCACGACCACGACCGGCACGTTGAGGTAGAACGCCGCCTCCCAGCCCCACACCTCGACCAGTGCGCCGCCCAGCATCGGGCCGAACGCGAGACCGAGACCGGCCGAGGCCGACCACAGGGCCAGGGCCCGGCTGCGCTCCTCCTCGGGGAAGATCATGCGGACGAGGCCGAGCGTGGCGGGCATGATCAGCGCTCCCGCGATGCCCAGTCCGGTGCGGGCGGCGATCAGGTGTTCCGGCGAGTCCCCCAGGCCGCCCAGGACGCTGAACACCCCGAATCCCGCCATGCCCCACAGCAGGGCCGCGCGGCGCCCGATCTTGTCGCCGAGAGCACCGAAGGCGAAGAGGAGAGCGGCCATGGTGAGCGGGTAGGCGTCCAGCATCCACTGCAATTCGGAGCTGGTGGCGCCCGTTTCGCTCGCCACTTCACGCATCGCGACGGCGAGCGCGATGTTGCCCGTCACGACGAGGAAGAGAGCCAGGGAGAGGACGGCCAGTCCCCCCCAACGGCGCGGATCGGGCTCGCTGGCCGGCACAGATGATTCGGACACGGGACAACACCCCTTCGAGGACCAACAGTACAGTACTGTATCGTACTCTAAAGAGGTGGTGGCATACACTCCCCCCATGTCCACGGCGCGACTTCGGGGCGGCCAGGCCCGCCAAGATCAACTGCTGAGCATCACGCTCGACGTGCTCCGCGAGACCGGGTATGACCGCCTCACGATCGACGAGGTAGTCGCCCGGGCGCATGCCAGCAAGACGACCGTCTACCGCAGGTGGCCCTCGAAGTCGGCGCTGGTCGTCGCGGCCTTCGTCAACGCCGTCAGCGACCTGCCGGCGGGCCGGGACACCGGCTCGCTGCGCGGCGACCTGCTGGCCTTCTTCCATGACCTGATCGCCGAGATGGAGCGGCTCGCCGACGTCATGGCCGGTCTGGTGGGCGAGCTGAGGCGCAACACCGAGCTGGCCGCCGCGATGCGGGAGGGCTACATCTACGCGCGGCGACAGGCCGTCATCGACGCGTTCGTCCGAGCGCGGGACCGTGGCGAGATCGCCAAGAGCGCGGACGTGGACATGCTGTGGCAGATCGCGCCGGCGGTCATCTTCTTCCGGTGGCTGCTGACCGGTGAACCCGTGGGGCGCGAGGAGGCGCATCGCCTGGTGACCGAGGTGGTGCTGCCCCTGGCGCTGGCAGGCACGGACGGAGATGCCGACCGGCACTCCGGTCCGGGCACCGGCCCCTGATCCCGGTGCTCCAGCGAACCGCCCCGCCGGGCGCCCGTGACGGGCGCCCGGCGGGGCGGTGTCCTTTACAGGTACGGCGGCTCCGGTCCGGACTCACACCGGCGGAGACCGCCGGTTCTCATCCGCTCCACGGCCGCGTCCTCGGTATCCAGCGCGGCACCTCGCGCCGGTAGACGTCGTACTCCTCCCCGAAGCGCTTACGCAGGTCGGGTTCCTCGAACAGTGGGATCAAGATGGCGTTCAGGGCGAAAAAGACGAGGAACCAGGTGCCGATCCACGGCGAGCGCAGCACCAGCGCCTCGCCGCCGATCACCATGATCGCCGCGCTGAGCATCGGGTTGCGCACGTGCTTGTAGGGGCCCGCCACCACCAGCTTGGTGGGTGCGTCGAACAGCGCGAGGGTGCCTTCCCCCTTCTTGTCGAAGAGCAGCACGGTCCACACGAAGAAGTACAGGCCGCAGACCAGGAAGACGCCGCCGATGGTGGCGAGTGTCAGGGTCACTCCGGTCGGGGTGTCCACGGTTCCCACTCCCGCCAGCAGGCAGATGGTGGTGGGAATCACGACGATCATCATCACCGGGAAGGTGAGGACGGGCAGAAGATGCCGTTTCAGGGGTGCCATGCCGAGTCCTTCTGGGCTTCGAAGAGTGTGAGCGGTCGGTGGGGAGACGGGGGCGGGTCATTGCCTCTGGGCTGCCATCGCCTGCTTCTTCAAGGTCTCGATCGCCGTGAGCGCCAGCGCCCCTACGTCGGCCGGCGCGTCGCCGCGGGCCCACTGCTCCAGCGCCTGCAAGTCCTTCGGCGTCAGGTGCGGGAAGCGGGCGGAGGTGTCGAGAACGAAGAAGTCGGGCACCCAGTCGGCCTCATGGAGCCACCGCAGCAGCGTGTCCGCGGCCTCCTGCGGCTTCCTTCGGCCCTCGGCGGCCGCGGCGCACTCCGCCACGGCGTTGTTCAGCAACTCGTTGTATCCCGCGTGGCCGGGGAAGACGGAGCCGAAGAACTCGATGTCCTCCAGGGCCCGCACTTCCTCGTCGCTGCCGGTCTCCAGCAGCGTGTTCGCGGCCCGCTGCATGACGAACTGCCCGAAGCGCAGGCCTGTTTCGAAAACGGAGAGTGCGGAACGCCACAGTGCGTGATCGGTCAGCGAGGCCGTGATCAGGGAGACCACCCGATCGTCGCCGGCCAGCAGTCGGCGCGTGATCCGGTGCATGGCCGCGAACCGTTCCGTGGCGAAGTCGCCGTCCCGGACGGCGTCGAGCAGCCGCCAGGCCAGCGCGTTGACTTGTTCAAGACTGGTGATCAGGCCGCGGTTCAGCCACGGGTCGACATACCCCGCGGCCTCGCCGATGACGCACCAGCGTGGCCCCACCGTTGTGGCACACACGTACTGCTGACGCTCCTCGGTGAGCCAGGGGCCCGTCGGCTCGGCCTTCTCGAAGAGGGGGGCGATGCTTGGGAAGCGTGCCAGGAAGTCCTGGAAGTCGGCCTCGGGCGAGGCCCCGGCGGGAAAGCGGACGGCGTCCAGATTCAGGCAGACGCTCTGGGTGTGGTTCGTCGACTCCGGTCGGTTGCCGAAGTCGAATATCTCCAGCCAGCCGCCGTCGAACAGGTGGCGCACGCTGCCCTCGTGCCACGGGGTGGGGGCTTGATAGGCCTCCCCGCCGAAGACATCGTCGAAGGAGCGCACCCCGCGCATGTGGGTGTACAGGGAACGCGTTTGGGAACTCAGCGGGCACGGGTCCTCGTGCAGCCCCCAGCGTGCGGCGAACGCCGAGTTCCGGTCGCCGGCGTCCACCAGATAGCGTCCCGTCAGCACCTTTCCGCCGTCCAGGGTCACCCGTACACCCTCGGACGACGCCTCAACCTCCTCAATCCGGACGTCCGTCAGGCGCCTGGCGCCGTACTTCTCGGCTGTGCCGGCAAGGTACTCCTCGACCTCGGGACGGTAGAGGCTCGGCTCCGGCGGGATCGTCTTGGGCGGACTCATCTGCAGTAGCTCGTCCGGATTCTGCGCCTGGCCCGCGCGGTGGTACACGAAGCCGTGGCAGCGCTCCATGCCCCCGGAGGCGCCCACGATCCGGGTGAGTTCGGCCAGGCTGGTCAGGTGGGCGAACTCGGGGACGGCGTACCGCGCGGCCAGCGTGCGCAACAGCAGGGCGGAGTATCGACCCAGCATCTCGCCGCGGCCGAAGGGCTGCCGGCCGCTCTCGGCGGCCACCGTGACCCGGACCCCATGCTTCGCCAGAACGACGGCCAGGGCGTTGGCGGCGACACCCGAGCCCAGCACGATGACGTCGCTGTCCTCCGGCCCCGTCGCGGCTCCGGGGTGTGGAATGTTCACTGAAGACTTCCTTCCATGTGAGAAGCGGTCGGCAGGAAACCGGTCCGCACCATCCAGTCGAGGTAGATGTCGAGAAGATCGCCGTCCAGTGGGGGACAGACGATCCGGCTGCCGTCGAGCGCCGCGGCGAGTTCGTCGACGCCGTAGCTCATGGAGTCCTCTCCGGCGCGGACGATGTGGGCCATGGTGTCGATCAGCACGTGAAGCGGGTTGTCCCGGCCGTTGCCTATGTCGTCGCGGAGCTTCGTCACGAAGTCCTCGCCCGGGATCTGTTCGATCGGCCAGCCGCGCCGCCGCATGTGCCCGATCATGTCGTTGAACGACATACGCGCCGGGTTCACCAGATGGAAGCTGTCGCCGAACCCCTGCGTCGTCCTGGAGATGTGCACCAGCGCGCGGACCGCGTAGTCCGCCGGGATCATCTCGACGAGCATGTCCAGATAGGGTGCTGTGCCCATCTCCGCGCAGCCCTTGATGACGGCGCAGGTGAAGCTGTTGGTGAGGCAGACGCCCGCCTCGGTGTCCCCGGTGACCTGCCCGAGCCGGTACACGTTGACCGGGATGCCCCGCTCTCGCGCCTCCAGGACGACATGCTCGGCGACGTACTTGCTCTGCACGTACCCGTTGACCAGCCGTCCGGCGCGCTCCAGTCCGTCGGTCTCCGAGAAATGCGTCGTCAGATCATCGGGGATGCCCCAGATCGCGAACGTCGAGACGTGGTTGACCGGAGTGAGCGGTCCCCGGCATGCCAGCCGCAGGATCTCTTGCGTGCCACCGACGTTCGCCGCGTACAACTGCCGGTAGGTATGAACGAAGTTGACGGTGGCACCGTTGTGGTAGATCGCGTCGACCCGGTACGCGAGGGTGTCGAAGGCCGCCTCCGACATGCCGAGCAGCGGCTTGGCGAGGTCGCCGGGGATCACCGAGATCCGCGACTCGTCCCCTTCCTGCCACGGCAGGTAGGCTTCCAGGTTCCGTCGCAGCCGCGTCATGCCTTCCGCCTCATCCACACAGCGCACGAGACAGTGCACCTGCGCGCGGGTGGAACGCAGTAGCTCGTGCAGCAGATGGGCGCCGACGAAGCCGGTCGCGCCGGTGAGCAGAACCTCCTCCGGGTCATCCCACGTCTCGCGGCTCGGAGTTCCCGGCCGGATCTCCTCGGGAAGGAACGCCTCCGCCCGCAGGCGCGCGGGATCGGTCCAGTCGGCCCTGGCCGCCGACTGTTCGGCTCCGCCCGCCCCGGCCAGGCCGTGTTCACTCTCCAACAGGCGCACGATGTGCGCCGCCCAGGCCGAGACTGTCGGCTGCTCGAACAAATCCGGCAGCGACGCCGTGACGCCGAACGTGTTCTTGCAGGCGGCGACCACCTGCATGGCCATCAGCGAGTCCATCCCGAGTCCGAGCAGATCGGTGTCGGGCGCGATCTCGTCGGCCGGTGTCCACAGCGCTCCCGCGAGCACCTCGCGCAGATGGCCCGCGACCAGCCCGGCGCGCCCCTCGGGCGCCGTCTCCATGACCAGGCCGAGCAGCTCCGCGTCGCCGGAAACGCCACCGGAACCCCCGGCCGGCTCCTGCCGCGGCCCTCCGTCCGCCACCTCTCCCAGGGCGATGGGCTGCCGTTCGGCGAACCAGTACCGTTCCCGCTGAAACGCGTAGGTCGGCAGATCGACCGGTACGCTCGGCTCCTCCGGGTACAGGCGGGTCGTGTCGACCGGGGCGCCTCGCACGAACAGCTCACCCAGAGCGGCCCGGATCTGCTCGCCGTCCGCCGCACTCCGGCGCATCGACGCGATCCAGGCGCGGTCGTCTCCCGGCAGGCATGCCGAGCCGAGACCCAGCAGTGTCCGGCCGGGGCCCGTCTCCAGGAACGTGGTGAACCCGGCGTCCGCCAGCGCGCGCATTCCGTCGCGGAATCGCACGGCCTGCCGAGCGTGGCGGCACCAGTAGTCGGGGTCGGCGAGGGTGTCCAGGCCCACCGGCTCGCCCGTGACGTTGGAGATCAGCGTCAGCCGCGGCACGGCGTACTCCACGGAGGCCGCGACGGCACGGAACTCGGCGAGTGCCGGCTCCACCAGCGGCGAGTGGAAGGCATGGCTGACACGCAGCCGTTTCGCTTCGACGTTCCGCGCGGCGAGGCGCGCCGCGATCTCCGTGATGGCGTCCTCGGCACCGGACAGCACGGTGTCCCGCTCGCTGTTGACGGAGGCGACGGAGACCAGGTTGCTGACGGCCGCGGCCTCGGCGGATGCCTCCTCCTCGGACAGCGGTACGGAGATCATCGCGCCCGGCTCGGGAAGCGACTGCATCAGCCGGGCCCTCGCCGCCACCAGCCGTGCGGCGTCTTCCGGGGCGAGCACCCCGGCGACGCAGGCCGCGACGAACTCGCCGACGCTGTGCCCCATGACGGCGCCCGGCTGCACGCCCCACGACCGCCACAGTTCGGCGAGCGCGTACTCGACGGCGAACAGCGCGGGCTGCGTGTACTCCGTCCGATCCAGCAGCGCCTGCGCCTCCGCGTCGCCGTACAGCACGCTCAGCAGCGGCCGTTCCAGCAGCGGGCGCAGTGCCTCGTCACAGCGGTCGAGGGCGGCCCGGAACACGGGTTCCGTCTCGTGGAGACCGCGGCCCATGTCCGGGTACTGGCTGCCCTGACCCGGGAAGAGGAACGCGACACGGGACTTGCGGCCCGGCGCCGCCCGGCCGCTGACCAGTCCCGGAGGCCGCCCGTGCGCGGTGAACGCCGCCAGTCGCTCCCGCAGTTGCTCGGGCGATCCGGCGACGACGGCCAGGCGGTGCGGCAGATGCGCCCGGCCGACGGCCGCGGCGCGGCACAGGGAACGGAACGGTACATCGTCCCGGTTCGCGAGCCAGTCGGCCCAGCGCCCGGCCTGGCCGCGCAGCGCCGCCTCGGACTTTCCGGACAGCAGCAGCAGTTCATGGGGGCGGTCGGGCTCCGGCCGTGCCTTGCGGGCGGGCGGACTGCCGAGCACCATGTGGACGTTTGTCCCGCTCGCACCGAACGAGCTGACGCCCGCGCAGTTGCCGTCCTCGCCGCTCGGCCAGTCAACGGCCTCCGTGGGAACGGCCAGGTGCATCCGGTCCCACTCGATGTTCGGGTTCGGGGTGGTCAGGTGCTGGTTCGGCGGGATCTCCCGGTGTTGCAGGACCAGAGCGGCCTTCAGCAGTCCCGTGACGCCCGCGGCGGCCTCCAGATGACCCACGTTCGTCTTGACGGACCCCACCCACAGCGGGTCGTCCACCGACCGGCCGGCGCCCATGACGGCCTCGAGCGCCCGCAGTTCGATCGGGTCGCCCAGCACGGTGCCCGTGCCGTGCGCCTCGACGTAGCCGACACGGTCGGGCGTGACCCCCGCGTCGGCGAGCGCGGCGCGGATCACCTCCTGCTGGGCGGTGCCGCTGGGCACCGAGAGGCCGCTGGAGCGGCCGTCGTGGTTGACGGCACTGCCGCGGATCACCGCGATCACGTTGTCGCCGGCTGCCTGGGCGTCCGACAGCCGCTTCAGGACCAGGATCACCGCTCCCTCGCCCCGGCCATAGCCGTTGGCCGAGGCGTCGAACGTCTTGCACCGCCCGTCCGGCGAGATCGCGCCGGCCTTGCTGACCAGGACGAAGCCGTAGGGGGTGAGCATCAGATTGACGCCGCCGGCGAGCGCGAGGTCGCACTCGCGGTCACGCAGGCTCCGGCACGCGAGGTGCGTCGCCATCAGGGAGGAGGAACAGGCCGTGTCCACGACATGGGAGGGGCCACGCAGGCCGTACTGATAGGAGATGCGCCCGGCCAGGAAGGCCGGCTCGCCGAACAGTTGGTAGGGGTCCACGTCCGTGACATCGCTGAGCTGCTGCCGCATCCGCACGTAGTCGCTGGTGCTTGCCCCGAGGAACACCCCCGTGCTGCTGCTCTCCAGGTTGTCGGGCGGGATGCCGGCGCGTTCCAGGGCTTCCCAGGAGACCTCCAGGGCCATGCGATGCTGCGGGTCCATCCCCACCGCGTCGCCGGGCGAGATCCCGAACAACGACGCGTCGAACGAGGCGGCGTCGTCGATGAAGCTGCCCTCGACGCAGTAGGCCCGGCCCGGGGTGTCCGGCGCCGGATCGAACAGCGCCTCCGCGTCGCCCCGTTCGGCGGGGAAACGGGACACCGTGTCGTCCCCGTCCCGCAGCAGCCGCCAGAACTCCTCGGGCGAGTCGGCACCACCGGGGAGCCGGCACCCGATCCCGATGATCGCGATGGGCTCCTTCCTGGCCCGCTCGCGGTCCTCTATGAAGGACCGTAGCCGGACGATCATCTCGTGCGCCCGGCCGAGTTGCTCCTGATGGTCAACCTCTGGGCTCATCGCTTGTCCACCTTTCTCGTCCTCCTCCGTTTCCGCGCACGACAGGACGGGCGGGCTGAAGCGTGGCAGGTGGACCTGGATCCTGGGTGGAGTCGGCGTGGGGCGGCTCGGTCCGCGGCACGGCGAGCACGACATCGGGAATCACGGGTGCGGCGCGTCTCGTCGCCGCGGGCTTCGGGGTGGGCTCGCGCGCCTGGCGGGCCCCCGGCGGCCCGCCGCTGGACTCGCTCCGCACCCCCTTCGCCTGGCAGCCGGGCTGGACCTACGCGCTGCCCGCGGACTGGTCGGCCGCCACCGGGTGAACCGCCGGATTCATGGTGCCGGGACCGACCGCGCCGCCAGCCGCCATGGACCCCGCCGGAGGGCCGGACTCAGTTCCCCACGCCGAGGTTGGACATGAACGCCGCCGGGTAACGGTCGCCTGCTGCCCAGGGTTCGTGTCTGCATCGCAGTCTCCTTCGTCGTCGATCTGTCACCCACCTTGCGCCGACGCCGCGATGCGCGGGAGCGGAGCGTTCATCAGGGGAGAGCCGCTCCCTGGATAGGCCCGCCGCCGCGCGGGAGCATGGGGCCATGGAACGTGACCAGCTCGCCGACTTCCTGCGCCGCCGCCGCGAGGCGATCCGCCCGGCCGAGGTCGGCATCGCCGACGGCCCGCGCCGCCGCACGGCCGGCCTGCGCCGGGAAGAGGTCGCGATGCTCGCCGGCATGTCGGTGGACTACGTCGTACGCCTTGAGCAGGGCCGCAGCAGTCAGCCCTCGACCCAGTTGCTCGGCGCGCTGGCCCGGGCGTTGCGCCTCTCCGACGACGAGCGCGACCACCTGTTCCACCTGGCCGGCCACCGGCCCCCGCCCGCCGACGGGACGGCCCGCCTGGCCCGGGCCGGCCTGATGCGCATGCTCGACCTGCTCGGCGACACCCCGGCCTTGGTGCTGTCCGGCCTGGGCGAGGTGCTCGCCCAGAACCGGGCGGCCGTCCTGCTGGCGGGCGACCACACCCGCTTCACCGGCGACCGGCGCTACTCCGTGTACCGCTGGTTCACCGACCCGGAAGCCCACGCCGCCCACCCGCCGGAGGAGCACGAGTACCACTCCCGCCAGATGGTGGCCGACCTGCGCGCGGTCGCCGGCCGCCGGTCCGGCGACCCCGTGGTCGCCGGACTCGTCGACCGGTTGCGGGCGGCGAGCGCCGACTTCCGCCGGCTCTGGGCCCAACACGAGGTGGCGGTCCGGCGCGCCGACCGCAAGACCATACTGAACCCGCGGGTTGGCCGCGTGGAGATGGACTGCGAAACCCTGGTCACGCCCGACCTGGGCCAGCAGCTGCTGGTGCTCACCCCGGCGAACGCCGAGGCCCGCGAGCGACTGGAGCTGCTGCGGGTCCTGGGTACCGAGGAATTCCCCACCGGGACAACGGACACGCCCACACGGTGAAGTGCGCGGCGGTGGCTACTCGAACCAGCGATAGCCTCGCCGGGCCAGCAGGAATGAGCCGAATACACACCCCAGGCCGACCAGCGTCATCACAGTATCGAGGATCAAGAGAGTGTTCCTGTCCGGTATTTCGGAATCGACGAACAGCAAGTAGTGCCCCAGGAAGCCTCCGAGGCCCGTGATGAGCAGGCCCGCGAAGAGGAGCGTGAATCGATTGACCGGCAACCAGAACATGGTCGCGAGTGTGCGGGACGGCGGTCGTCCCCTCAAGTGACCTTCTTGTCCGGGTTCATTGCGAGGTGAGGCGTTCGACGGCGGCGGTGGCGAGGGCCGGGTCCTGGGGTTCGATGTCGAGGGCGCGGTGGATGGTCAGGCCCTCGATGAGCGCGTCGAGCAGGCGGGCGGTGGTGGGGTCGAAGTGGCGCTCGAGGGCGGCACGGCTGCGGGACATCCACGCGTTGGTGAGCTTGCGGAACGCCGGCTGGCGGGCGGCAAGTGTGTACAGCTCGTGGGTCAGCACGAGGTCGCGCTGCCTGCCGAACACCTCCGCGGTGATGAGCGCCGTGATCGCTTGCTTGGCCGACTCCGTGTCCGTGGCCGCGGACATGCGCCGTTCGAACTGGTCGATGACCGACGAGGCGAAGCGTGTGAATGCCTCCTGGAGCAGTTCGTCCATCCCGGAGAAGTGGTAGGTCATCGAGCCGAGCGGGACGCCCGCCGCGGCGGCCACCTTCCGGTGTGAGGTGCCCGCGACGCCGGACTCGGCGATCACGTCCAGGCATGCCTGGATGATCCGTTCCCGCCGTTCGGGATCGCGGCGACGTGTGCTGCCGTCGGCGTTCTTGGCCGCCGCGGCGTCGGAGGTGTCGGTCATGCCCGTCCTGGAGCGCTCGTACGAGTGGTCCCCCGATGCTACGTGTACGAACGTACGCCATTGGGTGTACGTTCGTACACGTGAGTATCGACGTACGCGCCCGGCCGGCCGAAGTGGACCGGCGGGCCAGAACCGCTGTGGCGGCGCTCTTTCTGACCAACGGGGCGCTGTTCGCCAACCTGGTCCCGAGATTTCCGCAGATCAAGGCCGACCTGGACATGAGCACCGCCGGCTACGGGCTGACCGTGGCCGCGTTCCCGGCCGGTGCGATCACGGCGGGACTGGCGGCCGCGGTGCTGATCCGGCGATTCGGCTCGGCGCCGATGGCGGTCGCGGGCACGTGCTTCACGGGTGCGGGCGCGCTGGCCGCGGCCCTTGGACCGTCCGCGGCCGTGTTCGCCGCCGCCCTGTTCGTCGCTGGGGCGACGGACGCGGTCACCGATGTCGCGCAGAACGCGCACGGTCTGCGCGTCCAGCGCCGCTACGGGCGCTCGATCATCAATTCGTTCCACGCGGTCTGGTCGATCGGTGCCGTGCTGGGCGGCTCGATGGCCGCGGGCGCGATCGCGCTGGACGTGCCGCGCGGCGTCCACCTCGGAGTCGCGGCCGCGCTGTTCTCGCTCCTCGCCTTCGTCGCGCTGCGCTTCTGCCTGCCGGGCCGCGACGACGAGCCCAACGACGACCCTGGCAGCGCCCCCGGCACCGGCGCCCAGCGCCTGCCCGAGATGTCGCGCTCACGCCTCCGACCCCGGATCGTTCTCCTGATCGCGGCCCTGGTCCTCATAGCCATCGGCGGCACGATCGTGGAGGACGCCGGGAGTTCCTGGGCGACGCTCTACCTGTCGTCCGATCTGCACGCCGCCGGAGCCCTGGCCGCGACCGGCTACATCTGCCTGGTCGGCGCCCAGTTCGTCGGCCGAATGATCGGCGACCGGCTCGTGGACCGGTTCGGGCAGCGGGCCGTCGCCCGGACCGGCGGCCTCATGGTCGCCGTCGGCATGGGCACGGCCCTCGCCTTCCCGACGATCCCGGGCACGATCGCCGGCTTCGCCGCCGCGGGCCTGGGCGTGGCCACCCTGGTGCCCGCCGCCATGCAGGAGGCCGACGAACTTCCGGGACTGCGAGCCGGGACGGGGCTGATGATCGTCTCCTGGCTCATGCGTCTGGGGTTTCTGCTCTCGCCCCCGCTGGTCGGCCTGCTCGCCGATTCGGCCGGGCTGCGCGTCGGTCTCCTGATCGTGCCGGCCGCCGGCGTCCTGGTCGTTCTCCTGTCCGGAGTGCTCCAGAGGCGCGGACTTCCGGAGGCCGGCCCCGTCGTCCACGGTCCGGGGACCGGAACCGCCGCGAAACCCGTGCCCGCCGTCCAGGAATCCCCGCGGTCATGACCCGGCCGAGGGGAGCGGCGGCCAGGGGCGTCTTCCCGGCCGTGCCCGCGGTCCGGGCCGCCACCATACGGGACGTGGCCAAACGCGCCGGCGTGTCCGTGTCCACGGTGTCGCGGGTGGTGAGCGGGACGGGATACGTGAACGCCGACACCCGCCGGCTGGTCGAGAAGGCGATCGCGGAGTTGGGGTATGTGCCCTCGGCGTCCGCTCGCGGACTGGTGGCCCGCAGAACCGGAACGCTGGGCCTGTGCCTGCCCGACGCGGGACCGGCGGCCCACCTGCGCGAACCGGCGCGCACCGGCTCGGGCGTGGAACTGATCACCGACGACGGAACGGCACCCGGCGGGCCCGCCTGGGGCAGCCTGTATTTCGGCGAGGTCGTTCGGGGTGCGGAGTTCGCGGCGTGGCAGGCGGGCCTGTCGGTGATCGTGGCGGTCGCCCGGCCCCCGGAGGCCGAGGCGCGGGCGCGCGACCTGGCGGGCCGGGTCGACGGGCTGATCGTGGTCGCCGGGACGCTGCCGGACGACGTTGTGGAACATGTGGCGCACCGGGTGCCGGTCGTGCTCGTCGCGGGGCCGCGCCCGGCCGGCGGGTACGACCACGTGGGCGTCGACAACGCGCGGGGAGTGCAGGTCCTGGTCGAGCATCTCGTCCGGGCGCACGGGATTCGCGACGTGCGGTATGTCGCCGGGCGCGCGGGCACTCCCGACGACATCGGCCGTTTCCGGGGCTTCCGCGCGGCCATGCGGGCGCTGGGGCTGCCCGTGCCGGCGGAGCCGGCGCTGCGCGGTGACTTCTCCCGGGCGACCGGGCGCCGGCTGGCGCGGGGCCTGCTGGCCGAGCACCGAGGCGGTCGGAGCCCGATGCCGGGGGCGCTGGTGTGTGCCAACGACGAGACGGCCCTCGGTTTCCTGGACGTGCTGACCGCCGAGGGGTTCGACGTGCCGGGGGACGTGGCGCTGACGGGTTTCGACGGCATCGACGGCGGGCGCACCTCCTCGCCCCGCCTGACGACGGTCGAGCAGCCGATGACGGGTCTGGGGCGGCTCGCGGTGGACGTCCTGCGCGCGTGCCTGGCCGATCCGCGGCTGCCCCGGCAGGACCTGCTCGTGCCCGTGCGGGTGCTGCTGAGGGAAAGCTGCGGCACGCACTGACCCGGCACGCCGCCGTATGGGAACGTTCCCCTACTTCCCGGGCGCCGGCCCGCACTACGGTGGCCGGACTGTTCCCGTGGAGCCGCACCCCCGAAGGAGCGTCTGTGGAAGCCGTGACCGAGAGCATCACCAAGAACCGGCAGTCGCCGCGGACGCTGCGGGCGATGATCGAGCGAGCCTACGGGGCCGAACAGGCGCCCGACGGCGACGACTTCGCCGAGGAGATAACGCACGGCTGGTTCAATGTGGCTTACCGGATCCGGCTTCGCGACGGACAGCGGGTGGTGTTGAAGATCGCGCCACCCGCCCACGTCGCGGTGCTGACCCGTGAGCGGGACATGATGCGCAACGAACTCGCCGCCATGGCACTGGTCCGCGAGCACACCCAGGTCCCGATTCCACGGGTCGACCACGCTGATCTCTCCCGGGAGTTGGTCGACGCCGACTACTTCTTCATGGAGTACGTCGACGCGGACAACTTCGGCATCGCCACCTCGGAGGGCCGTCTCCCGGCGGAAGTCGTCACCGCGGGCGGACGGCAGTTGGGCGCGCTCAATCGGGAGCTCAACTCGATCGTGGGGCCGCACTTCGGTCCCCTGCGGGGCCCGGGATCGGCGACCTGGCGTGCGGCGTTCGGCCAACTGGTCGAGGACACCCTCGTCGACGGAGAGCGTGTGTCCGTCGACATCGGCCGGAGCTACGACGAGATACGCGCGACAGTCGCCGCACACGCGAGCGTGCTCGACGACGTGACCGAGCCGCGATTCGTCGAGGTCGATCTCTGGACGAAGAACTCGATGATCAGGGACGGCCAGATAGTCGCGATCCTCGACCATGAACGCGCCATTTACGGAGATCCGATCATGGAGGCCGGATTCACGGGCATCGACCTGCCGGTGTTCGGGGAGCCCACCGACTTCATCCGGGGCTATGGGCGGGGGGAGTTGTCCGAGTCGGAACGCGTACGGCGGCGGCTGTACTCCCTGTACCTTGCCGTCATCATGATCGTCGAGACCAAGTACCGCGGCCACCGGGACACCGCGACCTACGACTTCGGCCGTGAACAACTCGACCTGCTGATGGCTCAGTTCGGCCGCAGCCCCGCAAGGTGCTGATGCGCGACCACACGTCGGCGCTCGGCACCCGGCCGGTCGGGCGTCTGCTGTGGAGCACCAGCGCCCACACGACCATGTCGGTCGCCACCTATGGCATCTACGCCCTGACCAACGCCTGGTTCGTCTCCCGGGGGGTCGGCCCCGAGGCGCTGGTGGCCGTGAACGTCGTGTCGCCCGTCCTGTTGATCCTCGGGGCCGTCTCCACGACGGTCGGCGTCGGGGGCGCGTCCATGGTCTCGCGCAGCCTCGGCAGCGGGAACCCACGGCAGGCCGCGCGGGCGGCCGGCAACACCTTCCTCGTCTACTGGACGACGGCGATCGCCATCACCCTGCTCGGCCTGCTCCTCCTCGACCCGCTCCTCACCCTGCTGGGCGCCAGGGGAGACGTCCGCGGCCACGCGCACGACTACGCGCTGATCATGCTGGCCGGCGCGATCACCGCGACCGGCTTCTCCAGCCTGGTGCGGGCCGAGGGGCGGCTGCGCTTCTCCGCCCTGCTGTGGATGCTCCCGGTCCTGTGCCAGATCGCGCTCGATCCGCTGCTGATCTTCGGCCTCGGCTGGGGCGTTCGCGGCGCCGCCCTCGGCACGGTCGGCGGGCAGGCGGTCTCCATGGGGCTGAGCCTGTGGTTCTTCTTCCTCCAGCGCGACCGCCCCTACCGCATCACCCTCGCCGACCTGCGACCGCACGGCCCGACCCTGCGGGAGCTGGTGGCCGTGGGCACCCCGTCCTTCCTCGGCGGCTTCGGCAACACGCTCATCATGTTCATCGCCAACAACCGCCTGGCGGCCCTCGGCGACCCGGCTGCCCTCGGCGCGTACGCCACCTCCATCCGCGTCACCACGTTCGTTCTCATGCCCCAGACCGGCATCGCCCAGGGCATGCAGCCGCTCATCGGCTACAACGCCGGCCGCGGCCTGATCGCGCGCGCCGAACGCACCCGGGTCCTCGCACTGCGCGCGACCGTGCTCTACGGGACGGCCGCCTGCCTGGTCCTGCTCGCCGTGGCCGACCCGCTCGCCGCCGCGTTCACCGACGACCCGGCCACGCGGCGGGCCACGGCCGAGGTGATGCGTGTCGTCGCGCTCGGCTATCCCTTCGCCGGCGTGACGGCACTCCTGGCGACCTACTTCCAGGCGCGCGGCCGGGCCCGCCCCTCATTCGTGATCTCCGTGGGCTCGATCCTCGCCGTCCACATTCCGCTCCTGCTCGCCCTCGGCCTCTTCGGAACGCCCTGGCTCTGGATCAGCTTCCCCGCGGCAGCGCTCCTCTCCGCCGCCGGAGCGATACTCATCCTCCGCCGCACCACGCCCGCCGAATCCTCGCGGGTTCGCGACGACGTGACGCGAGGAACGACAGCGCCGGCCGAGCCGGCCACCACGAACGCCGCCACCGACGCGGGTCAGGAGCGTTGACCCGAGGTCCGTACTCGGCGGATCCCGGGCCTTTTGCCACGCCCCTCGGGGGAGATCGAGAGCCCAGAACACACAGCAGCCCGGCGCAGCCTGGCCCCTCAGCCCGCTACCGACGCAGTTCCAGGGAAATGTACGAGGACAGCGCGCGGAGGAAATCGGGCGCGTCGAAGATCTCGCCGGCGGAAGCAACGCCGACCGTCCTGGTCCGTCCCGTGAGGACCCGGTCGACCGCTTCCCCGACGAGCGGCGCGGTGACGGCGTAGATGTCCCGGCCCTGCGCCACGGCGCGCCGTTCGCTGCCGCCGGAGCGCACGACGACGTCGACGAGGAAGGTCTGCGCGGACCGCCCACGTTCATCGGCCGCGGCCGGCGGCGGTGTGTCCGGTGCCGACACCTCCCTGGCCGCCTCGCTCGTCATGTAGGTGCGCACCTCGGGGATGGACAGGTGGCTGGGGACGGTGACGACATCAGCCATTGTGAACTCCCCGATGACGGCCCGGGGACCCATCGGGTCGGGGAAGGGCCACTCCAGGGTCGGCGGGTCGTCATGGCGGTACTCCAGCCGCCCGTTCGCGTAACGGACGCGTCGGCCGTCCCGCCGCTGCCGGGAGACCGCGCCAGCGGCGCGCGTTCCGGCGGTGGGGTGCCAACTGCTCAGCC
The DNA here is from genome assembly GCF_031845365.1 of Streptomyces litchfieldiae. NCBI lineage: Bacteria > Bacillati > Actinomycetota > Actinomycetes > Kitasatosporales > Streptomycetaceae > Streptomyces > Streptomyces litchfieldiae. The sequence continues at coordinate 78,590 of NZ_JAVREL010000025.1, forward strand.
CGTACGCGATGTGCGCCTCGTCGGCCGCCGTCCAGTCGCCCATCGCGGCCGTGGTCAGCAGGTCGCCGAGGCCGCCGTAGAAGGCCATCGCGGGGACGACCACCGCTCCCGCGGCGCGGGCGCGGTCCGCGAAGTGCGCGAACGTGTCGACGTTGGCCTCGATCTCGGCCGCCACATCCACATACGGGATCCCGGCGCGCAGGGCCGCCTCGATCACGGGGGCGGCCGTCGTGGCGAAGGGCCCGGCGCAGTTGATCACGGCCGCCGCGCCGGCCAGTGCTCGGTCGAGCGAGGCCGGGTCGTCGACCGACGCCGGGCGGGCGTCCAGTCCGGGTTCGGACACCGCCAGCACCTTCAGCTTGTCGGCGTCACGCCCGGAGAGAACCGGGACGAACCCGCGATCCCGCAGCTCTGCCACCACAAAGCGCCCGGTGTGCCCGTACGCGCCGAACACCGTCACCTTGAGCCCGGATCCCATGGGTTCTCCCTCGCACTTGAACGATCTGTTGCGATCAGTTGTGGACATCCTGTCGAGGGTGGGCGCCCACCACGAGTGTCTGGAACGCCATGACCCATACAATTCCGGACGTGACCACTATCGCGCTGGCCGTCACCGACGGGATGCTGCACTTCGAACTGTCCCTCGCGTACGAGGTGTTCAACGCCGCCCCGGACGGCGTGACGGTCCCCTGGTACGACCTCGTCGTCTGCGGGCCGGGCGCCGTGCGGGCCGGGCGGTTCGCGCTGGAGCCCGACCACGGCCTCGACCGGCTCCCGCACGCCGACACCGTGATCGTCCCGGGCTGGGCCGACGTCGATGCGGACCCACCCGCCGACCTGGTCGACGCGGTGCGCGCGGCCCACGAGGCGGGCACACGCGTGGCCTCCCTCTGCACGGGCGCGTTCGTGCTGGCCGCCGCGGGCCTGCTCGACGGGCTGCGCGCGACCACGCACTGGGCGCACACCCAGGACCTGGCCGTCCGCTACCCCCGGGTGGAGGTGGACCCGGACGTCCTCTACGTGGACAACGGCAGGGTGCTCACCTCCGCCGGAAAGGCCGCCGCCATGGACCTGTGTCTGCACCTCGTCCGCCTCGACCACGGCTCGTTGGTCACCAACGCCGTAGCCCGCCGCCTGGTCGTGCCGCCGCACCGGGACGGCGGCCAGGCCCAGTTCGTCACCACCCCGGCGCCCGCCCCGGACAACCACCCGCTCGCCGAGCTGTTCCCCTGGGTGATCGAACGACTGGACCAGCCGCTGACCGTGGAGGACCTGGCCCGCCAGGCGCGGATGAGCTCGCGCAACCTGGGCCGCCATTTCCGGTCGGTGACCGGTACGACCCCGCTGCAATGGCTGCTCACCCAGCGGATCCGCCACGCCCAGGAGTTGCTGGAGATCACCGACGACAGTGTCGACACCATCGCGGCGGCCACCGGCATGGGCACCGCCACCACGCTGCGCCGGCACTTCAACCGCACGGTCGGCGTGCCTCCCGACACCTACCGACGCACTTTCCGCTCGCGAACCCGCCCCGTCCCGAGCGACAGCGGGTGATGGCCAGGGCCAGGTCGAGTGATCGCCGTCGCCGGGCGCAGCATGACCTGTCGGACCCAGCCCGTAGTGTCGTCGGCATGCCGGATCAGTACAACGCGGACAGCGAGGCCGCCAGGGTGGTCGCGGCCTGGGGGCGGGTCGAGGCATGGCTGCGCACGCACGCTCCGGTGTCGGCGAAGACGATCCTGCCCCCGGCCGACGCGCGGGTACTGGCCGACGCCGAGGTCCAGTTGCGCGCCGCGCACGGGCACGGCTTCCCCGAAGAGCTGACGGCGCTGTGGCACCTGTGCGGCGGGGTGGGGTGGGTTGATTTCGGGGAGGACGAAGGTGGGGTTATGGCCGCCTACGAGTTCCTCGACTCCGTGCTGTTGGGACCGGGTGAGGCGGTGTGGGCTCGCGGCGCCTGGGAGGGGATGGCCGGGAGCCCGTCGGGTGTCCCGCGTCCGGTGACGGACTGGGTTCCCTGGCTGGGACCGGACAACGACGCGCCCGACAACGGCCGGTACGCCTCCTCGTCGGGCGTGGGCCGGTGGGCCTTCCACGAGGGCGCGGAGCTCGATGCCCCGACCGGGTTTCCATCGGTGGCGGCGTATGTGGAGGCGGTGGCGGACGCTTTCGAGCACGGCACCGGCCCTCTGGTGTCGAGGCCGGCGCCCGACCGGCATGTGCCCGGGGTCGTGGGCGGAGCGCTGATATGGGCGCGTCTGGACCGCCCCCACGGGGTTCCGGACGGCTGGGAGCCGATCCACCCGCTCCCCTGAGCACCTGCCGCCGAGGAGTGAACGCGCCGAAGGCCGCTCTTCTACGGGGTCTTCCGCACGTGGGTGTTGTCGGTGTCCAGGAGCGCGCCGTCGGCGCCGGTCGGCGTGATGTCCGGCACCGGGGTGCCGTGCTGGTCGACAAGGGTGGAGTGCGTCTCGCCGGGGGCGAAGGCGTGGCGTTCTCCCCATTGCCGCAGGGTGACGATGACCGGGAAGAGGTCGCGGCCGACGTCGGTGAGCACGTATTCCTGGCGGCGGCCCGATGGCGCGGTGCGCTGGGCGAGGACCCCGTGAGCGGTGAGCTTGCGGAGGCGGTCGGTGAGGATGTTGCGGGCGATGCCGGTGCGTCGCTGGAACTCGGTGAACGATCGTGCCCCGTCCATCGCGTCGCGGACGACGAGAAGGCTCCACCTGTCGCCGATGAGGTCGAGCGTGCGGGCGACGGGACAGTGGGGGTCGGTCCAGTCGGAGTTCGGGGCGCGCATGGTCATGCGCGACATGACACCTCCCGATGAGTTGCAGATTGAAACAATCATGCCGTACGGTCCAATCGGTTGCAATCTACTACCGATTGAGGTGTGCGATGGACGTGTGGCGGCGGTTGCTGCTCGCGGTGGTGTGTGGTGTCGCTGTGGCGAGCATCTATGCCGCGCAGCCGGTTCTGGGGCCGATGGGACGCGACCTCGACGTGTCGGCGGAGCTCACCGGATGGATCGTCGCGACCGGCCAGTTCGGCTATCTGGCCGGGCTGGTGCTGCTGGTGCCGCTCGGCGATGTGATCGACAGGCGCCGGCTCATCGCCGCGCACCTGGCGCTCACCGCGGTGGGCATGATCCTGACGGCTTCGGCGTCGGCCGCATGGGCGGCGTTCCTCGGGCTCGCGGCGGCCGGGGTGTTCGCGGTCGTGGTGCAGACCGCGGTGGCCTACGCCGCGTCGGTGTCGCCGCCTGCCGAACGCGGGCGGAACATAGGCGTCGTGACCTCGGGCGTCGTGGTCGGCATCCTGGGCGCGCGGATCGTCACCGGCGCGCTCGCCGAGGTGTGGGGCTGGCGGAGCGTCTATGCCGTGCTCGCGGTGCTGTCGCTCGGCCTCGCGGCCCTCGTCCTCGTCGTGCTGCCGTCGGAGGAACGCCCCCACCGACTCGCGGGGTACGGGCGGGCCGTCGTCTCACTCGGCGAACTGTTCGGGCAGCGCGCCTTCCTGACGCGCGGGCTCATCGCGTTCTTCCTGTTCGCGTCGTTCGGAACCCTGTGGAGCGGACTGTCCCTGCCGCTGACGGACACGCCGTGGCAGTTGAGCGAGAGCCAGACCGGACTGTTCGGCATCGCCGGACTCGCCGGCGCGCTCGGCGCGGCGCGCGCGGGACGGTGGGCGGACGCGGGACGGGCGATCCCGGTCACCGGCCTCGCGCTCGCCCTGCTCATCCTCTCGTGGGCGGCGATCGCTCAACTGCCGTGGTCGCTGTGGCTTCCCCTCGCCGGAATCGTGGTTCTGGACCTCTCGGTCCAGGCCGTGCACGTGAGCAACCAGCACCTGCTCACCGCCGCGCATCCGGAACGCACCAGCGGCGTCATCGGCGGCTACATGGTCTTCTACTCGCTCGGGTCCGCCCTCGGCGCGGCCGCAACCACCGCCATCTTCGCCAGCCACGGCTGGACGGGTTCCAGCCTCCTCGGCGCGGGCTTCGCGGCCTGCGCGCTGGCCGTGTGGGCGACCGACAGGCGACGACTGGATCCCGACAGCGCGGACCTCCGATCCGTTCCAGGCCACCCCTCCAAGTTGCTCGGAAGCGCCAGAAGTTGATGCTGTTTCCCGGGTTGACGCGGCCGGTATCGGCAGTAGCTTTCTAGGTGCCAAATCCCGTACGTCGTTCGAGATTTCAAACGGCAGGAGCCGGAGATGGCTGCCTCCCATGAACGAACGGCCAGGCACACGGCGGGTGCTGGCGACGGCTACCGGTACTGCGGCGGCGATCGTGCCCGGCGGACCCGCAGCCGCGAGAAGCGTCCCCCCCTTCTCCTCGTTCTTCGTGCAGAAAGGAGGCACCGCGATGACGCGTCGTCGATCGTTCAGGCAATTTGTCCTGGCGGCGGCAGCCCTGGTTCTCACCGCCGTCGGACTCGCCACGACGGAAGGTTCGGCCTCGGCCCAGCAGACCGCGGACACCGCCAGAGTTGAATCGTTAGAACCGTCAGGAGCCGCGCCGGACACCCCGGACGGCCCCGGGCTGATGGCGAACCCCATCGTCACCGACATCTACACCGCCGACCCCGCCACACTCGTCGTCGACGGCACCGCGTACATCTTCACCGGGCGCGATGAGGCGGCGTCCGGCCAGCAGCAGTTCGTCATGCGCGAATGGCACGCCTTCTCCTCGCGGTCCCCCTCGAACGACCCGGCCGCCTGGCAGCACCACGGAGCGGTCCTCTCGCTCAACACCTTCGCGTGGGCCGGCGCGAACGCCTGGGCCTCCGAGGTCGTGCAGGGTCCCGACGGCCGGTTCTACTGGTTCGTCTCGGTCGACGGCCGCACGGACAACGGGTGGATGAACATCGGAGTCGCGGTCGCCGACCACCCGCTCGGCCCGTACCGGGACGCCATCGGCGGCCCGCTGATCTCGGACGCCACCCCCAACTCCTCCGCGCTGAACATCGACCCGACGGTGTTCAGCGACGACGACGGCGAGATCTACCTGTACTGGGGCTCGTACTGGGAGCCCAGAGCAGTGCGCCTGCGGGACTCCATGACCGCACTGGACGGCGGGGTCTTCGAGCCGGCGGGCCTGACGGGCTTCTGGGAGGCGCCCTGGCTGTTCGAGCGCAACGGCGTCTCCTACATGGCGTATGCCTCCAACTCCGGCACCGACTGCGTCACCAGCTCGTCCTACGCCTGCATCAGGTACGCGACCGCCAACAGCCCCGCGGGCCCCTGGACGCACCGGGGAGTCGTGCTGGGCCAGGTGAGTTCGACAACGAACCACCCGGCCATCATGCAGTTCGGCGACCAGTGGTTCATGGTCTACCACACCGCCGACGCCCCCGGCGGCGGGAACTTCCGCCGTTCCGTGGCCATCGACCAGCTCTTCTTCAACACGGACGGCACCATGCGGAAGGTCGTCCAAACACCTTGAGCCGATGGCGGCCCGACCCCCTCGGGACCGCCCCCCACATCGCAACGGAAAGGTGATTCCATGATCCGGAGATTACAGATGCCCGGCAGACGGGCCCCGTGGCGGCGCGGTCTCGCGCTCGTGGCCGCGTTCGCAACGGCACTTGTGCTCGCGGGCTCGGCAGGCCCGGCCAGCGCGGCACCGGACACAGAAGTCCAGGCGGAGAAACTGACGCGGGTCCCGCAGTTCATCATCGACGAGGGCGCCGAGACCAGGAACGTCGCCGAGTCCGAGCACTTCGCCGTCCGCTGGGGTGACGCGGTCGACGCCGTCGCGTGGGGACGCCAGAACCGCGGGATCGACAACTACCCGCAGTGGGTCGCGGACCACATGGACGACATCTACGACTTCTACGTGAACCAGGTCGGGTTCGTCGATCCCGCCGATCACCCGGTCGGGTCCCAGTACAAGATCAATCTCTACCTGTGCGGGACATGGTCGGGCGGTTTCCTGCCCCCGGCGAACTGGGCCGGCCGCGACGACATCGGACTGGGGCACATGTGCCTGCCCTACGACAAGATCTGGGACGACTGGGTCGAGTCGCACGAGTTCAACCACGTCCTCCAGAACTACGCCGTCGACATCAACATCGCAGGCGGCAACGGCGGTGGCTGGGGCGCCGGCAACCCGGTGGCCGGGCCGGTCTGGGAGGCGCACGCCAACTACATGGCCCGCATGAAGCGCCCCGAAGTGGTTGTCGGATCCGGCTACTACGTCGACCGCCAGCACCGCCGGTGGCTCTCCCAGGAGACCTACTACGGCGACTGGATGCTGTTCAACACCATCCGGGACCTCTACGGAGCAGAGGTGATCGACCGGTTCTGGTTCGAGGCGCGGCAGGGCGAGCACCCGATCGACACCATCAAGCGCGTCCTCGGTCTCGACCACCAGGAGTTCGCCCAGCTCATGGCCGAATACACGTCCCGGCAGGTCGTCTACGACTTCACCGACGGCGCCGCGATCCGCAGCGACCTCTGGCGCGGCGGCGGGAGCTACCGGCCCCTGCACACCGATTTCCTGCAGAACCTCGGCGGCGGTCAGTACCGGATCGCCGACAGCGACGCCCCACACCAATACGGCCACAACGTCATCCGGTTGAACCCGACCGGCGGCCAGGTGTCCGTCCAGTTGCAAGGACAGTCGAACCTCTCCGGCGCCGACTGGCGATTCCGGCTGGCGGCGGTGTCGTCCAACTTCTCCGTCCGGTACAGCAACACCTTCGCGCCCGGCCAGACGGCGAACTTCAGTCTCCAGAGCGGCGAGACGCACATGATGCTCGTCGTCACGGCCACTCCCTCGCAGCACCGCAACTACCCGATGTGGCAGGTCGGGGTCGGGGACCCGTTCCCCTACCAGCTCTCGATCCAGGGCGCCTCTCCGGCATAGAAACGCGGTAGCGCCAGGATCGGGAGTGAAGGGATCAAGAGCGACAGCACGCGTCGGCCCGCCGCACACCAGGCGGCGGGCCGACGCCGGCACGACAAACAAGGGCGCCGACCGAGTCCCGGCCGGCCCCGCGCCTGGGCGTACCGATGTGGTGGGTTGTTGACACAACCTGCTGAGCTGCGCTTTCGCGATGTCAGCGACCCCTCAGCACAGCTTGAGCAACGCAGTTGGCACATGACTGTGAGTGCTCGTCAGAGTTTCAGGGGAGCACTGGAGGGCGGCCCGTGACGGGGTGCCCAGCTGACGTTGTGGAGCTGTCCACGGAGGTAGTGGAGGACAGCGTCGTCAGGTATCCGCAGGGAACGGCCGACTCGGACCGTAGGCAGGTGATGCACCAGATGCCGGCGGAGGACGACAGGGCAGGAGGAACTGGGCTCCGTCTTCAGCGTTACGCAGGAGGTGTGGATTCGAAGCGCTTCGATGCTCAGCCATAGCCCTGATCCTGTCAAGGGTTCGCGCGACAACGACTGAGATGCCCAAAGCTCCCCCTTGGTCACGTCTCTGATTCCCGCATCGAACTCGTGCCGCAGACCTTGTGCAACCCGCCGAGGGGTCCTAATCTCCCCGTGCATCGAAGCGCTTCGACCATTCGTCTTACGTATCACTGGTGAAGCGCAATATCGCGAAGGAGTGCCGTCGTCATGCCGAACTCACGCTCCGGGCCGAGCCGGAGAAGCTTCCTCGCCTCCACCGCGGTCGCCACCGCCGCGGTCGGCGGTCTGCCGCTGCTGTCCGCGTGCGGGGGTGAGGGAAGCGGCGGCCAGGAGGGGCGGGTCTCCGAGGACGCGCTGCGGTCCATCCTGCCGACCTACCGAGCCTCGGACGCCGCCGTCGAGCCCGACATCGCCAGCGAGAACGGCTCCAGCGCCGGCTACACCCGGTGGATACCGCAGGAGGAGTTGGGCGTCTCCGTGCCCGAGCCGCGGGGCAGCGGCAACCAGATCACCGCCATGACCCCGCTGTGGGGCACGCCGCCGGAGTCGGGCAACCCCTTCTGGCGGGCGATGGACGAGGCCATCGGCGTGCGCATGAAGTGGCAGGTCCAGGACGGCAACACCTACGGCGAGAAGCTCGCCGCCACCCTCGCGTCCAGCGACATCCCCGACGTGGTGTGCATCCCCGGTTGGGAGTTCCAGGGCCAGATACCCCAGGCCATCTCCAGCCGTTTCGCCGACCTCGGCCCGTTCCTCTCCGGCGACGCGGTGCTGGACTACCCGAACCTCGCCGCCATTCCCACCGAGGCCTGGCAGCCGGCGGTCTTCGGCGGCGCGCTGCGCGGCCTGCCCATGCCCGCGAACCCCAACAGCGGCGTTCTTCTCTACTACCGGCAGGACATCTTCGACGCCAACGGCTGGACGCAGCCCAGAAGCGCCCGGGAGTTCTTCGACCTCTGCGTGGAGATCACGAGCGCCCGCAACCGGGTCTGGGCGATCGACGATCCCAAGTGGTTCGGGGCGCGGATGTACGGGGTGCTGCCCGACAAGCCCCTCTACTGGAGGCGGGAGAACGGGCGGCTGATCAACCGCGTGGAGACCGAGGAGTACCTCGAGGCCCTGGAGTGGACCCGCACCCTCTTCGAGGCCGGGGTGGTTCACCCCGACGCGGTCGCCGCCGCCGGTGACCAGACCGGCCGCTTCGCCGCCGGCGAGTGCCTCATGTACATCACGGGTGAGGGGAGCTGGTATGGCGTGGCGGCCGAACAGCGGACCGCCAACCCCGAGTTCCGCATGAACGCCATGGACTACTTCGCCCCCGACGGCGGCGACCCCGTGCTGTGGCGGGGCAACGGCTCCAGCATCTGGACGTTCGTCAGCAAGAACCTCCCCGAGGACCGCATCCGTGAGGTGCTGGAGCTGGCCAACTTCACCGCCGCGCCGTACGGCACGGTGGAGCAGCGACTGAAGACCTACGGCATCGAGGGCACCCACTACACCCTGGAGGACGGGCTGCCGGTCCGCACCGAGCAGGGCAACATCGAGGTCGTCCCGGAGACCTACACCTTCATCGCCTCGCCGCAGAGCTTCGTCGCCTACCCCGACCTGCCGCAGGTCGTCGAAGACTTCACCAGTTGGCAGCACCGGAACTTCCGCTTCACCCAGGACCCGCTCTTCATCGGCCGGCAGATCCAGGAACCCGCGCGCCTGGCCAACCTCAGCGACGCCTTCGAGGACCTGGAGGACGACGTCGTGCGCGGCCGCCAGTCCATCCGCGACCTGCGCAACGCCGTGGACGAGTGGCGTCGCAACGGCGGCGACGAGCTGCGCGACTTCTACCAGGGCCTCCTGGACGAGGGAGACGGGGCCGCCTGACCTCGACGCGTACTCCACGACACCACACAGGCGGTGCTCCGGGCCGGGCGGGGGCCTCCCGCCCGGCCCGGGATACTGCGGAGAGCAAGGAGAGTTCCGTGTCGCAGAGCACGGTTTCGCGGCCCTCCGTATCGCGGGAGAGCGGTGGTGGCCCGCCGCATCATCGTGAGCAGGGACGGCTGCCCCGGTCCGGCCGCCGTCAGTTCTACGAGCCCTACCTCGGCACGAACTTCTTCGACTCCATGTCGCAGAGTGCCTGACGGGGCTGGAGACCTTCGAGCGGATGATGGACGACCCGGAGTTCTGGAACGCCGTCCGGAGCACCCGGTCTTCTTCACCCTCCAGCTCATCTTCCGCATCCCCATCGCCCTCGCCGTGCTGATCAACAGCTTCCTCCACAGCAAGGTCCGCGCCTGGTTCCAGGCCATCCTCCACCGTTCGTCCAGCGGCACTTCACGAAGGGCATGCTCATCGGCGCCATGAAGAGCTGAAGCGTGCCTCCCCCAGTCCTGCCTCCGGCGGCGGCGCACCATGCCCGGACACGTCTCCAGGAGCCTTGGACCCCGCCTGTCCCACGGTCCCCCTGACAACGAAGGAACGAGCCCATGTCCACGGTCATCCGATTGCGCCGCGGCGCGACAGCGGTCTTCGCGATCGCGCTCGTGCTGGCCTCCGCGCTGATGGTCTTCGTGACCCCCAAGGCGGCGCACGCCGCCCAGCTCCAGCAGATCACGAACTTCGGGAACAATCCCGGCAACCTCGAGATGTACCTGTACGTGCCGGACAACGTCCCCGCGGACCCGGCGATCGTGGTGGGCAACCACTGGTGCACCGGGCCCGCGACCGACTTCCACAACGGCACGCAGTTCGACGAACTCGCCAACCAGTACGGCTACATCGTCATCTACCCCTCGGTCACCCGCAGCAGCAAATGCTTCGACGTCGCCTCCCAGGCCTCGCTCAGCGGCACCGGCGGCGACTCGGTCAGCATCAAGTCGATGGTCGACTACACCCTCGCCAACTATGGGGCCGACCCGAACCGGATCTACGCCACCGGCGTGTCCTCGGGTGCGATGATGACCAACGTCCTGCTCGGGGTCTACCCCGAGGTGTTCAAGGCCGGGTCGGCCTACGCCGGCGTCCCGTTCACCTGCTTCGCCACCACCAACGGCTCGGAGTGGAACAGCGACTGCGCGACCGGGACCATCGACCGCACGCCACAGCAGTGGGGCGACGCGGTCCGGAACGCCAACCCCGGCCACACCGGGCCCTGGCCGCGCATGCAGATCTGGCACGGCACCGAGGACGAGGCGCTCTACTACCCGAACTTCCAAGAGCAGATCGACCAGTGGACCAACGTCAACGCCACCGACCAGACGCCGGAGTTCACCGACCATCCGCAGTCGAACTGGACCCGCACCCGCTACGGCGGCACCGGCGGCCAGGCCCCGGTCGAGGCGATCAGCATGGAGGGCGTCAACCACGGCCTGCCGCACCAGCCCGCCGAGACACTCCGCTTCTTCGGCCTGACCGCGTCCACCGGCGGTTCCACCGCGATCGTGGGCACGGCGTCGAACCGCTGCGTGGACATCCCGAACTCCTCGACCACGAACGGGACGCAGGCGCACCTGTGGGACTGCAACGGCGGTTCCAACCAGATGTTCACCCGCACCTCGGCAGGAGAGCTGACGGTCGACGGCAAGTGCCTCGACGCCGAGGGCTGGGGTTCGGCCAATGGCACCCGAGTGGTCGTCTGGGACTGCTCCGGCGGCGCCAATCAGCGCTGGAACGTGAACGCGAACGGCACCATCACCAACGCCCACAACGGCCTCTGCCTGGACGCGATGGGCGCCGCCACCGGCAACGGCACCCAAATCATCCTCTGGACCTGCAGCGGCACATCAAACCAGCAGTGGACGCTCACCTAGCTCCGATTCCCGAGCACCCGACCCGAGGTGCCTGGACTCGCCTCCAGGCACCTCGGTGACCTCCAAAGAACTGGATCGGAGCGCACTCGCCCGGCTCGACTCCGTTCACCGCCTCGTGCGCTGCGAGACCGCGCCGGCCCACCCGCCACCGACCCGAACCAGAGGAACTCCATGAACCGCTTCGCCGCAGGCCAGGACCTGCCCGACCTCATCGTCGGCGCCAACTACCACCCGCACGACTCCGACCCCGCCACCTGGCGGCGCGACGCCGCGATGATGCGCGAGGCCGGCATCCGCATGGTGCGCCTGGGCCACCTCGCCTGGGACACCTTCGAACCGAGTGACGGCGAGTTCCGCTTCGACTGGTTCGACGAGGTCATGGACCTCATGCAGGACAACGGGATCGGCGTCATCCTCGACATCGCCGTCCGGCCCGCACCGCTGTGGCTCCACCGCAAGCACCCGTCCATCGACATCACCGACGCGAACGGCAACCGGCTCCATGCCAACCACCGCTACATGGAGGACGTCGGCGACCCCGCGTTCCGGTCGCACGCGATGCGCTTCGCCGACGCGCTGACCAAGCGCTACGCCGCCCACCCCGCGCTGGCGGCGTTCGGCATCGACAACGAGCCCGGCGACGGCCCGATCTCCTACTCCGAGGACGTCAGGTCCCGCTTCATCGCCTGGCTGGAGGCGAAGTACGGCACCACCGAGGCGCTCAACGCGGCCTGGGCCGGCCACCGGTGGTCCCGCCAAATCGGCGACTTCGCCGAGGTCGGCCTCCCGAAGTCCGGGACCTACCCGGGCGCCCCCGAACGCGTCCTCGACTTCCGCCACTTCGTCTCGCACGAGGTCGAGACCTACCTCGAGGAACTCCTCGACGTCGTCGGCGCCAACGCCCCGGACGCCCTCACCACCACGAACATGTGGTACTACGCCGACAGCAAGCACTTCGACTACGCACCGATCGCCTACACCGGACGGATCACCCGCGCCGGGAACGGCTTCTACCCGGGCGGCTCGATCATCGACAACGGCGGCCTGCGCGCCGCCCTGTTCGGCATGGCCCGCATCCAGTACGAGAACACCACCCCGTTCTGGTGCACCGAGTTCACCACGATGACCGCGGTTCCCGGCTCGATCCGCAAGTCCGCCTACGCGTCCCTCATACTCGGCAACCAGCTCGTGTGCGGGTGGACCTGGCAGACCATGCACGCCGGCGAGGAGCAGTTCCTCCAGGGCATGGTCGACTGGGACGGCCGCCCCAACCGCAAACTCGACGAGTACCGGCGGATCGCCGCCGAGTTCGCCAAGCTCGAAGGCCGCGGCTTCCCCTACCGGCCCCGACCCGAGATCGCGGTGGCGCTCGACTTCCCGAGCCAGATCGCGAGCGTGGTCCTCCCGGAGCGCCACGACGCCCAGGCGCAGACCGCGTTCGAAGCCGTCATTGATCGCAACCTCGACGTCCGCCTGGTGGACCTCGCCCGCAGCGAGCTCGACTACAAGCTGCTCCTCATCCCCGGCGTGCTGGTCCTCGACGAGGTGGCCGCCTTGCGCGTCCGCGCGTTCGTCGAAGGCGGCGGGACCGCGATCATGACCTCCAACTCAGCGACGCTCGACGCCGACGGGCAGGCGTTCGCCACCACCCGGCCGGGCCGGCTCGACGACGTCTTCGGCATCCGCGTCGGCTCCTACGAGGAGACCGCGATGCTGAACGAACTCGCGCACGGCCGCACCGGACACGAGGTGCTCGACCTCGAGTTCGACGGCCGCGCCATCGCCGCCGTGACCCCGCGGTTCGACGTGGTCGAGCCGGTCACGGCCGACGTCCTCGCCCGCGCCGCCGTACTCGACGGGGACCGCCCGCTCATCACCGCCAACCGGTACGGGGCCGGACGCGCGGTCTACATCGCGCTCCCGGCGCGGCGCGAGGTCCTCGACCCGCTGCTCGAATCCGAGATCACCCGCCTGGGCATCGCTTCGGGCCCGCCGGTCCCGCCGGGGGTGATGGCCCGCGCCGTCGACGGCCGCCATGTGCTCTACCTCAATCTTGACGCCGAACCCAAATCGATCGTTCTGCCGGGCAAGGCGACCGGTGTTCTCCGCGAGACGCGCCACGACGGCGGGCTCACTCTCGGCGCCTACGATGCCGAAGTGGTCGAACTCGACTGACTGTGGCTCGCGACCACCGCACGATCTTCAGGAGTCCACAACCCCCGGTGATCACGCGGTGGCCGAGCCCGTTCCCGCCGGGTCCGACGCGAGATCGCGAAGCCGGACTGGAGCACTGGGCCGTGTTTACGAACCCCCTGGCCAGAAGCCCGGGGTATGCGTGGGCGGTTCCGCCTCCAGGGCTGAGACGGCGGACCGCCGGGCCCGCTCTCGGGCCCGGCGGTCGGATCGGCCGCTACGTCCACACCCCGTAGCTGTTGCAGTTGAAGTTGTGCCCTCCGGCCGACGAGGTGATCTCGAAGCCGAACGCGATCTCGTCGATGCTGACCTGCGGCATTCGGCCCTGGCTCACCAGCCACTGGCAGTGCGCGGTGATGTCCACCCACGAGTCGGTGGTGTGGTTGCGCGCCAGGAAGCTGTGAACGGCGTTTGACCCGTTGCTTCCCTGGTAGTAAGCCCAGTCGCGGTAGCCGAGGTTGACGTCGGTGACGTACGAGCCGATCGGGCCGACCGAGCCGTGCCACTGCGTCCAGATCATGATCTCGTAGTCGTGGCCGTTGCCCCACACGTCGTAGGTGGTGCAGTAGGCGAGGCCCGAGCCCGAGGGCACGGTGACGTTGTGGTTGCTGGAGACGTTCCCCATGCTCCAGACGTCGCGCCCCAGCATGTACCTGGCATGTGGGTAGGACTTGACGCCTCCCGTGTTCGGGTGATCGGCCCAGACGCCCCAGTTCGAGTAGGAGTTCGCCCAGATGCTCTGGGGGCCGGTGCCGCTGCCCCAGACGTGGTTGTGCACCGTGTACGCGCCGTCCCTCCACTCCCCCCACTTGTCGGAGGAGGACCAGGTGGCGGCCTGTGCGGGGGACGCGAGGGCGCCGACGGCGCCCGCGGCCAGCGGTGCGGTCAGTGCTGCGGTGAGGAGTGATCTGCGTCGCATGAAACACCTTTCTCGAGAAACTCGGCTTCATCTCTGATCGGTTCGGTTGCCGGTCAGGCTGTGGTGCCGGTACGGGTCAGGGTGTAGGTGAGCGTCACGGTGGAGATGTCGTTGACTTCGGCGAAGAAGTCCTGTTTCAGGGTGATCTGACCGGCGGCGTAGTTGGGGGTGAAGGTGCGGCCGTATTCCTTGTAGGAGGTCCAGTTGTGAGGGCCCGCGTTGGTGCCGTCGGCGTAGACGGCCTTCATGGTGGCCAGCCGGTCGCCGTCGAAGGCGGTGGGGATGGTGAGGCCGCTGGTGGTGCCGGTGGCGTTCCCCAGCGCGGGGGGTGTCGTAGCTGATGACATTTGCCAGGAGTCGTGGTGGACGTTGAGCAGGGCGTACAGGCCCTCGTCCAGCGCCATGTTCACGACCTGCTCGACGCGGTCGAGGTAGGCGGGGTCGATGGTGTAGCCGGGGGCGCCGCCCTGGTGGTCCTTCCAGGTCACGGGGAGCCGGATGCTGTTGAAGCCCTGGTCGTGGACGGCGGCGAGAGGTTCGGGAGAGATGCGGGCGTTGCCCCAGGAGGTCTCGTCGGGGATGGCGTCCAGGGTGTTGCCCACGCTCCGGCCCGGCTGCATCGCCGCGACCACCTCCTCCGTCGTGGAGGGCTGGCGCGGCTCCTGGTGTGCTTCGGTGCCGGCGGTCGAGCCGAAGGCGGTCGCCGAAGGGCCACCAGGCTGAGGAGGATCGCCACGAGGGCGATCAGAAGTCTGTGCTCACGAGGCTTCACGAGTCATTCCTCTTGCTTGAGGTTCCTCGAGGGGGGGTGAAGCGGCTCGTGCCTGTCGACGGAGGTGACGTGGGCACGAGCGTGGGCTGGTGCGGTGATCGCTGGGTCAGCGCACGGGAACGTGCGATGGCGCGGGTGGTGTGGGGGAAGCGGCTCATCGTCGCGCCGGGGTCATACGTCAGACAAATGATCGAAGCGCTTCGATTGCGCTGAGATTAGGACTCATGGGCGGGTCGCGCAACCCCTGCTGCAGCGTTCGATGAGCGATTCGACGGCTGTTTTTGAGAATCGAAGCGCTTCGACAAGGGAAGGGATGCGGGAGGCCTCGGCCAGCGGCACCATGTGGTCGATGTCCAGCCGACGGGAGCCGGTGCGGCCAGCCGCCATGGTCCTTCCTCGCCCATACCGGGTTGACCATCCACCCACCAGCCCCACGGAACCAGCGAAAAGATCAGTAATTGGCACGCGACGGTGCTGACGGACGACGTGTTTACTGCGACGAACCCGTCACGAGAGGATGCGAGACGGCGGACCGCCCGCTCTCCGGCGGGCGTGCCGGGCGAGGGAGGCGGCATGTCGCTGGGGTGGAAGATCACGGTTATTGTGCTGGCGGCGGCAGGGGTTGTCTCCACGCCGTTGATCTGGCTGCTGGATAGCCCCGATACGGGACAGTTGGCCGGGGCTTCCGTCCAGGCCGCTGTCGGTATCGCCGCCCTGGTGTGGGCGTTGTTCCAACCCTCGGGCAACAGCGCAGACGACACCGTCGTGAGGACTGGACAGTCCCGCGCGAGCGACGGAGGTACGGCCATCACGGGCATGCGACGCCCTGAGGGCAGGGGCAGCGGATCAGCGAAGGCGGACACGACCGGCGACGCCACGGCCACCGGCGACGGCAGCAGCGCGGTCTGCGGCATCGACTACAGATGACCAGACCGGCTCTCCGGGCAGCGCACCCAAGACGAGTGAGGGACGTGGTCGTGTGGCAGAGGACAAGCGCCCACAAGACCCTGCGGACAACGCTCCTGATGAGCAACTGTGTTGCATGGTGGGGGAAGTGCCACGGCAGCGTCCGGGGGCACAGCGGGATCGTCAACGGATGGCCCGGCCCCGGTAGCGCGGGTGCCGGTCGGTGGCCCTCCACGGTCCGTTGTACGCTCCGCTATCCCTATCCCTGTGTCAGTGTGGGTGTTGCGGGGGGGTTGCTCGTGTGTGCGGTGAGGCCGCGGTGGTAGCGGCGGAGGAGCAGCAGGGCGGTGGCGGCGAGGCCGGTGAGGAGGCCGAGCCAGACGCCGGTGGTGTCCAGGCCCGCGGCGTGGGCGAGGAGCCAGGCGGCGGGCAGGCCGATCAGCCAGTAGCCGACCAGGGTGACGTAGAAGCCGCCCTTGGTGTCGTTCAGGCCGCGGAGCAGGCCGACGCCGATGTTCTGGGCGCAGTCGAAGAACTGGAGGATGGCGGCGACCAGTAGCAGGTCGGTGGCGATGGCGGTCGCCTCGTGCTCGGAGGGGGAGAGGAAGGGCCGCAACACCAGCGCGGGTGCGAGGGCGTAGACGGCGGCGACGGCGGTCATGACGGCCGTGGCGCAGGCCAGCGCGGTGTTCTTCAGGCGGCGGGCGGCGGCGACGCGGTCGAGGGCGAGTTCGCGGCTGACGTTGATGGACGCGGCGTGGGACAGGCCGACGGCCACCTGGAAGACAATGTAGACGAGTTGGTTGACGGCCGTGTGTGCGGCGAGGGCCGCGCTGCCTAGGGTGCCGGCCAGGAGCGCTACGACGAAGAAGAACCCGGCCTCCGAGCCGTAGGTGGCGGCTATGGGGGTGCCGAGACGAGTGAGCTTGCGCAGCGTGGTCCGGCGCGTGGTCCAGACTCGGATGTCGAGCAGCGGAGCGAGTTCAGGGTCGCGGCGCGCGGAGGCGTACAGGGCCAGGCAGGACAGCAGGTACACCAGGGAGGTGGCGACGCCGATGCCCGGCAGGCCGAGTTCGGGCAGGATCCAGGTGCCGCGGATGAGCGCCGCGTTGAGGGCGGCGTTGACGGCGATGGAGGCGAGGGTG
Organism: Streptomyces litchfieldiae; assembly: GCF_031845365.1. Lineage (NCBI taxonomy): Bacteria > Bacillati > Actinomycetota > Actinomycetes > Kitasatosporales > Streptomycetaceae > Streptomyces > Streptomyces litchfieldiae. Next base: position 95,693 of record NZ_JAVREL010000025.1, read on the forward strand.
ATGCGCAGCAGGGCCTGGGGGCGGCGCATGCCGACGGTGAACTGCCGGATGGCCTGGAACCACAGGCAGGGGACGAGCCCGGGCGCCATGGCGTAGACGACGGGGAGGGCCGCGTCGACGACCTCGGGGTCCTGGCCGAGCCAGGCGACAGCGTGGCCGATCAGCACCATGAGGACGGCACCGGCGAGACCCGCCAGGGTGGCGAGGGCGAGCGCGGCGCGGACCAGGCCGCGCACCTCCTCGTCGGCCCGCACACGCGAGGTGCCGGAGTCGGCGGACTCGGCGCGGGCGGCCGCGGCGGCCACCTGGTTGCCGACGGCGGTGACCATGCCCACGCCCATGGTGCGCAGTTGGTTGAAGATGACGAGAGCGAGGCCGCCCGCCGCCAGGGCCTCGGTGCCCATCAGGCCCATCATCACCGTGTCGGTTGTGGTCAGGGCGACCTGGGCGAGCTGGGTGAGGGCGAGCGGCACGGCCAGGGTTGCCAGGGCCCGGCTGTCGCGGAGCAGCGTGCGTGTCGGCGTTGGAGTTGGCGTCGGCGTTGGTATCGGCATCGCGAGCTTGTGCTGGCCTGTGCTGGCTTGGACGGAGCGGTCGCCGAGGACCCTAGCGAGACAGACCAAGTTAGGCAATTCCTACTTTTTGACCAGGGGGCACTTTGCGCATCCCGCGTTCTTAGGATAGGCACACCTAAGCACAGCCATCCGCGTGGGACGACTTTCGGACATGGAGCAAGACGACGTGACCTGGACCAGACGACAACTGCTGGGGGCGGGCGGCGGCATGGGAGCGGCCGCACTGCTCGCGGCGTGCGGGGGCGACGCCACCTCCTCCGGTCAGCCGTCAGGCGGCCCGACCGGCCGGCCCCGCCGCGGCGGCACGCTGCGCGTCGGCGCGCTCGGCCGCGCCGCGGCCATCACCCGTGACCCGCACGGCACGCAGGCCAACGAGAGCGACTACCTCATCCTCTCCCTGGCCTACGACACCCTCACCGTCCCCGGCGACGCCGAGACCACCGTGCCGCGTCTCGCCACCGCCTGGGAACCCTCGGACGACCTGCGGACCTGGCGGTTCACCCTCGCCGAGAACGCCGTCTTCCACGACGGCAGCCCCGTCACCGCGGCCGACGTCGTCTGGTCCTTGCGGCGGCTGCGCGGCACGCCCGCCGGGGGGTCCCGGCTGCCCGGCATCCAGGCATCGAACATCACCGCCGACGGTAACCGGACCGTCGTCCTCGTCTCCGACTACCCCAACGCCGAACTCCCCCTGCTCACCCGGCTGACCACCTTCGTGCTCAAGCGCGACACCGCCGAGGCGGACATCGCCGGCGCGCCCGGGACCGGCCCGTTCGCGCTGGAGTGGTTCCGTGACGGCAACGCCCGCCTGGTCCGCAACGACGACTGGTACGGCGGCGAGGTGCACCTGGACGCCATCGAGGTCAAGATCTTCGAAAGCCCGCAGGCGATGGGCAACGCCATGCTGGCCGGCCAGCTCGACCTGGCGTCCAACGTGGGCGCGGTCGCCGCCCGCACCGCGGAGGGCCGGGGCGACGTGCGGATCGTGCGCCGCCCCGACGACATGGCGATGCCGATCGTGATGCGCACCGCGGACGGCCCGTTCGCCGACGAGCGGGTACGCCGGGCGCTGCGGTTGGCCGTCGACCGCGAGGCCATGGTCGAGCAGGTCCTGTCCGGCTACGGCACGGTCGGCAACGACATCCTCGGCACCGGCGACCCGGCCTACGCCGGCGACATCCCGCAGCGCACCCGCGACCTGGACGCGGCCCGGCGGCTGCTGGACGAGGCCGGATTCGACCTCGGCCGCACCTACGAGCTGTACACCACCGAGGACATCGCGGGCCTGGCCGAGTCGGCCTCCCTGTTCGCCACCCAGGTGCGGGAGGCGGGCGTGGACGTCGAGGTGGTCAAGCAGGAGTCGGCGACCTTCTGGGAGGAGACCTGGCTCAAGGGCGACCTCTACACCACGTACTGGGGCACCAACGACTCGGTCGTCTTCTTCGCCAGCAAGACCATGGTGTCGGAGAGCGGGCAGAACGAGACCGCCTGGGACGACGCGGAGTTCGACGCGGCGTACGAGGACGCCATGGCCACCGCCGACGCGGGCGAACGGGCGCGGCTGCTGCACCGGTTGCAGGAGATCCAGCACGAACGGTCCGGCTACCTGCTGTGGGGGATGGCCGACGGCATCGACCTGGCCCGGCCCGAGGTGGGCGACCTGCCGCGCCTGCCGGGGTACGGGCGGGTGCAGCTCGAACGCGCATGGCTGGACCGCTGAGCCCCGCCCGCCTCCGCAGGCTGGGAGGCGGGCTGGCCGGGCGGCTGCTGGAGCGGGCCGCGCTGCTGGTCTGCCTGCTCGCGCTGGTCTTTCTCGCCGTCGAACTCCTGCCGGGCGACGCCGCCACGGCCACCGCCGAGCGGGGGGAAAGCGCGGCGGACGTCCAGGCCCGCCGCGAACTCCTGGGCCTTGACCGCCCGTTGCCGGAGCGGTTCGCGGACTGGATGCTCGGCGTACCCACCGGGGACCTGGGTACGTCGGCGCGGGGCGAGCCCGTCGCGGAGCTGCTGGCCAGGCCGTTTCCCAACACGCTGCTGTTGGGCGGGCTCGCGCTGCTGCTCACGGCCACCGCCTCCCTTGCTCTCGGCTGCTGGGCGGCGCTGCGTCCCGAGGGCGCGGTCGACCGGGCCGTGACCGGGTCGGCCACCGCGGTGCTGGCGCTGCCGGAGTTCGTGGTCGCGACCGCCCTGGTGCTCGTGCTGTCGCTGTGGGCCGGCTGGCTGCCCGCCGTCACCCTCACCGACGCCGACGGGCACCCGGCCTCCTGGCGGATGATGGTCCTGCCGGTCCTGGCCCTGACGATCCCCCAGATCGGCTGGAACACCCGCCTGGTGCGGGCCGCCCTGGCCGACGAGGCCCGCGCCCCGCACGTCGAGGCGGCGGTGCTCGACGGGCTCCCGCCGCGCCGTGTCCTGAGCCACCACGTGCTGCCCGGCGCGCTGCCCGCGATCGCCGCCGGGCTGGCCACCTCGACCGGCATGCTGCTGGGCGGTGCCGTGGTGGTGGAGACCGTCTTCAACTACCCGGGGGTCGGGTCGGTCCTGGCCGCCGCCGTGCAGGCGCGGGACATCCCGGTCGTGGCCGGCGTCGTCGCCCTGACGGGCGCCGTGATCACCGGCGTGCTCCTGCTCGCCGACGTCGTCCGCGACGCCCTCGCCGGAGACCGCCCATGAAACGCCCCGTGAAACGCCGGGGAGCCGCCGCGCGGCTGCCGCGGCGCGCGCTGCCCGCGCTCTCCCTCGCCGTGCCCGCGCCCGCCCTCGCCCTCGCCGGCCCGTGGCTCGCCCCCGAGCCGCTGGACGTCCCGGTGACCGCGCCCTACGCGACGCCCGGCCACGGCGCGCCGCTGGGCGGCGACCAGCTCGGGCGCGACGTGCTCAGCCGGCTGCTCGCCGGCGGGCGGGACCTGATCCTCACCTCCCTGCTCGCGGCGTTCCTCGTCACCGCCCTCGCCGCCGTGCTGGGGACGGTCAGCGCGCTGCGCCCGGCCGTCGGCCGGGTGATCGAACGCGCCGCCGACATGCTGATGCTGCTGCCCGCCGTGCTCGGCGTCCTGCTGATCGCGCTGGCCTGGCCGGACGGCGGCAGGTGGGCGGTGATGCTGGCCGCCGTCGTCCTGGGCACGCCCTACGCCGTCCGGTTCGTGGCCGCCGCGGCGGCACCGGTGGTCTCCTCCGGTCACGTCGACGCGGCCGCCGCCGGCGGCGAACGCCTGTGGCACCTGGTGCTGGTCGAGGTGCTGTCCAACCTCCGGGCCACGCTGCTCGCCCTGTTCGGGCTGCGCTTCGTCGCCGCCGTCTACGTCGTCTCCACCGCCGGGTTCCTCCAGGTCGGGCCCCAGCCCCCCGCCGCCGACTGGGCGCTCATGGTTCGTGAGAACACCCCGGGCATCCTCCTCAACCCCTGGGCGGCGATCGCCCCCGGCGCGGCCATCGCCCTGTTGGCCGTCAGCGTCAACCTGCTGGCCGCCACCCTCGTCCCACGCACCGGCCGGAAGGCGGTATCCCTCCGATGAGCGACCCCGTGGTGGAACTCACCGGCCTCACGATCCGGGCCGCCGACCGAACGCCTCTGGTCGAGGACGCCCACCTGCCCCTCCTCCCCGGGCAGGTCACCGCACTCACCGGCCCGTCCGGCTCGGGAAAGACCACCCTGCTGCGCGCCGTACTCGGCGTACTGCCCCCCGGCACCACCCTCGACGCCGGGCACGCCCGTGTCCTGGGCCGGGACGTCTTCGCCCTGGGCGAGCGGGACCTGCGCCTGCTGCGCCGCCACCACCTCGCGTACGTCGGGCAGGACCCGGCCTCCGCGCTCAACCCCCGCATACGGGTCGGCTCCCTGCTGCGGGAGGTCGCCGCCGACCGGTCACCACGTGCCATGGCGGCGCTGCTGACCGAGGTGCGGCTGCCGGAGCCGGAACGGCTCCAGCGTCGCCGTCCCACGGCGCTGTCCGGCGGGCAGCAGCGGCGGGTCGCCCTCGCCCGTGCCCTGGGCCGGCGGCCGGACGTGCTGCTGCTGGACGAGCCGATGGCGGGACTCGACCCGGCGCTCCGGGCGGAGATGGGCGACCTACTGCGCCACGTCGCGCGCGAGCGCGGCGTGGCCGTCGCCCTCTCCTGTCACGACGCGGAGCTGGTGGCGCGCATCGCCGACGAGACGGTGGCGCTGGGTCCCCCCGAGCCCGCCGCGGCGCCGCCCCGCCCTCGCCCCCGCCGGCCGGCGCGCCGGGAACCGCGAAGCGACCCCCCGCTGCTGGCCGTCCGCGGCCTGGGCGCCGCCTTCGGCCGCGGCGCACGTGCCGTACCCGTCCTGCACGACATCGATCTCACGGTTGCCCCCGGCGAGGCGGTGGGCGTGGTCGGCGCGTCCGGCGCCGGCAAGACCACGCTGGTGAGAACCATCGTCGGCCTGCACCCCATCGCCGCGGGAACCGTCACCCTCGGCGGCCTGCCGCTGCCCTCCGGGCTGCGCGGCCGCCCCCGCGAGCAACGGCGACGCCTCCAACTCATCCCCCAGGACCCGCTGGGCGCCCTCAACCCCAGCCGCACCATCGGCGCCACGCTCGGCAGGCCCCTGCGCCTGCACCGCCGAGCCGCGCCCGCCGACATGCCCACGCGCGTCGCGGAACTCCTCGCCCAGGTCGGCCTCCCGGAGGACTTCGCCCGGCGCTACCCCCACCAGCTCTCCGGCGGACAGCGGCAACGCGTCTCCATCGCCCGCGCCCTGGCCGCCGACCCGGACGTGCTGGTCTGCGACGAAGTGACCTCAGCCCTGGACGACGCCACCGCCACATCGGTCATGGACCTGCTCACCGGGCTCCGGGAGCAACGCGGACTCGCCCTCATCCTGATCAGCCACAACCTGCCACTGGTCGCCGACCGCACCGACACCGTCACCGTCCTGGCCACCGGCCGGGCTGTGGAGTCCGGCCCCACGCGAGAGGTCCTCACCACCCCGGCACACCCCGCGACGGCGGCCCTGCTGCCCTAGCCCCGTACTTCGCGGGTCGCTGATTCAGGTCTGCAACCGGCGCGGTTGCATCACTTCTAGGCCGAGGAGGTCCAGCAGGTGGAGGTGGACTCCCCGGGCCATGAGGATGGTGGGCGGGTCGG
>NZ_JAVREL010000026.1:0-96013 GCF_031845365.1 Streptomyces litchfieldiae
AGTCGCCCTCCAGCACGTCGGAGGTGAAGTCCTGCTCGTAGGACGCCTGGGTGACGCTGAGCGTGACATCGACGGACTCGCCGCCTGGCATGGTCGTCTCGGTCTCCACGTCCCGGACGTCGGTGACGTGGTCCAGCTCGGACACGGCCCGGGCCGCTTCGGCGGCCTCCGGCAGGATCGGCATGAAGTTGCTGGTCTGGATGATGTAGTCGGCGCCCAGCGAGCTGTCGATCTCGTCGGTGGCGGAGGCCACCATCGAGGAGCCGACGACCGACAGGCCCGCGACCAGCGCCAGGCCGATCATCAGCGCCGAGGCGGTGGCGCCGGTGCGGCGCGGGTTGCGCAGGGCGTTGCGCTCGGCCAGGCGGCCAACGGAGCCGAAGCCGCGCAGCAGGATCGCGCTCAGCGCCCGCACGACCAGGCCCACCAGGGCCGGGCCGACCAGGATGAGGCCGGTCAGGCTGAACAGGATGCCCAGCGCCAGGAATCCGGAGCCGCCCGCCGCGTCCTCGGCGGAGCCGGTGGCCGCCAGGGCGCCCAGTCCGGCGAGGGTGAGCACCGCGCCGATGGTGGCCCGGATGCGGCCGGCCCGGACGTCGCCCGGCGTGCCGGCGTCGCGCAGCGCGGCCATGGGGCTGATCTTCCCGGCCCGGCGGGCGGGGATGTAGGCGGCGAGCAGGGTGACGATGACGCCCAAGACGATGCCGATGACCGGGACCGTCCAGTCGATGGTGAGGTCCTCGGTGCTGAGGTTCATGCCGAAGGCGCCCATCAGCGCCATCAGGCCGACGGCGAGGCCGATGCCGACGCCGAAGCCGATGGCCGAGCCGAGGAAGCCGAGCAGCAGCGCCTCGATGAGGACGGAGCGGTTGACCTGGCGGCGGCTGGAGCCGATGGCGCGCATGAGCCCGATCTCCCGGGTGCGCTGCGCGACGAGCATCGAGAACGTGTTGACGATCAGGAAGATCCCGACCAGCAGCGCGATGCCGGCGAAGCCGAGCAGCACGTACTCCAGGACGGACAGCACCTGGCCGATCTCGTCGCGGTTCTCCTCGATGTACTCGGCGGCGGTCTGGAGCTTGTACGTGTCGGCGCCGATGACGGCGGCGACGGCGTCCTTCAGCGCCTCGTCGGTGACCGCGCCGGTGGAGTCGACGTAGACCTGGGTGAACGCGTTCTCGCCGCCGAGCAGATACTCCTGGGCGGTCGGCAGGTCGGTGTAGATGACGGCCGCGCCCGGGTTGGTGACCTGGAACTCGGCGATGCCGCCGATGGTGACCGGGAAGTCGCCGAAGACGGTCACCAGGCGCAGCTCGTCGCCGATCGCCAGGTCCTTCTCGTCCGCGGTGTCCGAGTCGATCATGACCTGGCCGGGGCCCGCGGGCGCCTCGCCCTCGATGATCTTCATCGAACGCAGCTCGATGTCCGACCAGTTGGCGACGACGGTCGGGGCGCCGGTGGTCGGGCCGATGTTCTCGTTGTCGGAGTCCACGGCGACCGCGCTGGTCGCCGCGATGGTGCCGGTGGCGCGCTCCACGCCGTCCACCGCGGCCACCTCGTCGACGAGCGAGGCGGGCACCGTCTCCGGCACGCCGTTGGCCGGGCCCTCGTCGAAGGTGCTCTCCTCCTCTTCCTCCGCGGGGGCGATCATCACGTTGGAGGCGGTGTCGGCGAAGAGCTTGTCGAACGTGGTGTTCATCGTGGCGGTGAAGACCAGCGTTCCGCAGACGAACGCCACCGAGAGGACCACCGCCAGCCCGGAGAGGATCATTCGTCCCTTGTGCGCGAAGAAGTTGCGCAGGGACGTCTTCACAACAGTCACGACGTGCGCCCCTGCCCGTCGAAGCCGCGCATGCGGTCCAGCACCGCGTCGGCGGTGGGCTGGCGCATTTCGTCGACTATGCGGCCGTCGGCGAGGAAGACGATGCGGTCGGCGTAGGCGGCGGCGACGGGGTCGTGGGTGACCATGACGATGGTCTGGCCGAGTTCGTCGACGGAGCGGCGCAGGAAGCCGAGGACTTCGGCGCCGGCGCGGGAGTCGAGGTTGCCGGTGGGTTCGTCGCCGAAGATGATCTCGGGGCGTGCGGCCAGGGCGCGGGCGACGGCGACGCGCTGCTGCTGTCCGCCGGAGAGCTGGTTGGGGCGGTGCTTGAGGCGTTCGCCCAGGCCGACGGTGGCCACGACGCGGTCCAGCCACTCCTTGTCCGGTTTGCGGCCGGCGATGTCCATGGGGAGGGTGATGTTCTCCAGGGCGTTCAACGTGGGCAGCAGGTTGAAGGCCTGGAAGATGAAGCCGATGTTGTCGCGGCGGAGTTTGGTGAGTTTCTTGTCCTTCAGGCCGGTGATCTCGGTGGGGCCGATCCAGATCCGGCCGTTGCTGACGGTGTCCAGGCCGGCCAGGCAGTGCATGAGGGTCGACTTGCCGGAGCCGGAGGGGCCCATGATCGCGGTGAACGCGCCGCGTTCGATGTCCACCGACACGTTGTCCAGCGCCACCACCCGGGTCTCACCGGCGCCATACGCCTTCACGACACCCTCGGCCCGCGCGGCAACGGCCGAGTGCCCTCCGCTGCCCCCGGTCGTCGGAACCTCTACAGCCGTTGTCACGTTGTCTCCATTCGGGAACGCACTTCGATGGTCCTTGAGTCCTGGCAAAAGCCTAGGGACACCGGGACGGCCTCTCGTCGCCCGGCAGGACGAGCCGCGCGTAGGCGCAAAGTCGCACGCGCCCCTAGGGGACGGCGACCGCAGCATGACGCCTCCCGTAGGGGAAGGGTCAAGTCGGCCCGGCGCGGCCGGTCATGGGGGCCGCGATGTCGCAGGCAGGCGGTAGTCTGGGCAGTCCGCGCGGGACACCCCGCCCCCGGTCCACCCTCCAGAGCAAACCGGGACGTATGGGTCCCGTCGAAGGGATTCAGGCGATGGGAAGCGCAGTTCCTCGTGTCGTCGTCCTCGCGGACTCCGACAGCCGGTGGAAGTGGGCCGCCCTGGTCGCCCGCCGGCTCGCCCCCAAGCACGCGCTGGACGCCCGTTTCCTGCTCACCTCGACGACGCCCACCGAGCGGCAGATCGCCGAGGTCGGCGTCGTGCCCGACACCAGCAAGGTCGTCACCTACGCCGAGGTGCTGGACGACCCGGCGGTCGCCGAGGCCGACCTGCTGATCCTGGGCACCATCGGCGGCACCGTGCTCGCGCTCATCCACAGCCTGGGGATGGCGTGGGACAGCGCCGGCCGGCGGCCCGTCGTCGTCTCCGGCTACGTCGGCGTCGTCTACGAGAACCTGGTGGACGGCCTGCTGCTGCGCGTCGGCTCCGACATGGTGCTGGCCAACAGCCGGTACGACGCGAAGCGGTTCCGGGAGGTCTACCGGGGCGTGGGCGCCGACCCCTACACCGTGGTCGAGGCGGGGCTGCCGTTCCTGGAGGGCGACCGGTACGACCCGACGGCGGTCGGCCGCGACCGGCCGTTCACCGTCTGCTTCGCGGTCCAGCCGACCGTGCCGAGCGGGCTCGCGGCCCGGGCCGGGCTGCTGGACAAGCTCCAGCGGCACGCCCGGCGCCACCCCGACCGGGAGGTGCTGCTCAAGCTGCGCACCCGGGAGGGCGAGACCACCACCCGGCTGGAGCGCCACCCGTACCGGGCGCTGTTCGACGAGCTGCCCGACCCCCCGGCCAACCTCAAGGCCGTGGACGGCGACATGGGCGAGGTGCTGGACCGCACCGACCTGCTGGTGACGGTGAGTTCGACCGCGGCCATGGAGGCGATCCACCGCGGCATACCCACGGCGATACTGACCGACTACGGGGTCCGCGAGGCCCATGGGAACCACTTCTTCGTCGGCTCCGGCGCGCTGGCCTCCTGGGCGCAGCTCGACGAGGGGCTGATCCCCCGGGCGGACCCCGCGTGGGCGGCGGAGCACGGCATCGGGCAGCGGGACCCGTTCGCCGCGGCCCAGGCCCGGTTCGCCGAGCTGCGTTCGCGCATCACGCTGCCGCGCGCGCGGCCCTACTACACCCCGGGGAACGCCACCGACTATCTGGAGGCGCTGCTCAGCCGGCACGGCCTCGGGCTGAGCGGCCGCCCCCTGCCGAACGCCACCCCCGCGAGCCCCACCGCGATGCGCAAGCTGATCCAGCGCGGCGCGGGCGGCCTGTACCGGGTGGGGCGCAGCCGCGTCGCGCCGGTGATCCGGCGGCTGGCGCAGGGCTGACAGGGCGCCCGCCGCTGCATAAGATCGATCGACCTACCGGATCGCCCACGGGAGTGGCCCAGTGAAGCGCCGCCGCACGTCCGCACTTTCCGTCTCCGCCGCCGCCCTGCTCGCGACCGCGGCCCCCCTGCTGACCGGCTGCTCCACCGACGCCCACCCGGGCGCGGCGGCCGTGGTCGGCGGGGAGCGGATCACCGTCGCCTCGGTCCAGGCCCAGGTGGAGACCGTCCGCGACGCCCAGCGCGCCCGGCCCGAGGGCGACCAGCTCATTTCGGCCAGCAGCGGACTGACCCGGGACACCGTCGAGTTCCTGGTCTACGCCGAGGTGCTGGAGCGCGCCGCGCAGGACGCGGGCGTCGAGCTGACCCGCCGTGACGTGCAGGAGTACCGGGCCCAGACCGAGGCGTCGGTGGGCGGCGCGGAGGCGCTGGCCGAGGCCGTGCTCATGCCGCAGAACGGCACGCCGCTGGCCGGCGAGGAGCAGATCGACCGGATGCTGCGCACCCAGTTGCTGTTCCAGTCGCTGGCCCAGGAGCTGGGCGTGGCGCCCGACGCCAACGGCCTGACACAGATGGCCGCGGTGCTGGCCGAGACCGCCGAGGAGATCGGCGTCGAGGTGAACCCGCGCTACGGCGAGTGGGACGCCGAGCAGGTGCTTCTCGCCGACGCGCCGACGCCGTGGCTGCGGTCGGCGGACGAGGACGAGGCGACCCAGGCGGCTACGCTCGACGGGTGACCGATGGCCGGATCGTTCTGCTGACCACCACCGAACGCGTCGCTCCCGGACTGCTGTCCTGGGCCGCCTGGGAGGCGCTGCGCGGCGCCGACCGGGTGCTGTGCCGGGACCCGGACCATCCGCAACTGCCCTATCTGGCCGCCGCGGACGTGACCGTGGAGACCGGCGCGCCCGAAGTCACCGACGCCGCCGCCCTGGTGGCGGCGTGCGCGGGCGGCCGGACGGTGGTCGTGCTGGCCGCCGACGAGGGCGAACGGCCGCTGACGGACGGGCTGGCCGCGCTGGCCGGCTCGGGCCGGACCGCGTCGCTGCCCGAACTGGAGCTGCTGCCCGGCTCCTACGACCTGCCCGGCGCCCGGCTGCTGGACCTGGTGCGGGTGATGGACCGCATCCGCGCCGTCTGTCCGTGGGCGTCCGTGCGCACCAGCGAGGACCTCGCGCGGTACGGCCTGGAGGAGATGTACGAGCTGATCGAGGCCATCGAGGCGGGCGACCGGACGGAGCTGCGCGAGGAGTTGGGCGATGTGCTGCTCCAGGTCGTCTTCCACGCGCGGATCGCGCGCGACGATCCGGAGGAGCCGTTCGACATCGACGACGTCGCGGCCGGGATCGTGGCCAAGCTCATCCACCGCCACCCGCACGTCTTCGGCGAGGAACGGGCCGAGACGGCCGAGGACGTCAAGGCGCTGTGGCTGCGCACGAAGGCGGCCGAGAAGCACCGCGCGTCGGTGACGGACGGCGTTCCGCTGGGCCAGCCGGGCCTGGCGCTGGCCGCGAAGCTCGCCGCCCGCGCCCGGGCGGCGCACCTGGACGTCCCCCTTCCCGGCCCGGAGACCGGCTTCGGCTACCGCCTGCTCGCCCTGGCGGCGGAGGCGGAGGCCGCGGGCACCGACCCGGAGACGGCGCTCCGCGCGGCGGCCCGCACCTACCGGGACGCGATCCGCGCGGCGGAGCGACGGGCGACGTCCTGACCGCGGGTCCGTTCCTCAGATGCCCTCGGGCGGCACCAGGCGGTGCGGCGCGGCCCCGGTGAGCAGCGTGGCCAGGCCGCTGATCACGTCCGGCCCCAGATACCAGTCGCCGGTGTGGTCGACGCAGTAGAGCCGCCCGGCCGGGTCCAGCGCCAGCAGCGAGGTGCCGTCGGCCTCCTCGCCCAGCGGGCAGAGCCGGGTGTCCAGGGCGCGGCCGAGGTCGCCGAGCGTGCGGGCCCAGTGCAGGCCGCGCAGCGGGTCGATGATGAGCCGGCTGGCGGCGAACTCGCGCCCGGGGCCCGCCGGCTGGATGCGCAGCTCGCCCAGCTCGGCCCAGGCCTCGAACGCCGCCGGGAACAGGCTGTGCGCGTGGCCCTGCGGCGAACGGTGGCCGCTGAGGACGTCCGCCCACTCCTCGGCCCGCGCGGCGTGCTGCCGGCCCGGCTGCCAGCCGGCCGCGGCCAGCGCCTGGTCGACCGTGCCGGCCGACCAGGGGCCGCCGGTGGCCAGCGTCTCCGGGGAGGTGCCCGCGGCGCCCGGCCCCGAGCTGACGCTGCGCACCCCGAACCGGGCCAGCAGCACGGCGCAGGAACGGCAGTGGGGGGCGTATTCGCCGTGCTGCGGGTCGCCGTCCTCGCGGATGTGCCGGGTCGTGATCCCGGCGTCCTGGAACACGCGCCGCGCGTCGTCGAGGGTGTGCGCGCCGGAGTCCGTGAGACAGCGGGAGAGCAGGGCGGGCTCCGCGCAGCGCCCGAGATGGCGTTCGCGCTGGGCGGTGCCGAGCCCCGCGAGCATGTCCGAGACCAGCGGGTGCAGGTCGGGAACGGCGGCGGCGCGGCTCGCGGTGCCGGTCAGCGCCTGGGCGCGGTGCGGCAGGGAGAGCGCGGCGGCGGTCGTCGGCAGGATGCCGTCGCGGCGATGCAGGAGCACGGGAGGCACCGGTTCGGGGCCCCGCTGCTGCTGCGGGTCGCCGGTCGGCTGGCCGTGGGTATCCGATATCACGTGGACGATCGTGCCACCGACAGACTCACCCCATAGGCTGTGCCGCAACAGCGTGACGTAGGAGCAGGGGGCGTACCGCCATGACGACAGGTCGGCTCGGGCAGCAGGCCGCGCCACCGAACCGGGCCTATGCCGGGCAGATCGTGCAATTCCCGGACCCGGTGCGCGCGGCTCGTTATCCGCAGGGAGTCCGCGTGGACGCGGACGGTTTCCCGGATTTCTCGCCCTACGCGAGAGCGGCCGCCGAGATCGCCGAGCCGCCGGACGGCTTCGGGGTGGACGAACTGCGGCTGACCGACTACGTGTCGGCGAACGCGGCCCTGCACGCCGCCGGGCACGAGCTGTGGGCCAACCTGCCGGCGGTGGGCACGCCGCACGGCTGGACCTGGCACCACGTGGCCCGCACCCGGCGCCTGGAGCTGGTGCCGGTCGAGGTGAAGGCGCTGCTGCGGCACCACGGCGGGCTGGCCACCACGGCCGTCGACCAGAACAAGCGCGGCACCCGGCCGCTGGCCGAGACCAAGCCGGTGCACTTCGCCGTTCCGCACTCGGTGGCCGTGCCCGAGGACCGGGTCCGGGCCGCGGAGGAGAAGCTGGGCTGCCGGCTGCCGGAGGCGTACCGCTCGTTCCTCAAGGCGGCCGGCGGCTGCGCCCCGGTCGGGGTCGCGCTGGACGCCGAGCTGGGGCTGCTGGTGGACCAGCCGTTCTTCACGCTGCGCGAGGAGGCCGCGGTCAACGACCTCGTCTACATCAACAAGTGCCTGCGGGACCACCTCACGAAGGACTACCTGGGCGTCGCGTTCGTGCACGGCGGCATCGTGGCGGTCAAGATCAAGGGCCCGGAGACGGGTTCGGTCTGGCTGTGCCCCTACGACGACGCGCGGGACCACGACGGCCTGGGCATAGCGCAGCGGGTCGCCGAGCTGCTGCTGCCGTGCGGGACCGACTTCGACGACTTCCTGCTGCGGCTGGCGGGCAATCCGCCCGAGTTGGACACCGTGGCCAATCTGATGGTGGACGGCGGGTTCGCGAACGCCGTCCCGGTGGAGAGGTGAGCGCGCCATGGTGACGTTCGCACAGGCGCAGGAGCGCGCCGAGCGCTGGGTGAACGGCTCGGCGAGCGCGGAGCCGCGCCGCGAGGTCCGGGTGCGGGAGTTCGATCTGGGCTTCGTGGCCTGGGCGGAGGACCCGGGCGGCGGGCCGGTCGGCGGCGGCAAGCTGGTGATCGCGCGGGACAGCGGGGACACCACGCTGTGGCCCGCGCTGCCGGTGGGCGACGTCATCCGGCGGTACGAGGACGAGTACGGCGGGACCCCGGCGCCCGCGCCCGCGCCGTCGGGCGAGCGCGTCGACCTGAACGCGACGTCGTTCCTGCTGACGCCGCCGGAGTGGCTCCAGGAGGCGGCGGACCGGGCGGGCGTGCCCGACCAGAGGCCGGAGCCCGCGGCGGCGGCCCCGCCGCCCGAGCCCGCGCCGGCTCCGGCCCAGGTGCCGGCCCAGGCGCCGCCGCCGTTCCCGGAGCCCGGGCGCCCGGCGCCCTTTCCCGAGCCGGAGCCTCCGGCGGCGCCCGCCGACCCCGTCGCGCCGCCCCCCGTGCCGGCGCCCGTCGCCTCGGCGCCGCCGAGCAGTTCGCCGTGGGCGGGCCGCGACACCACGCCGCCCGCGGGCAGCCCGTGGGACGGCAAGGACGTGGAGCCGGGCGGCGGTTCGCCCTGGGCGGGCACCGACACCTCCGGCAGCGGCGCGGAGGCGGAGTCCATCGCGCCGCCCGCGACGGTGTTCTCGCCGCCCGTGGTGATCGACTCGGACAGCACGCCGCCGCCCGCCGCGCCCTCCTCGGAGGCCCGGACGACGGTGCTGCCGCAGGGCAGCGCGCTGCCCAAGACCCGTGTCCAGGACGCGGGTCCGCCGTCCCCGCCGCCGTCCGCCGCGCCGCCCGGCACCCCTCTGGGGCCGCCGCCGGTGCCGGGCCCGCCGCCGTTCCCCGGTCCGCGCGGCGCGGCCGACCTGGCCACCGCCGAAACCGGTCAGGCGATGGGCGGCCCGCCCTCGCCGCCCGGCGGGCGGGGCGCCGTCGTGCCGCCACCGCCGCCCCCGGCGCCCGGCGCGCCCGGCGTCCGGCCGCCCGCGGCGCCGGACAGCGCGCCGAACGACGGCGGCGGGGCGTACGCGCCCACCCAGGCCGTGTCCCCCGAGGTCGTCGCGTCCCTGCGGAACCCCGGCCAGCCGGTGCCGCCGCCCGGCCCGGTGCCCGGCGGCCCGGACCTGCCGCCGCCGGGCCACCCCGGTCCGGCCGCCGCCCCGCCGCCCCCGCCGGGCGCCGGCTACGGCTATCCGCAGCCCGGCCAGCCCGCCGTCGGCTCCGGCTATATGGCGGTGCTGCGCTACCGCGCCCCGGACGGCTCCGAGCAGCAGCTCATCCGCCGCTCGGCACCCGGCATGCCGCACCCGGAGTGGCAGATCCTGCACGAGCTGCGCGCCATGAACGTGCCGCCGCAGCAGGTCCTGGAGCTGCACACCGAGCTCCAGTCCTGCGAGCTGCCCGGCGGGTACTGCGCCCGCATGATCCGGGAGACCTGGCCGCAGGTGCGCATCACGCACACCGCCGCGTACGGCCAGGAGTTCTCCTCCCGGCAGGCCGGGGTGCGGCATCTGGTGGAGCATCAGGACGAGCTCCAGCAGTTCGCCGACGGCCCGCCGCGTTCCGCGCCGGTGCGCGCGCCGCTGCCGCAGCAGCAGCCGGCGCCGGCCGTGGCCCTGGAGATGATCGGCCAGGAGCTGGTCCAGGCGTTCGGGCCGCAGGGCGTGTTCCGGCACACCCCGCAGACGGTGTCCCGGCAGGGCGTTCCGGAGATCGTGGCGCAGACGCTGGTGTGGGCGGGCGTGCCGACGGAGATCGCGCCGTTCTTCTGGGCCCAGGCCCAGCCCGGGCGGCCGGTGCCGACGCTGGCCGAGCTGGCGCTGGAGCGCGGCCTCCAGCCGGCGCCGGACGCGGGGTCCTATCTGGTCGTCGGCACGGACATCGGGCGGCAGTTGTGTGTGCAGTACGGCTCGGCCGCCATCGTCGCGGTCCCGCTGGAGGCGGGCCCCGGCGGGCAGCCGGTGCCGCCGCAGTTCGTCAACGCGTCGCTGCCGCAGTTCGCCCGCTGCATGGCGCTGCTGGGGCGGATGTGGCGGCTGCGCCTCGGGCTGAACTCCGAGCAGGCGGGCCGTTGGACCACCGATTTCCAGGCCCAGTTGGCGTCCCTGGACCCGATGGCGGTGGCCGACCCGGAGAGCTGGTGGTCGGTCCTTCTGGAACAGATGTGGGACGGTCTCCTTTAGCGGGGATCATTCCGTCATGACGGGTTTCGGCACGGCGCGCGGGCGGGGTTATCGGCCCGCGCAGGTGGATCAGGCGCTGGCCGGACTGACCCGGGAGCGGGACCTGGCGTGGCGCCGGCTCGGCGAGCTCGGCGTGCGCGCCGACGAGCTGAGCCGGGAGGCGGCGCGGCTGGCCGCGGTGGCCGCCGCGCTGCCGCCGCCGGCGTTCGAGTCGCTGGGCGAGCGCGCCCGCGAGCTGCTGGCCGAGGTCGAGGCGGAGGCCGACGATCTGCGGCGGGCCGCCGAGGCGGACGCCTCCCGGATGTTCGACGAGGCCGTCACGGTGGCGGCCGAGCTGCGCGAGGCGGCCCGGGCCGCCGCCGTGCGGCGGCGGGCGGAGGGCGACGCGGCGGCGGACCGCGTGCTGGCGGAGGCCGACGCGGTGGCCGCCCGGCTGGTGGGCGACGCCCGGCAGTGGGCGGCGGCGGTCACCGAGGAGGCCGAGGCGGCGCTCACCGAGGTGCGGCGGCGCTGCGCGGCGCTGGTGGACGGGCAGCGCCGGTCCCAGAACCTGGCCGCCCGGGCGCTGGAGGGCGAGCTGACCGCGCGGGAGGCGGAGACCGAGGCCCGCGTCGGCGAGCTGACGGCCCGGGCGGAATCGGTGCTGGCGGGCGCCCGGCGGGAGCTGGCCGAGGCGGAGGCGGCGGCGAAGGCGCTGGAGGAGGGCGCCGAGGCGCGGCGCGCCGAGCTGCTGGCCGACGCCCGGGTGCGGCGCCAGCGGGTGGAGCGCG
The DNA here is from genome assembly GCF_031845365.1 of Streptomyces litchfieldiae. Lineage (NCBI taxonomy): Bacteria > Bacillati > Actinomycetota > Actinomycetes > Kitasatosporales > Streptomycetaceae > Streptomyces > Streptomyces litchfieldiae. The sequence goes on from NZ_JAVREL010000026.1 coordinate 11,015, forward strand.
AGAGCGAGTGGGAGGCCCGCGACCTGGCGGAGCAGTCCGAGCAGGTACGGGCGCACCTGGCGCACATCCGCACCACGCTGGCCGCGCTGACGGGCCGCAGGCCACGCCGCCCGAACGGCCCGCCCGACGACGAGGAGCGGTGAGCACCCCTCGGTATCCTCGGGAATCCCGATCCCTGGACCGAAGGACGCGATCTTCGTGAGCTCCATCCGCCCGGCAGCCGTCATCGTTCTCGCAGCGGGTGAGGGGACCCGCATGAAGTCCGCGACGCCCAAGGTGCTGCACGACATCTGCGGCCGTTCCCTGGTGGGCCATGTGGTCGCCGCCTGCCGGGAGTTGGCGCCCGAGGAGCTGGTCGTGGTGGTGGGCCACGCCCGGGAGGAGGTCACCGCGCACCTGACGGCGTTCGACCCCGGGGTGCGCACGGCCGTGCAGCACGAGCGGCGCGGCACGGCGGACGCGGTGCGCGCCGGGCTCGCGGCGCTGGCCGGAGCGGGCCTGGAGTCCTCCGGCCCGGTCCTGGTGACGTGCGGGGACATCCCGATGCAGACGCCCCAGACGCTGCGGGCGCTGGCCGAGGCGCACGCCGCCCAGGGGAACGCGGCGACGGTGCTGACCATGGAGCTGCCCGACGCGACCGGCTACGGCCGGATCCTGCGCAACGCGGACGGCACGGTGAGCGCGATCGTGGAGCACCGGGACGCGACGCCGGAGCAGCGGGCGGTGCGGGAGGTCAGCTCGGGGGTGTTCGCGTTCGACGGCCGGCTGCTGGCCGGGGCGCTGGACCGGGTCGGCACGGACAACAGCCAGAACGAGGAGTATCTGCCGGATGTGCTGCGGATCCTGCGCGAGGACGGCCACCGGGTGGGCGCGGAGCGAGCCCCCGACCACCGGGAGCTGGTCGGGATCAACGACCGGGTGCAGCTCGCGCGGGCCCGCCGCCTGCTCAACGACCGGCTGCTGGAGCGGGCGATGCTGGCCGGGGTGACCGTGGTGGACCCGGCGACGACGTGGGTGGACGCGTCGGTGACGTTCGAGCCGGACGCGGTGGTGCACCCGGGGACGCAACTGCTGGGCGCCACCCACCTGGGTGCCGGGGCGGAGGTGGGCCCGGGCTGCCGGCTGGCGGACACCGTGGTGGGCGAGGGCGCCACCGTGAACAACACCGTCGCGGACAACGCGCGGATCGGCGCCGGGGCGAACGTCGGCCCGTACGCGTATCTGCGGCCCGGCACGGTGCTGGGCGCCGGTGCGAAGGCCGGCACTTTCGTCGAGATGAAGAACTCGACCATTGGCGAGGGCACGAAGGTGCCGCATCTGTCGTATGTGGGGGACGCCACCATCGGCGATCACACGAACATCGGCGCGGCCAGTGTCTTCGTGAACTACGACGGCGAGGCAAAGCACCACACCACGATCGGCTCGTACTGCAAGACGGGTTCCGACAATATGTTTGTGGCGCCTGTCACCGTCGGGGACGGTTCCTACACGGCGGCCGGTTCGGTCATCACCCGGGACGTGCCGCCCGGATCACTCGCCGTAGCCAGGGGCCAGCAGCGGAACATCCAGGGCTGGGTGGCGCGCAAGCGGCCGGGTTCGGAGGCGGCCCGGGCGGCCGAAGCCGCTCTAGCTGCGACGGAGGACAAGGACGAGCGGGACTGAGAGGGGCGTACCGTAGAGGAGCCCCCCGGGGGTGAACGAGCGCCGACGCGGATGCCAAGGAGACGTAACGTGACCGGGATCAAGACGACCGGCGAGAAGAAGCTGATGCTCTTCTCCGGCCGCGCCCACCCCGAGTTGGCGAAGGAGGTCGCCGCCGAATTGGGCGTGGGGCTGGTCCCGACAAAGGCCCAGGACTTTGCCAACGGCGAGATTTATGTGCGTTTTCAGGAGTCGGTGCGCGGCGCCGACTGTTTTCTGATGCAGAGTCACACAGCGCCGATCAATAAATGGATCATGGAGCAGCTCATCATGATCGACGCGCTGAAGAGGGCGTCGGCGCGGAGCATCTCCGTGATCATTCCGTTCTACGGCTATGCGCGGCAGGACAAGAAGCACCGCGGCCGGGAGCCGATCTCCGCCCGGCTGATGGCGGACATGCTCAAGACCGCCGGGGCGGACCGCATCATCACGATGGATCTGCACGCGGACCAGGTGCAGGGGTACTTCGACGGCCCGGTGGACCACCTCTTCGCGCTGCCGGTGCTGACCGAGTACATCTCGGGGCGCGTGGACCGGAAGAAGCTGACGGTCGTCTCCCCGGACGCCGGCCGGGTGCGGGTGGCCGACCGCTGGGCGGACCGGCTGGCCGCGCCACTGGCGATCGTGCACAAGCGGCGCGACCCCGACGTGGCGAACCAGGTCACCGTGCACGAGGTCGTCGGCGACGTGCGCGGCCGGGTGTGCGTGCTGGTGGACGACATGATCGACACCGGCGGCACGATCTGCGCGGCGGCCGAGGCGCTGTTCACCAACGGCGCGGAGGACGTGATCGTGGCGGCCACGCACGGCGTGCTGTCCGGGCCGGCGGCGGACCGGCTGAAGAACTCCCAGGTGAGCGAGTTCATCTTCACGAACTCGCTGCCCACCCCCAAGCAGGTCTCGGTGGACAAGATCACGGTGCTGTCCATGGCCCCGACGATCGCCCGCGCGGTCCGCGAGGTCTTCGAGGACGGCTCCGTGACCAGCCTCTTCGAGGGCGACGCGTAGGGCCTGCCGGGCCCGAATTGGGCGGAGTCCTCCCCGCCGGGTAGACTCCCGGAGTTGCTCGGCGAGGGAGGGCCCACGGGGCTCATCCGTTATCGACGCGCTCTTCGTGGCAGGTCCTTCCGCGGGGCCGGGTGACGTTCACCGGTTCCGACACCACGAGGAGTGCAGCCATGGCTGATGTGAAGATCGCCGCCGAGATCCGCCAGGAGTTCGGCAAGGGCGCGTCGCGCCGTATCCGCGCCACGGGCAAGGTGCCCGCCGTCATCTACGGACACGGCACCGAGCCGGTCCACGTGACGCTGCCCGGGCACGAGCTGATGCTGGCGCTGAAGACGCCGAACGTGCTGATCACCCTGGACATCGAGGGCCGCCAGGAGCTGGTGATCCCCAAGGCCGTCCAGCGCGAGGCCATCCGCGGCTTCCTGGTCCACCTCGACCTGCTGATCGTCAAGCGCGGCGAGAAGGTCACCGTCGAGATCCCGGTCCTCACCGAGGGCGAGCTCGGCCCCGGCGGCGGCCTGCTGGAGCACGTGCTGAACGCCCTGCCCGTCGAGGCCGAGGCCACCCACATCCCGGAGTCGGTCACCGTCTCCGTCGAGGGCCTGGAGGCGGGCGCCTCCGTGCTCGCCAAGGACATCACGCTGCCGTCCGGCACCACGCTGGCCATCGACGGCGAGGACGTCGTGATCCAGGTCCTCCAGCCGCAGGCCGAGGAGCCCGCCGCCGAGGCGGCCGAGGGCGGCGAAGAGGCCGAGGCCACCGCCTGAGCTTGGGCCCCGGCCCCCGGGTGGGAGACTGTGATCGTGGACGAACCCTGGCTGATCGCCGGACTGGGCAACCCCGGGCCGCAGTACGCGGACAACCGGCACAACGTCGGCTTCATGGTGGCCGACCTGCTCGCCGACCGCGTCGGCGGCACGTTCAAGGCGCACAAGGCGCGCGCCCTGGCGCTCGAAGGGCGGCTGGGCGCGCCCGGCGCCGGCGGGCCCCGGGTGGTGCTGGCCAAGCCGCTGTCGTTCATGAACCTGTCGGGCGGTCCGGTGTCGGCGCTCAGCACCTTCTACCGGATCCCCGTCTCCCGCCTCGTCGTCATCCATGACGAACTGGACATCGGATACGGCGCGTTGCGGCTGAAGCGGGGCGGCGGCGACAACGGGCACAACGGCCTGAAGTCCATCACCGCCTCGCTCGGCCGCGACTACTACCGCGTCCGCTTCGGCGTCGGCCGCCCGCCGGGCCGGATGGACGTGGCGGCGTTCGTGCTGAAGGACTTCTCCACGGCCGAGCGCAAGGAGCTGGACTACTTCGTGGACCGGGCCGCCGACGCCGTCGAGGCGCTGATCACCCAGGGACTTGAGCGCGCACAGAGCGCATACAACAGCTAGTAGGGCCTGTCCGGCCGGGCTTGACCGGCCCCCGGGCCTTGGCCAAGGATGCGCGGCATGTCGTCGCCGTCCCCCTCCCCCGCTCCCGCCCAAAGACGCAGCCGGACCCGCCGGGCCGGGGAGAGCGCGTTCGGGGCGCTGTTGCTGGTCCGGATGACGTTCATGGGGCTGCTGGCCCTGCTGCTGCTCGTGGCCGCCGCCTGGTCCTCCTGGGATACCGCGCGGCACGCGGTGGTCACCGACGGGCGTGAACTCGGCACGGTGACGCTGGTCCACTGCGACCTGGAACGGTGCACCGGCACGTTCAGCGCCACCGGCGAGTCGGTGGTGCTGGAGCAGCGGATCGCCCGCGAGCCGGGCGAGGAGCTGGCGGTGGTGCGGCGCCCGGGCACCGACGAGGTGCTGCGCACCGGCGCGGCCGGCGTGCTGTACGCCTTTCTCCCACTGACCGGCGCCCTGCTGCTCGCGGCCGTCATCATCGGCGGCGGCCTGCGGATGTACCGCACGGCCTGGGGCGTGGCGGGGGCCGGACTGGCCGTGCTGGCCGTCACGTTCGCCGTGTGGATCTGACCCTCCGTAGCTCGATCGCTACGTGTCATCTTTGGGGCATCGGGCGATCAAGGGAGCGCATGGGGCATCCCGCCCTTGTCCTGAATCGGCCGGAGCTGAATGCTGGCCCGGCGTCCCCCCGGAACCTCCCATTCCGCCCCCAGATTTGGATGACCATGCGCAAGTTGATCCGCGTGGCCACGGTCGTCTCCGCCGCCGCCACGACGCTGTTGCTGGCCCCGATGGCCCTGGCGAGTCCCCAGGGCGACAACGGCACCGTGAAGATCCACGATGCCGAGACCGGCGAGGAGCTGCGCCGGAACGAGCCCCACGTCTGCGAGTTCTACCTCCAGGGCTTCGGCTTCGACGCGGCCCAGGAAGTGAGCTGGACGATCACCGAGATGCCGCCCACCGACAGCCAGGACACCGTGGCGGAGACGGGCGCGCTGGTCCTGGACGACGAGGGCGGCGGCCGTTCCGACGATCTCGCCCTGGCGGACGGCCATTACCGGCTGGCAGTTCGAGGGTGAGAACGGCGAGGCCGAGCACAAGGTGTTCTGGGTCGAGTGCGGGGACGGCGAGGAGCCGACGCCGGGCGAGACCCCGGAGGAGACCCCGGACGGCACCAGCCCCGACGGGGAGACCGACGAGGTGCCCGCCGCCGACGAAGAGGAGCCGACGCCGGGCCCCGAGGCCGAGCCGGCCGAGGACGAGGACGCCGACCTGGCCGAGACCGGTTCGAGCACGCCGGTGGTCCCGCTGGCCGCGGGTGCCGCGGCCCTGCTGGGCGCCGGCGGCTACCTGGCGCTGCGCCGCCGCAACGCGGCCCGGAACGGCTGATCGCCGGGCGCGGTGACGGGGCGCGGCTCCGTCACCCCGCCAGCGCGACGGCCGGTGAGCCGCGGCGGATGGCCATGATCATGAGGGCCGCCGCCGCGCACAGGACGCCCGCTCCCGTCCACGCCAGGTCGTAGGAGCCGGTCGTGTCGCGGATCACTCCGGCGCCGAACGCGACGGCGGCGGCGCCCAGTTGGTGCGAGGCCAGCACCCAGCCGAAGACGACGCCGGCGTCCGCGCCGAAGTGCTCGCGGCACAGCGCGATCGTGGGCGGCACGGTGGCCACCCAGTCCAGCCCGTAGAAGACGACGAACAGCAGCATCGGCGGGTGCACGCTCTCCGCCAGCAGCACCGGCAGGAACAGCAGCGAGACGCCGCGCAGCCCGTAGTAGACGGCCAGCAGCCGGCGCGGGTCGTACCGGTCGGTCAGCCAGCCGGAGCAGACCGTGCCGACCAGGTCGAAGATGCCGATGACCGCGAGCAGCGAGGCCGCCACCGGCACGGCCATGCCCTCGTCGTGCGCGCCGGGCACGAAGTGCGTGCCGATCAGCCCGTTGGTGGACGCGCCGCAGATGGCGAACGTGCCCGCGAGCAGCCAGAACACCCGGGTGCGGGACGCGGTGGCCAGCGCGGCGAGCGTCCGGCGGGCGGCACCGGGCGGGGGCGGCGGCGGAGTGACGTAGTCCTCGCCCGCGCCGTACGGGCGCAGGCCGAGGTCCTCGGGCCGGTCGCGCAGCAGCCAGATCACCAGCGGCACGACGGCCAGCGCGCACAGCGCGACGGTGAGCGAGGCGGCGCGCCAGCCGGGCCCCTCGGCGAGCAGGCCGACCAGCGGCAGGAAGACCAGATTCCCGGCCGCGCCGCCGGCCGTGAGGATGCCGGTGACCAGGCCGCGCCGGGCCACGAACCAGCGCCCGGCGATCGTTCCGGCGAACGCCAGCGCCATCGAGCCGGCGCCCAGGCCCACCAACACCCCCCAGCACAGCACAGTTGCCACTGGCTGGTCATGAAGACGGTCAGCGCGCTGCCCGCCGATATCAGCAGCAGCGCGCCGGAGACGACGCGGCGGATGCCGTAACGCTCCATCAGCGCGGTGGCGAACGGCGCGGTGAAGCCGTAGAGCAGCAGGGTGACCGAGACGGCGAACGAGATCGAGCCGCGCGACCAGCCGAACTCGTCGTGCAGCGGGTCGATCAGCACGCCGGGCGTGGCACGGAAGCCGGCCGCGCCGATGAGGACGAGAAACGCGACGACCGCCACCCACCAGGCGGGGTGGACGCGGGGCGCGCCGTCCCGGGGGGCGGACTCGGAGGCTGCGGGGAGCTGAGCGGGGACGGTCTGTGTCACCCGTTGATCGTGCGGGACCGGAGCCGACCGAACGAGTGGCCCGATGGTCATGATGTGCAAGTATCGGGCCGTGACCGTATTCCGACGGCCGGGCCGCCATCGCGTGGCCGTGCTGGTCCGGCACGGCCTGCTGCCCATGGAGCTGGGCATCGCGCACCGCATCATGGGCCGCTCGAAGACGGCGGCCGGCGACCTGCTGTACGAGGTGGTGACCTGCACCCCGGTGCCCGGACAGGTGCGCACCGACGCGGACTTCACCATCAACGTGGAGCACGGCCCGGAGGCGCTGGCCGAGGCCGACACGGTGATCGTGCCGGCCGCCCACGAGACCGACGAGACGTACACCGCGGGGCGGCTGCCCGCGCACCTGGCCGACGCCCTGGCCCACATCCGGCCCGGCACCCGGATCGCCTCGATCTGCACCGGCGCGTTCGTGCTGGCCGCGGCCGGGCTGCTGGACGGCCGCCGGGCCACCACGCACTGGGCCGCCTGCGACACCTTCAGGGCGCTCTACCCGCGGGTCAGGCTGGACCCGGAAATCCTCTACACCGAGGACGGCGGCGTCCTCACCTCGGCCGGCGTCGCCTCCGGCATCGACCTGTGCCTGCACATGGTGCGCTCGGACTTCGGCACCGCCGTGGCGAACTCGGTGGCCCGCCGCACGGTGGTCCCGCCGCACCGGGACGGCGGCCAGGCGCAGTTCGTGGAACGCCCGGTGCCCGCGCCCCGCGTGCACTCCACGGAGCGGGCGCGAACGTTCGCGCTGGCCCATCTCGACCGGCCGCTGACGTTGCGCGAGCTGGCCGCCCAGCAGTCGATGAGCGTGCGGACGTTCACCCGCCGCTTCCGGGAGGAGACCTGCGTCTCGCCGCAGCGGTGGCTCATCCGGCAGCGCGTGGAGCGGGCCCGGCAACTGCTGGAGGAGAGCGATCTGCCGGTGGACCGGATCGCCCGCGAGGCCGGGTTCGGCACGGCGGCCTCGCTGCGCCAGCACCTCCAGGCGGTGCTGGGCGTCTCCCCCAGCGCCTACCGCCGCACGTTCCGCGCGGCGGGATAGGGGCGTGAAACGCGCCCGGGGCGCCGCGCGGAATGCGCGGCGCCCCGGGCACGGGTGAGGTTGGGGTCAGCCGGTGTTGCGCAGGCCCGCTGCCACGCCGTTGACCGTCAGCAGCAGCGCGCGCGACAGCAACTGGTCGGGCTCCTCGCCGCGCCGGGCCGCCTCCCGCTGCCGGTGCAGCAGCGTCACCTGGAGGTAGGAGATCGGGTCCAGATAGGCGTCCCGGATGCCCAGCGTGCGCTGGAGGGCCGGGTTGGCGTCCAGCAGCTCGCGCTCGCCGGTGATGCGCAGCACCTCGGCCACGGTCAGCGCGTGCTCGGCCTCGATCGTCTCGAAGACGTGCTTGAGCTCGTCCGGCACCAGCGTGTCCACGTAGTGCCGGGCGATCCGCAGATCCGTCTTGGCGAGCGTCATCTCGACGTTGGACAGGAAGTTCCGCAGGAAGTGCCAGTGCTCGAACGCCTCGGCCAGCACGTCCTCCAGACCGGCCTCGCGGGCGGCCCGCAGGCCGGAGCCCACGCCGAACCAGCCCGGCACGATCTGCCGCGACTGCGTCCAGCCGAACACCCACGGGATGGCCCGCAGCCCGTCCAGGCCCGCGCCGCTGTCCGGGCGGCGCGAGGGCCGGGAGCCCAGGTGCAGCTCGGCGAGCTGGTCCACCGGGGTGGAGGCGAAGAAGTACGCCGGCAGGTCCGGGTCCTCCACCAGCTTGCGGTAGGCGCTGTGCGCCACGTGCGACACGGTGTCCATCGCCGCGTCCCAGCGGGCCAGCGCCTCCTGCGACTGGCGCGGGGCGGTGTGCATCGCGGACGCCTGGAGCGTCGCGGCGACCGTCAGCTCCAGGTTCTCCCGGGCCAGGGAGGGCACCAGGTACTTGTCGGAGATGACCTCGCCCTGCTCGGTGACCTTGATCTCACCCTCCAGCGTGCCCCAGGGCTGGGCGAGGATCGCGTCGTGGGTCGGGCCGCCGCCCCGGCCGACCGTGCCGCCGCGGCCGTGGAAGAGCCGCAGCCGCACGCCGTGCCGGTGCGCGACGTCGCGCAGCCGCCGCTGGGCGCGGTGGATCTCCCACTGCGAGGTGGTGATGCCGCCGAACTTCGAGGAGTCGCTGTAGCCGAGCATGACCTCCTGCACGTCGTCCCGCAGCGACACCAGCCGGCGGTAGGAGGGGTCGGACAGCATCGCGTCCAGCAGCTCGTCCGCGATCCGCAGCTCGTCGGTGGTCTCCAGCAGCGGCACGATGCCGATGCGCGCCCACCCGGCGTGCAGATCGATCAGGCCCGCCTCGCGCGCCAGCACGGCCGCCGCGAACACGTCGTCCGCGCCCTGGCACATCGAGATGATGTACGACTCGATGACCTCGGGCCCGAACGTGTCCAGCGCCCGGCGCACGGTCGTGAACACGTTCAGCGTCTTGGCGCCCGCGGCATCCAGCGGCGGCGGCGACGAGGCCAGCGGGCGGCGCGAGCGCAGCTCCTTGGCCAGCAGCTTGGTGCGGTACTCGCGCGGCATGTCGGCGTACCGCCAGGACTCCTCGCCGAGCCGGTCGAAGAGCTGGCCCAACGCGTGGTGGTGGGCGTCGGCGTGCTCGCGGACGTCCATCGTGGCGAGCTGGAGCCCGAACGCGGCCACCGTGCGCGTCAGCCGCTCCACCCGGCCGTCGGCGATCAGCTCGCCGCGGTGCTCGCGCAGCGAGATCTGCACGATCCGCAGGTCGTCCAGCAGGTCGCCGGTGCCCCGGTAGTCCCGGCCGGGCACGTGCGGGGTGTCGTCCTTCAGCCGGGCGCGGGTGTTGACCAGCTTCTGCCGGATGCAGGTGACCTTCAGCCGGTACGGCTCCTCCGCGTTGAGCCGCTTGTAGCGCGGGGTGATCTCCGGCAGCGCCTCCAGGTCGCGGGCCAGCGAGTCCAGCAGCTCCTGGCTGGCGCCGGAGTTGCGGATGGAGCTGGACAGGGCGCTGCGCAGCTCGTCGATGTGGCGCAGCGCGCTGGTGATGCCGTGCTCGTGCTGGAGCAGCAGCACCTCCCAGGTCACCTCGGGGGTGACGTTCGGGTTGCCGTCGCGGTCGCCGCCGATCCAGGTGCCGAACGTCAGCGGCCGGCTGCCGGAGGGCAGCGGCGCCCCGGCCCGGTCCAGCTCGGCGGCCAGGTCCTCCAGCACGTCCTCGACGGCGCCGGCGTGCAGCTCGTCCAGGTAGTAGACGGCGTTGCGCGCCTCGTCGGCGGGCTCGGGGCGGGCCACGCGCAGTTCGTCGGTCTGCCAGATCAGGTCGATGTTCTCCGCGAGCCGCAGATCGGTGCGGCGCCGGTCGCCGCCGTGCTCGGACTCGGGGTGGTCCAGCAGCTCGGCGATCTGGCGGAGCTTGGTCAGCACGGAACGGCGCGCGGCCTCGGTGGGGTGCGCGGTGAACACCGGCCGCACGCCCAGGTTGGCGACGGTCTGCCGCAGGTGGGCGGGGTCGGCGTCCTTGAGCATGTCCGCGGTGCGGGACAGCTCCCCGCCCTGGACGGCCCGGCGCTCGCGCAGCTCCCGGCCGCGGTGCACCTGCTCGGTGACGTTGGCCAGGTGGAAGTAGGTGGAGAAGGCCCGCACCAGCTTGGCGGCGGTGGCCAGGTCGGTCTCGCCCAGCAGCCGGGCGGCGGCCTCGCCGTCGCTGCGGGTCAGGGCGCGGACCCGCTCGACGAGATCGAGAAGTTCGGGGCCGTCCTGGCGTACCAGCGTCTCCCCCAGCAGGTCACCGAGCCGGCGGATGTCGGCGCGCAACGCGCTGCTGCTGCGCGGCGCTCCCTTCTTGTCCGGGATTTCGGTGTCGACGGAGGACTCGGGCCGGCTCTGGCGGTCGGGACTGCTCACGGTTGCGGCTCCTCGCAGCGGACTCTTCTGGCAGGACGTTGGCACGTTACGGACCGCGCTGTCCGACATGAACCATCGTAATGAGAGTGCGCCACGGCCTGGCCACATCGCCGTCGCCAGGGGTTGAGGGCCTTGTGACACCGTAGCGAACTGCCATACTTACGACGCCGTAGGTTACGGTGCCGTAGGTGGCTGAAGCCTTCCTAAACATGCGCCTCCCCGAGGAACCGCACATGTCCACTTCCCCAGACCTCGTACCCTCCCCCCGGGCGGCGGATCCGGCCGGCGCCCCGCTGCCGTCCGCGACCCTGGGCGGCGAGCGGCGCCGCTCGGTGGAGCAGATCGCGCTGCTGCTGTTCATCACTGTCCCCTTCCTGGCCCTGCTGGCCGCCGTCCCGCTCGCCTGGGGCTGGGGCGTGAGCTGGCTGGATCTCGCGCTGCTGGTGGTCTTCTACTTCATCGGCTGCCACGGGATCACCGTGGGCTTCCACCGGTACTTCACCCATGGCTCGTTCAAGGCGCGGCGCCCGCTGCGCGTCGCGCTCGCCATCGCGGGCTCGCTGGCCGTGGAGGGCCCGCTGGTGCGCTGGGTCGCCGACCACCGCAAGCACCACAAGCACTCGGACGCGGAGGGCGACCCGCACTCGCCCTGGCGGTACGGGGAGACGGTGCCCGCCCTGCTCAAGGGGCTGTGGTGGGCGCACATGGGCTGGATGTTCGACACCGAGCAGACGCCGCAGCACCGTTACGCGCCCGATCTGATCAAGGACCCGGATCTGCGGCGGATCTCCCGCCAGTTCGTGCTGTGGACCGTGGTGTCGCTGGCCACTCCCCCGCTGCTGGGCGGCCTGCTCACCTGGTCCTGGCAGGGCGCGCTGAGCGCGTTCTTCTGGGGCTCGCTGGTGCGGGTCGCGCTGCTGCACCACGTCACCTGGTCGATCAACTCGATCTGCCACGCCACCGGAAAGCAGCCGTTCAAGTCCCGCGACCGGTCGGGGAACGTGTGGTGGCTGGCCGTGCTCTCCTGCGGCGAGTCCTGGCACAACCTGCATCACGCGGACCCGACGTGCGCCCGGCACGGGGTCGACCGGGGGCAGGTGGATTCCAGTGCCCGGCTGATCCGCTGGTTCGAGAAGGCCGGCTGGGCCTACGACGTGCGCTGGCCGAAACAGTCACGTATCGACGCCAAGCGGAACACTTCCGGCAGAAGTCGGCGGGAAAACAGGAAAGAAGCGCGCGCTGCCCAGGCGGCATGATGGGGGCGTGGCGACCGAGAGCAGCAGCACCAAGGACAGTGGCAAGGACAGGCCGACGCGCGCGCCGCGGCGGACCCGCCGGCGCATGACCGGCACCGAGCGCCGGGAGCAGTTGCTGGACATCGGGCGCTCCCTCTTCGCCGAGCGCGGCTTCGAGGGCACCTCGGTGGAGGAGATCGCGGCGAAGGCCGGCGTCTCCAAGCCGGTGGTCTATGAGCATTTCGGCGGCAAGGAGGGCCTCTACGCGGTGGTCGTGGACCGCGAGATGAGCCGCCTGCTGTCCATGGTCACCGGCGCGCTGACCGCGGGACACCCGCGGGAGCTGCTGGAGCAGGCGGCGTTCGCCCTGCTCGACTACATCGAGCAGTACACCGACGGCTTCCACATTCTGGTGCGGGACTCCCCCGTGGCGCAGTCCACGGGGACGTTCGCCTCGCTCATCGGGGACATCGCGACCCAGGTCGAGGACATCCTGGGCCTGGAGTTCAAGAGCCGGGGCTACGACCCCAAGCTGGCCCCGATGTACGCGGCGGCGCTGGTCGGGATGGTGGCGCTGACCGGCCAGTGGTGGCTGAACGTCCGCAAGCCGAAGAAGTCGGAGGTCGCCGCCCACCTGGTGAACCTGGCCTGGCACGGGCTCCAGGGCCTGGAGCACCACCCGCGGCTGGTGGGCCGGCGCCGGACATGACGCGACCCCCTCCCCGGAATGCTCCCGGGGAGGGGGTCGTGGGGTGCGGAGCCCCGGTCAGAAGGCCGAAGAACCCGGAGTCCGCGGACCAGTCGGCTCCGGCCGGCTCAGTGCTTGCTGACGCCGTTCTCCGACAGCAGCGAGAGGTCCGACAGCAGGTGCGACAGCGGGTCGTCGCCGTCGGTCTGCGTGGAGTTCTCGGTGCAGTACTGACCGTTCTCGCTGCTGAGGACGTCCTGAACGCCGATCGGGATGGCGAGGACGTTGACGACGTTCTGGATGTCCTTGATCGGAACCGCGACGCAGGGCTTGTTGAGCGAGCCGTTGATCAGGGAGATGTTCGGGCTCATGTAGCCGCCGGTGGTGGTGTTGCCGTACACCTGGTCGGCGCCGTTGCCGTTGATGGTGCGCGAGCCGTTCTCGTTGTCCCCGCCGATGGCCAGGGCCGGGGAGGCGGCGAGGCCCACCGAGCCGACGACTCCAGCCGCGACGGCAACCGTGGCAAGCGTCTTCTTGATCACTAGATCGTCCTTCCGGGTTCTTGGAATGCCCTGTTCATGGAGCGACCTGCACAACGCTTACGGACCGATTCGGTTGCCGCCGTTCACCCGTTTCGCCCAAACTCGTTGCCCTTTCAGCGGGCAGTTGACGCCTGCGGGCGAGGAGCGGTGCCCATTCCGGCGCCGAGGTAGAAGCTGGGGTGCGGAGGCTGGTTGTAGGCGGTGTTCTGCCACGCCAGGCCGGTGCGGTACTGCCGGTCCTGGAGCAGGGTGGTGATCCGGTGCGAGGTCTCGTGCGGAGTGGAGTAGATGCGCAGCGCCCGGTTGTCGCTGGTGCGCCAGACGACCTCCTCGCGCCAGTCGCCCAGGATGTCGCCGGACAGCGCGGGGGTGGCCTTGGTGCCGTTGTTGGACGCCACGTTCGAGCCGGTCAGCAGCCGGGTGTCGCCGCCGGTGCCGTACTTGTCGATGCGCGTGCCGTCCAGTAGCTCCCGCGTCAGGTCGCCGTCCCACCAGCTCAGGAAGTTGATGCTGGAGGGCTCGCGGCCCACGGATCCGCCGGCCAGGTTGCGCAGGGTGGTGTCGGCCGCCGACCAGAACTCGGCGCCCGCGTTGCCCGCGTAGATGTCCCCGGCCACACCGCGGCCGTTGTCGCCGCCGCTGGCGGTCTGCCAGCCGCGCTGGCCGTTCATGGGCTCGATGCGCAGCGACGAGGGCTGGCTGCTGGACTCGGACACCTTGAAGTACTCCAGGCCCGGGTCGTTCAGGTCGAAGTCGCCGAGGTGCTGGGCGTCGCCGTGGCCGGTGCGGGTCGTCCACATGCCCCAGCCGTTGTCGTCCACGGCCATCGAGCCGTAGACGATCTCGTCACGGCCGTCGCGGTCGATGTCGCCGATGGACAGGCTGTGGCTGCCCTGCCCGTCGTAGCCCTGGCCGACGTTGGTGGAGCTGTTGGTGTCGAACGTCCAGCGGCGAGTCAGGGAGCCGTTGCGGAAGTCCCAGGCCGCGATGACGGTCCGCGTGTAGTAGCCGCGGGCCATGATGATCGACGGGCGGTCGCCGTCGAGGTAGGCGGTGCCGGCCAGGAAGCGGTCCACGCGGTTGCCGTAGTTGTCGCCCCAGGAGGACACGTTGCCGCGGGCCGGCACATAGTCCGTGGTGGCCAGCGCGGCGCCGGTGCGGCCGTCGAAGACGGTCAGGTACTCGGGTCCCTCCAGGATGTAGCCGCTGGAGTTGCGGTAGTCGGCGCTGCCGTTGCCGATCACCTGGCCGGTGCCGGAGACGGTGCCGTCGGCGGTCTTCATGACCACCTCGGCGCGGCCGTCGCCGTCGTAGTCGAAGACCTGGAACTGGGTGTAGTGCGCGCCGGAGCGGATGTTGCGGCCGAGGTCGATGCGCCACATCCGCTGCCCGGAGAGGGTGTAGGCGTCGATGATGGTGTTGCCGGTGTAGCCGGACTGGGAGTTGTCCTTGGCGTTGGTCGGCTGCCACTTGAGGACGAACTCCAGCGTGCCGTTGCCGTCGAGGTCGCCCACGGAGGCGTCGTTGGCCTCGTAGGTGTAGCCGGAGCCGTTGACGGTGCCGCCAGCCGGGGGCTGGATCGGGACGTCGTAGTAGCCGGGGCGGAACTGGATGGCGTGCGGCGAGAAGTCCTGCTCCACGCCGTTGACGACCGCGCGGACGCGGTAGTCGGCGCTGTTGGGGGCGTCGCGGTGCAGGAAGTTGGTCGAGTTGGTGATGGGCTGGTCGTTCACCTTGACGTCGCCGCGGTAGACGTTGAACGCGACGTTGTCGGGGTCGCTGGCCAGATAGCGCCAGCTCACCAGGTTGTCGTTGCCGGTGTGCACGCTGACCAGGCCGCGGTCCAGGCTCTCGAGCTGGGCCAGGACCGCGGGGTCGCTCTCGGCGGGGTCCGCGGCGGACGCGGCGGGCGGACCCGCGGCGAGTCCGGCGGCCAGGGCGACGCCGGCGAGCACCGTGCCGATCAGTGTCCGGGGGCGTCTTTGCGCTGCAGACACGTTTCCTCCTCGTGGGGGGTGCCGTCGATGGGCGCAGTGAAGTCGCCGCGACCGGCGGAAAGGTTGCCGTGGAGGAGCCGCCTTTTGTAACGATTCACCGGCCCGGTGCCGACGGGGTCTCAGCCAGTGGCCGGCGCCAGGAACTCCAGGCGGTTGCCGAACGGGTCGGCGCTGTGGAAGCGCCGGTGGCCCGGCAGATGGTCGTCCCAGGTCACGGGGGCGCCGGCAGCTTCGAGCCGGGCGGCGAACGCGTCGATGCCAGTCACCAGGATGCCCGGGTGCGCCTTGCGGGCGGGGCGGAAGCCGGCCTCCACCCCCAGGTGCAGCACGCAGCCGCCCGCCGCGAACCAGCAGCCGCCGCGGTCGGCCAGGCCCGGCGGCTTGGGCCGCTCGGCCATCCCGAGCACGCCGCCGTAGAACGCGCGGGCCGTCTCCTCGGCGCCGGGTGGCATGGCGAGCTGCACATGGTCGAGCCCGGTGATCATCGTGCCGCCCGGCGTTCCGTCCGGCGGGCGACGGCGAAGACGCGGCGGAACGGGAAGAGGGTGCCGCCGCGCCCCGGCGGGTAGGCCGCGCGCAGGGCGTCGCGGTACTCGGCGAGGAACGCGTCGCGCGCGTCGGGGTCGTTCTCCAGAGCGGTCAGCACGGGACGCAGCCCGGTGCCCTTGACCCAGTCCAGCACCGCGTCCTCGCCGGGCAGCACCTGGAGATAGGCGGTCTCCCACACGTCCGCCGCGCAGTCCAGCGCGGTGAGCGCGTCGTAGTACTCGGCCGGGGAGAGCACGGCGTCCGGGCCGCGTGTGATGCCGCCCAGCCGGTCGCGCCAGCGCGGGGAGGCGCACAGCTCGCGCATCAGCACATGACTGGGGGCCGAAAGGTTTCCCGGGAGCTGGAACGCCAGCACGCCGCCGGGCGCGAGGCCGGCGACCCAGTCGGGGAACCGCTCGGCGTGGCCGGGCACCCACTGGAGCGCCGCGTTGGAGACGATCAGGTCGAACGGCTCGGCCGGGCGCCACTCGGCGAGGTCGGCGCGCGCGAACGTGAGCGAGCCGCCGCCGGGTGTCGGGCCGGCGTGCCCGGCGGCCTCGGCGAGCATCTCCGGGGAGTTGTCGAAGCCGGTGACGCGGGCGTCCGGCCATCGCTCGACGAGCGGCAGGCTGGGGCGGCCGGGGCCGCAGCCGAGGTCGGCGACGCGGGGCGCGGCGGGCAGCGGCGGCACCTGGGCGAGCAGGTCGCGCAGCGCGCGGCGGCGGTGGGTGCTGTGCCGTTCGTACTGGGCGGGGTCCCATCGGGTGGGCTGCGATGCGTGTGCCATGCGGGGATCCTGCCCGCGGGTTTATCTTGATGTCAAGAGGCTTGATATCGTGAGACTTCATATCGACACAACAACTAGACTGACCCCATGGAGGACGAGGTTGACCGGCTGGTCGCCGCCTGGCGGCGCGAGCGACCCGATCTCGACGTGGAGCCGCTGGAGGTGCTCAGCCGGGTGAGCAGGCTGGCGCGCCACCTGGACCGGGCGCGCCGCCTGGCCTTCGCCGAACACCAGCTTGAGCCCTGGGAGTTCGACGTCCTCACCGCGCTGCGCCGGGCCGGCGACCCGTACCAGCTCTCGCCCGGCCAGTTGCTGACCCAGACGCTGGTCACCTCCGGCACCATGACCAACCGTATCGACCGGCTGGCCAAGCGCGGCCTGGTCGAGCGGCTGCCCGACCCCAGCGACCGGCGCGGGGTGCTGGTGCGGCTGACGGCCGGCGGCCAGCGGCACGCGGACGAGGCGCTGGCCGGGCTGCTGGCCCAGGAGCGCGCCCTGCTGGGCGACCTCACCGCCGCCCAGCGGCGGGAGCTGGCCGCCCTGCTGCGGGTCCTGACCGCTCCCTTCGACAACACTCCGATCTAGCCCTGTAGTACTAGGCCCTGCCCGGCCGGTCTTGCCGGGCCCGCGACGCCAGCTACGGCCACTCGCTGCGTTGTCGCATCGCGCGAGTACGATCAAGTACGAGCTGCGATACTCCGCCTTGCGATCGACCCCATCTGACGCCGCGGGCTGATCCGACAAGACCGACCGGACAGGACCTGGCTCCTCCCATGGCCACCCACTCCGAACGCGCGGACGTCCGGTTCGTCGACGCCGGCCCGGTGCGGCTGGCCTACGAGACCGCGGGCGATCCCGGCGCGCCCCCGCTGCTCCTGCTGCACGCCCTGGGCAAGGACGCCACCGACTGGCACACGGTGCTGCCCGCGTTCGCCCGGCACTGGCACGTGTATGTGCCGGACCTGCGCGGCCACGGGCGCAGCGACTGGCCCGGGACCTACTCGTTCGAGCTGATGCGGGACGACGTGCTCGGCTTCCTGAACGCCCTCGGCATCGCCCGGGCGTCCCTGGTCGGGCACTCGCTGGGCGGCGTGGTGTCCTACCTGCTGGCCGCCGGGCACCCCGAACGGGTGGACCGGCTGGTGCTGGAGGAGGCCCCGCCGCCGTTCCCGCGGCAGCCCTCCGCCCCGGCGCGGCCGGACCACCCGGTGCCCTACGACTGGCCGGTCGTGCCCGCCATCAAGGCGCAGGTGGACACCCCGGACCCGGCCTGGCCCGGCCTGCTGGACGGGATCACCGCGCGCACGCTGCTGGTGGCCGGGGGCGCGGCGAGCCAGTTGCGGCAGGACTGGATCGCCGAGATGGCCGGCCGCATCCCCGGCGGCCGGCTCGTCACGATCCCGGCGGGCCACCGGGTGCACGAGACGGCGCCCGAGGCGTTCACCGAGGCCGTGACCGGCTTCCTGCGCGAACGCTGAGCGGCACACTCGCCGGGCCAACGCGCCGCGCCTGCCTCGCAGCGACGCGTCTCGCGAACGCCTGACGGGCGCGCGGGAGGCCAACGGCTCCCGGCGCGACCAGGGCCACGAAGCCCTCACGCGGCTCCCCGGCGGGAAAGTGCCACGAAAGTCGCGCCTTCTAAAGTTCTCCCCCGATAGCCGGAGCCAGCAGTGCGTGGGGGAAGTTTGTCCAGCCAGTACCACCAGCAGCCGCAACAACAGCCGTACCAGCCGCCGCAGCAGCCCTACCCATACGGTGCGGCCCAGCAGCCCGGACCCGCGTACCCGGGGCCGACACCTCCCCCGCCGCCACCTGACCGCCGGGCCGGGCATGCGGGGAAGAAGGGGCGGAAGGCGGCCCTGGGGATCGTTCTCGCCGTTGTGCTGCTCGCCGGCGCGGTGACCGCTGGAGTGATGTTCCTCGGCGGGGACGGCGGCGACCGCCCGGAGCTGGTGGCCCATCCGGACCTGGCGGAGCTGACCTTCCCGGACCCGGGGGCGTTCCGCTACGAGGAGGGCGAGGCCGCCGTGTGCGAGACGATGGGCGAGGTCATGGCCGCCCGCGGTTACGCCCTCTTCGGCACGAACACGGGCAACGGCGTCTCCTGCGCCTTCGGCACTCCCGGCACCTCCCTTCTGGAGGACGGCTCCTACAGCCTGCACGCCAACATCGCGCTGACCCGCGGAGACGGCGCGCGCGACGCCTACGACAACTACGTGACCTCCTCGCTGCGCGGCCGGGAGAACCTTGCCGACGACCCCTCCTTCACCTTCAGCGAGCTGTACGAATTCCCGGCCGGGGAAGAGGGCTTCCTCGACCAGAGCGTGTCGTCCGTCGGCCCGACGGGCAGCGCCACCGCCGCCTTCCGCTCCGGCGACGACACCTTCAGGATCGTCCTCAGCGGCAGCATCAGGCACGTGGGCGACGACAACCCCAGCGAGCCGCTCACGGAGGAGATCACCCGCGAGGAGATCGTGGACATCGTCAAGGCGCTGGGCGGCGACGAGTCGGCCGGCGAGCCGAGGATCACCCCAGTCGCCATGGAGGAGCACCCCGGCCTTCCGGAGCTGAACGAGCCGCTGCTGGCGGAGGGCGCCTCCGCGGAGGACCGCTGCGCCCCCGTGGCCGCCGTGGCCCAGGGGGACCTGGGCTCGGACGTGGACAGCATCGGCGGCGGCGACCAAGCCACCGTTCCGATCACGGTGTGCTCCTTCGCCATGGACGAGGTCGGCAACGACCGCTTCGGCGAGTACGGACTGCCCCACTGGCGCGTCAGCGTCACGCAGCACGACTACGCCACGGCTCCGGAGGGCCTCTTCCCCTCGGAGGAGATGGCACACGTCCTCCAGAACATCATGGCGGAGCCCGTCGACCGGGCTGAGGAAGGCTACGAGGTCACCCTGGGCCCGCTGTACGAACTCCCGGTGGGCGAATCCGGATACCTGATCCACTCCACGTCGAACTACCAGGCCACCGACGGCTCCACGGCGGATGTCCGGGCCGGGTACGTGATCGGAGACTCGTACGTGGAAATCCGCGTGGGCGGGGGCGAGTGGGGACCGGACGGTTTCACGAGCTACGGGGAGGACCGGCTCACTGACGCGCTGCTGGATGTCCTCACGGCGATGGACGCCTAGTCAGCAGTCAGCCGCGCGATCCACGGACGCGAGCCGGCGCGGTTCCCTCGGCCGGGCCCGGCTCATCCGGGTCCGGCCGCCACCGGGTCAGCCGGACCACGCCGGGGACACCGGCCGCGGGCGCGGCCGTGACCAAGATCACGCCGCAGCACCCCAACTCATCGACGCGAGTATCACTCATGCGAGTATCATTGATGAGAGTATCGCCGATGAGAAGGGCGAGCGCACAAGGTCCGCGTGTGAGGTGAGCGCCCCGGTGGATGGATTCGTCGGACGCCGTACCGAGCTCGGCCTGCTGAACGATCTGCTGGACGCCGTGCGCACCGGCGGGCGCGGTGGCCGGCCGGGCCGGGCCGTGCTCATCCGGGGGCGCAGGCGCGTCGGCAAGTCCCGGCTCGTCGAGGAGTTCCTGGAGCGGGCCGGGCTCCCGCATGTCTTCTTCACCGCCATCGGCGGCTCGAAGCAGGAAGACTTGGCCGGCTTCCGCGCCGAGCTGGCCTCCTCGGCCCTGCCCGAAGCGTCCCGCTTCGACGACTACGCCGCGCCGGTGACCTGGGACGCCGCTCTGAGCATGCTCGCCGACGCCCTGCCCACCGACGCGCCCAGCGTCGTCGTTCTCGACGAGATGCCCTATCTGGTACGCGAGGACCCGGGCTTCGAGGGCGCCCTGCGGAAGGCGTTCGACCGGACCATGTCGAGACTCCCCGTGCTGCTGGTCCTCATCGGCTCCGACGTGGCCATGATGGAGCAACTGAACACCTATGGGCGCCCGTTCTATCAGCGCGGCACCGAGATGGTGGTTCCCCCGCTCAATCCGGCGGACGTCGCCGCCCTGCTCGATCTGCCGCCGGCCGACGCCTTCGACGCCTTCCTGGTCACCGGCGGATTCCCGCTGATCCTCGACGAGTGGCCGCGCGGCGCCGGGCTGTGGGACTACCTCGGGCAGGCGCTGCGCCGGCCCACCTCGGCTCTGCTCGTCAGCGGCGAGCGCGCCCTGGCCGCCGAGTTCCCCGCCGAGGCCCAGGCCCGCGCGGTGCTGAGCGCCATCGGACATGGGGAGCGCACGTTCAGCATGATCGGCCGCGCGGCCGGAGATCTGCACCCCGGCTCGGTCCGCCGCTCGCTGGCGCTGCTGGCCGAGCGCCGGCTCGTCGCCGTGGACACCCCCCTGTCCACCCGGCCGAGCCGGGAGACCCGGTACCGGGTCGACGACCCGTATCTGCGGTTCTGGCTCTCCTTCATCGGTCCCCGCATCCCCGTGATCGAACGCGGCCGTGGCGACCGTGTCCTCGAAACGGTCCGCGCCGGCTGGACCTCCTGGCGCGGGCGCGCCATCGAGCCCGTGATCCGCGAGTCCCTGTGGCGCCTGGCCGACGACCGCCTCCCCGAGGGCACCGACGCCATCGGCGGCTACTGGACCCGCACCAACGACCCCGAGATCGACATCGTCGGTGCCGACCGTCTCCCCATCGCCAAGAAGGTCACACTCGTCGGCTCCATCAAGTGGCTGGAGAACAAGCCCTTCGACGCCCGCGACCTCGCCCGCCTCGTCGTCCACCGCTCCCAGCTCCCCGGCGCCGACGACACCACGCCCCTGCTCGCCGTGACCCGCAACGGCTGCACCGCCGAAGGCGTCCGGCACCTCTCCCCGGACGACCTCCTCACCGCCTGGGCCTGACGCCCACCACGGCCCGGCGTCAGTCCGCCGGGGGGACGCCGGCGCGGCGGGCCAGGGCGACGGCGGCCAGGGTGGAGTGGACGCCCAGTTTGCCGAGGACGTTCTGCATGTGGGTGCGGACCGTGTGCGGGGACAGGTAGAGCCGCTCGGCGACGGCCTTGCGGCCGAGGCCCGCCAGCATGCAGCGCAGGACCTCCAGTTCGCGGGGGGTGAGCGACTCGACCAGGCGCTGGTGTTCGCTGCGGTGGTGGCCGTCGCGGTGGAGTTCGCGCAGGACGCCGGTGAGGAGGGCCGGGGGGATATGGGTCTCGTCGCGCAGCACGCCGCGGACCACTTGGAGGAGGCGGGCCAGGGAGCTGTCCTTGGCCACCCAGCCGCAGGCGCCGGCGGTCAGGGCGCGGGCGGCCCGGCCGGGGTCGTCTGCTGCCGCGAGCATGACAGGGTGGAGGCCGGGAAAGCGGTCCCGGGCCGTGGCGAGCAGCGAGCCGTTCTCGGAGGCGGCGCCGTCCAGGTCGACGTCGAGCAGCAGCACGTCGAAGGGCACCTCGGTACCGGGCCGGGCGCGTTCCAGCAGGTGCAGGGCCGCGGGCACGCTGCCGACGGCCGTCGCCTCGACGTCCTGCTCCGCGGTCAGCGCGGTGGCCAGCGACTCGGCGAAGATCCGGTGCCCGTCCACGACCAGCACCCGAATACGGTCCACAGCAGCCCCTCGCCTTGACGCAGCCGGGCTCGGCGGGCGCGACGCCGATTGCCCCTGCCCCGTCCACCGCACGGCCGCCGCCATACGGCACCGGTGCCTGGTCGTGGGCGTCGCACCCACCTGTCTCGCCCCCTGATCGGGCACCGGCCCCCACCGGTGCTGCTCTTCAGACTACGGCTGCGGCGCGAAGGCGGAAGTGGTTTCGCCGAAGAGGCGATATCGAAGCGATCACAGCGGGAGCCGCTGGGCGCCCGGCGAGGGGATCGCCTCGAATACGCGCGGGGGGCGGTACCCCTCGGCGTCAAAGGCGCTCAGCACCGCCTTGCCGATCGCCTCGGCCGCCGTTTCCTCGACGAGCACGATGGCCGAGCCGCCGAAGCCGCCGCCGGTCATCCGCGCGCCCAGCGCGCCCGCGGCGCCGGCCGTGTCCACCACCAGGTCCAGTTCGGGGCAGGAGATCTCGAAGTCGTCGCGCAGCGAGGCGTGTCCCTCGGTGAGCACGGGGCCGATGTCCCGGGCGCGGCCCGCGTCCAGCAGCTCGATCACGCGCTCCACGCGGCGGTTCTCGGTGACGATGTGCTTGACCCGGCGGCGCACGGTGTCGTCGGTGAGGCGCGCGAGGGCGTCCGCGAGCCCGTCGAACGGCACGTCCCGCAGGAACGGCACGCCCAGCGCCGCCGCGCCCGCCTCGCACTCCGCGCGCCGGTTGGCGTAGGCGCCGTCCGCGTGCGCGTGCTTGACCTGGGTGTCGACGACGAGCAACCGCAGGCCCTCCAGGGCCATGGCGAACGGGACCTGGCGGCGGGACAGGTCGCGGGTGTCCAGGTACAGCACGTGCCCGGCGGTGCAGCAGGCCGAGGCCATCTGGTCCAGGATTCCGCACGGCATGCCGACGAAGTCGTTCTCCGCGCGCTGCCCGAGCCGCGCGATGACGTCGGGGGCGAGGTCGAGGCCGTTCAGATCGCTCAGCGCCAGGCCGGTGACCACTTCGAGGGCGGCGGAGGAGGAGAGCCCGGCGCCGACCGGCACGTTGGACTCGATCGCGATGTCCGCGCCGGAGATCTCGTGGCCGGCCTCCTGGAGCGCCCACGCCACCCCGGCGGGGTAGGCCGCCCAGCCCTGGACCGTGCGGGGCACGAGACCGTCCAGGTCCAGCTCGACCGGATCGCCGGGCACGTCGCGGGAGTACAGGCGCAGCACGCGGTCGGCGCGCCGCGAGACCGTGGCCCGCGCGGTGTGCGGCAGCGCGAAGGGCATCACGAAGCCCTCGTTGTAGTCGGTGTGCTCGCCGATGAGGTTGACCCGGCCCGGGGCGGCCCACAGTCCCTCCGGCGCGGCGCCGAACAGCTCTTCGTGGCTGGTCACTTGGTGCTCTCCTCGTGCTCCTCGCGCTGGGCGAACGCCCAGGCGTCGGCAATGATGTCGGCCAGGTCGGGCCGGCTGGGCCGCCAGCCGAGCCGGTCGCGCGCGCGGTCGGCCGACGCGACCAGGACGGCCGGGTCGCCGGGGCGGCGGGCGGCGGCCGTCTCGGGGATGGGGTGGCCGGTCACCCGGCGCGCGGTCTCGATGACCTCGCGGACGGAGAAGCCGTTGCCGTTGCCCAGGTTGCACACCAGGTGCTCGCCCGGCGCGGCGCCGGTCAGGGCCAGCAGGTGCGCCTCGGCCAGGTCGTCGACGTGGATGTAGTCGCGCACGCAGGTGCCGTCGGGCGTCGGGTAGTCCGTGCCGTAGACGGAGATCGTCTCGCGGCGGCCCTGGGCGACCTGGAGCACGATGGGGATGAGGTGGCTCTCCGGGTCGTGGCGCTCGCCGTAGGAGCCGGCGGCCGAGGAGTGCGCGCCCGCCACGTTGAAGTAGCGCAGCGAGACGGCGGCCAGGCCGTGCGCGGTGCACTCGCCGCTGATCATGTGGTCCACGGCGAGCTTGGAGGCCCCGTACGGGTTGCCCGGGGCGGTGGCCGCGTCCTCGGTGATCGGCGTGCCCACCGGCTCGCCGTAGACGGCGGCGGTGGAGGAGAAGACGAGGGTGCGCACCTCGGCGTCGCGCATGGCGCGCAGCAGCTCGATGGTGCCGCCGACGTTGTTGCGCCAGTACTTCTCGGGGTCGGCGACGGACTCGCCGACCTGGGAGCAGGCGGCGAAGTGCAGGACGCCGTCGAAGGACCGGTCCAGATACTTGCCGGCCTCCTGGACGCGGCCCTCGACGAACTCGGCACCTGCCGGGACGCCGGCCACGAAGCCCGTGGACAGGTCGTCCAGCACGGTCACCTCGTGGCCCGCGGTCAGCAGGTGCGCCGCGACGACGCCGCCGACGTAGCCCGCGCCGCCCGCCACCAGGTACTTGCCCATCAGCTCGCCACCTCTCGCAGCCGGTCGGCCGCCGCCTCCGGCAGAACATCACTCACGAACGCGCCCATGCCGGACTCGGAGCCGGCCAGGTACTTCAGCTTGCCCGGACTGCGCCGGATGGTGAAAAGCTCCAGGTGCAGCGCGAAGTCACCGCGGTCCTCGATGCCGAACGGCGCCTGGTGCCAGCCGGAAATATAGGGCGTCGGCGGGGCGTCGGGCCCGAATATCCGGTCGAACCGGCGCAGCAGTTCCAGATAGATCCCGGGGAACTCGGCCCGCTCCTCGTCCGTCAGCGCCATCAGGTCGGGCACGCGGCGCCGGGGGTAGAGGTGCACCTCGTAGGGCCAGCGGGCGGCGTGCGGCACGAACGCGGTCCAGTGCGCCGTCTCGGCGACCACGCGCCGGCCGTCGGCGCGTTCCGCTTCGAGCAGCTCGTCGAAGAGGTTGCCGCCGGTGCGCCGCTTGTGCTCGGCGACGTTGCGCAGGACGCGCTCGGTGACGGGCGTGATGAACGGGTAGCCGTAGATCTGGCCGTGCGGGTGCGCGAGGGTGACGCCGATCTCGGTGCCGCGGTTCTCGAAGCAGTACACCTGCTTGACGCCCGGGTGCTGGGACAGCTCGGCGGTGCGGTCGGTCCAGGCGTAGAGGACGAGGGCGGCCTGCTCCCCGGTGAGCCGGGCGAACGACGCGTCGTGCTCGGAGGTGAAGCAGACGACCTCGCAGCGGCCCATCTCGCCGCTGAAGGAGGGGAAGCGGTTCTCGAAGACCGCGACCTCGTAGTCGGGGGCCGGGATCTCGCTCAGCCGCTCGCCCTGCGACGGGCAGAGCGGGCACTGGTCCGCGGGCGGGTGGTAGGTGCGGGACTGGCGGTGCGCGGCGTAGCCGACGCGCTCGCCGAGCAGCGCGTTGTGGCGGACCTCGGAGGAGGCGGTGACGGGTGGCAGCGGGCGGCGGTCGTGGGCGTCGCGGACGGCGTCGTCGGCGTTGTCGTAGTAGATGAGCTCACGGCCGTCGGCCAGTCGGGTCGTGGTTCTCTTCATCACCCAGTCCAGATCACGCGCACTCCAACAGAATCGAACACAAAAAAGCATACCGGTCCGGTGCGCGTCAACGGCAGGGCCCGGTCCACCGGCTCAGGATGGGGGCGGCGCGGTGGAGAGGTGGTCCAGCAGGCCGGTGCGGACGGCCAGCGCCGCAGCCTCCAGCCGGGAGGCGGTGCCGAGCTTGGTCAGCAGGCGCTGCACATGGGTGCGGGCGGTGCTGGGCGCGACGCCGAGCCCAGCCGCGATCCGCCGGGTGTCCTCGCCGTCCACGATCCGCACCAGTACGTCGGCCTCCCGCTCGGTGAGCAGTCCGGCCAGCCGGGCCCCCTCGGCCTGGGCCCCGGCCCGCGGGTTCAGCAGCTCGGCGAACGCCTCCCGCAGCAACTGCGGCGTCACCGCGGCGTCGCCCGCCTTGGCCTTCACCATGGCGCGCTCGACGCCCTCGATCCGCTCGTCGTGCCGCACATAGCCGCGGGCGCCCGCGGCGAACGCCGCCGCCACACCGCGCGGGCGCGGGACCGGGCCGAGCACGACGACGGCCACCCGCGGGCACTCGCGCCGGATGCGCTGCACTGGATCCAGCGCGCCGGGGGCGTCCGGCTCCAGCGCGCCGAGCAGGCAGACGTCGGGCTGCTTGCTCACCACGAGGTCAACGCCCCGGCCGACGGGCGCGCCGGCCCCGAGGACCCGGTGGCCGCGCACCCGCAGGGCCGAGGCCAGGGCCTCGGCCACCAGCCGTCTGTCGTCGACGACCACGACCCGTACGCTCATCACGTCTCCCGCCATCGTGGCCGCCCAGGGCCGCCGTTGCCGCCGGCCGCCGTTACCGGTAGGTGAGGACCGAGGGCACTTCCGGGCCGTCGCTGCTGTAGAACGAACGATTGCTCAGCACAAGCGTGTTGTTGTGCCACAGGGCGATCTGGTCGTGTGTGAAGATCCCGGCCATCAGGGCGTACTCCTTCTCCCGGGCCTGCCGGTCGAGCGCCATCACGGGGGTGGCCTCCTCCGTCGCCGGATCGATGGCCACGACCATGCCCTCCAGGGTGTCACTCGCCGCCTGGTAGGCCAGGATCTTGCCGTCCTGCACGTCGAACGGCCAGATCTGACCGCCGTTGATCGCCGGGACCTCGTACAGCGGCTGGCCGGTGGAGAGGTCGAACGCGACGACCGCGTTGTCCCCGTAGGGCACGCTGGTCGGCAGGTAGAGGAAGCCGTCGTGCACCTGGCCGAGCCAGCAGTTGAGGAACGTGTTGACCTCGCACGGATTCATGTAGCGATCGGCGTCGTATTCGATCTGGACCGCGATCTCCTGGTGGCTCTCGTCGATGACGAAGATGCGCTTCGCCCCGGCCGCCAGCGCGTCCTCGCCCACGGTGGCGGTGACCACCAGGGGCTCGACGGAGATCACCGAGTCGACCGTCAGCGGCTGGTCCTCGAAGGTGCCCTCGAAGTCCCACTTCCACAGCTCGTCGCCGGCCTCGTTGGTGGCGCGGATGCTGCCGCCCTCCTCGGCCAGCCAGCCGCAGCCCATCTGGGAGATGAACATGTCGTCCACGACCGCGTAGGCGACTTCCTTGCAGTTGTCGGTGGAGCTCGCCTCCCAGAGCTTCTCCTGCTGGCTGATGCTGAAGCCCATGCTGCCGACGCCCGTGCCCACGGCGACGGTGTCGCCCAGGATGGCCGGGCTGGAGTTCGTGTCGGTCGGCCACTCGGAGTCCAGCGGCATCGTCATGATCTCCTCGCCGGCGGCGATGTCGACGACCGTCAGCGCCTCGCAGTCCCGGCCCTGGAGGAGGGCGATGCGGTTCTCCGAGACGTTCTGCGAGGGGAGGCAACTGCCCTCGGACAGCTCGAAGGGCAGCGACCAGTTCTCCTCGCCGGTCTCCAGGTCGTAGGAGACCAGGCCCTCCGGCACGACCCGGACGAACGCGTCGTCCAGCAGCCAGGTGCCCCGGGCGTCGATGATGCCCGCCTCCTCGGTGACCTCCGGCGAGGGCACCTCCCAGGCGAGGCTCGCCTGGATCGGCTCGGTGGGCAGGCCGCCGCCCTCGCCGCCCCCGGTGCCGCCTTCCGCGCCCTCGGCCTCGCCGCCGCCGTCCTCCCCGCCGCCGCCGTCGCCGTCGCCGTTCGCGTCGCCCGCGGTGCTGGAGCCGTCGTCCCCGGTGAACAGGACCACCGCGCCGCCGCCCGCCAGCAGCAGCGCGAACACGCCGGCGATCGCCAGCAGGAGCCGGGAGTTCGGCCTTTTGCGGCCGGTCCCCGGCGGGGTCGGCGGCACGGCACCGAAGCCCGCGCCGCCGGTGGCCGGGCCGTAGGGGCCGGGCGCGGTGGGCGTGCCGAAGCCGGCGCCGCTGGTCGGGGCGCCGAAGCCCGTGCCGCTCGTGGGCGCGCCGAAGCCGGCGCCCTCGGTGGCCGCCGGACCCGCCGCGTAGGGCGACTGGTACGGGGAGGGCGCGGGCGGCTGCCCGGGCGGCGCCTGCGGCGGCGGGGCCTGCGGGTAGCCGTAGCCGGGCTGGCCGGGCTGGCCGCCGGGCACGACCGGCGGGGCCATGGGCGGGGTGCCGGGGGGCGGGGGCGGGGTCCCGGGGATCGCGATGCCGTCGCCGACGGTCGGCTCACCGGCGCCGTACGGCGGCTGCTCCGGCGGGCCGAAGCCTCCCGGCGGCGGCAGATTCGGCGGCGGTGGCGGCGGCTGTGACATGAATCCCCCTGGGCCCGTCAGCCACGGAGTCTCTGGCTCCTGGGCGATGGTCGTTGGTTACTGGCCGAAACGCGTTCGAGCAGAGCTCTTTCTACCATCGGACACCATTACCGTCTCAACGGTTCCGGGCCTCGAACGGTGCCCGGCCCGGCGCGGGCCGCTCCCGCTAAGCGCCGTCGGCCAGTTCCAGCCAGCGCGTCTCCAGCTCGTCGCGCCGGCCCGCGAGTTCGCGCAACTGGGCGTCCAGTCCCGCGATCCGCGCGAAGTCCGTTGCGTGCTCGGCCATTTCGGCGTGCAGCTCGGCCTCCTGCTCCCCGATGCGGTCGAGCTGACGCTCGATCCGCTGGATCTCCTTCTGCGCGGACCGGGAGAGCTGCGCCTGCTTGGCCGCCGGGGCGGCGGGCGCGGCGAGGGCCGGGGCGGCGGCCGGGGACGGTCGCGTGCCGCGGCGCTCCAGGTACTCGTCGATGCCGCGCGGCAGCATCCGCAGGGTGCCGTCGCCCAGCAGCGCGAACACCCGGTCGGTGGTGCGCTCGACGAAGTAACGGTCGTGGCTGATGACGACCAGCGAGCCGGGCCAGCCGTCCAGCAGGTCCTCGAGCTGGGTGAGGGTCTCGATGTCCAGGTCGTTGGTCGGCTCGTCCAGGAACAGCACGTTGGGCTCGTCCATCAGCAGCCGCAGGATCTGGAGCCGCCGCCGCTCGCCGCCGGAGAGGTCGCCGACGGGCGTCCACTGGCGCTCCTTGCCGAAGCCGAACCGCTCGCAGAGCTGGGAGGCCGTCATCTCGCGGCCCTTGCCCAGGTCGACGCGGGAGCGCACCTGCTCGACCGCCTGGAGCACGCGCCACTCCGGGTTCAGCTCGGTGACCTCCTGCGAGAGGTACGCCAGCCGCACCGTCTTGCCGACGGTGATCCGCCCCTCGCCGGCCGTGCCCAAGGCCATCGCGCGCAGCAGCGAGGTCTTGCCCGCGCCGTTCACCCCGACCAGGCCGACGCGGTCGCCGGGGCCGAGCTGCCAGGTCAGGTTCTTCAGGAGGATCCGGTCGCCGGCGGCGACGGTGACATCCTCCAGCTCGTAGACGGTCTTGCCGAGCCGGGCACTGGCGAAGCCCATCAGCTCGGCGCTGTCCCGGGGCGGCGGCACGTCGGCGATCAGGGCGTTGGCGGCCTCGACGCGGAACCGGGGCTTGCTGGTGCGGGCCGGGGCGCCGCGCCGCAGCCAGGCGAGCTCCTTGCGCACCAGGTTCTGCCGGCGGGCCTCCTCGCCGGCGGCGATGCGCTCCCGTTCGGCGCGGGCGAAGACGTAGTCGCTGTAGCCGCCCTCGTAGGCGTGCACGGTGCCGCGCTGGACGTCCCACATGCGGGTGCAGACCTGGTCGAGGAACCACCGGTCGTGGGTGACGACCACCAGCGCGGAACGGCGTTCGCGCAGGTGGGCGGCGAGCCAGGCGATGCCCTCGACGTCGAGGTGGTTGGTCGGCTCGTCCAGGACGACCAGGTCCTGCTCGGCGATCAGCAGCTTGGCCAGCGCGATGCGGCGGCGCTCGCCGCCGGACAGCGGGCCGATGACGGTGTCCAGGCCGTCGGGGAAGCCGGGCAGGTCCAGCCCGCCGAACAGGCCGGTGAGCACGGACCGCACGGCGGCGTCGCCCGCCCACTCGTGGTCGGCGAGGTCGCCGATGACCTCCTGGCGGATGGTGGCCGCGGGGTCCAGGGAGTCGGCCTGGGTGAGCACCCCGAGCCGCAGGCCCCCGGTGTGGGTGACGCGCCCGCTGTCGGGCTCCTCCTGCCGGGCGAGGACGCGCACCAGCGTGGTCTTGCCGTCGCCGTTGCGGCCCACGACGCCGATCCGGTCGCCCTCGCCGACGCCGAGGGAGATGCCGTCGAGCACCGTGCGGGTGCCGTAGACCTTCCGGACGGACTCCAGATTGGCGAGGTTCTTGGTGGGCTTGGCGGGTTCAGGCATGGGACTCAAGGGTAGTCGCCCCGGGCACCGGACCGGTCGTCGCGCGGGCCGCCCGGCAGGTGCCGCCGGCCACCAGCGCGGCGGCCAGGGCGGCGGCGCTCTCCGCGCCGTCCGTGAGGAACGCGCAGGTGGGCCCGGAGCCGGACACCAGGCCGGCCAGGGCGCCGGCCAGGGCGCCCGCGGCGAGGGTGTCGGCCAGCGCGGGCCGCAGCGAGAGGGCGGCGGGCTGGAGGTCGTTGGCCACGGCGGTGGCGAGGCGGGCCGCGTCGCCGTCGCGCAGCGCGGCCAGCAGCGCGGGGGCGGCCTCGGGCTCGGGCACCGGGCGATCGCCGCGCAGCCGGTCGCACTCGCGGTAGACGGCGGGGGTGGACAGCCCGCCGTCGGCGAGGGCGAACACCCAGTGGAACGTGCCCGACACCGGCAGCGGCGTCAGCCGCTCGCCCCGGCCCCGGCCCAGGGCCGCGCCGCCGACCATGCTGAACGGCACGTCCGAGCCCAGCTCGGCGCACAGGGCGAGCAGCTCGTCCCGGGGCGTGGCGGTGCCCCACAGGGTGTCGCAGGCGAGCAGGGCGGCGGCGGCGTCCGCGCTGCCGCCGGCCATGCCGCCGGCGACCGGGATGTCCTTGTCGATGTGCAGGTGTACGTCGGGCCGCCGGCCGTGCCGGGCGGCGAGCAGGGCGGCGGCGCGGGCGGCGAGGTTCCCGGCGTCGAGCGGAACGTCCTCGGCGCCGGGCCCGGCGCAGGAGATGGTGAGCGCGTCGGCGGGGGTGGCGGTGACGTGGTCGTACATGCCGACGGCGAGGAAGACGTTGGCCAGGTCGTGGAAGCCGTCCGGCCGGGGTCCGCCCACGGCGAGCTGGACGTTGACCTTCGCGGGAACGCGGACGGTGACGGACGGTGCGGGCATGGCGGTCGCTCCTGGCGGCCCGGCGGCTCAGGGCCGGTGAGTGGCGGACGAGGGGGGACGGTGCTCGGCGAGGCGCGCGAAGTCCTCGACGGACAGGGCCTCGCCCCGGGCGCGGGGGGAGACGCCCGCCGCGGCGCAGGCCGCCTCGGCGGCGGCCGGGGAACCGGCCCAGGAGGCGAGGGCGGAGCGCAGCGTCTTGCGGCGCTGGGCGAACGCGGCGTCCACGACGGCGAACACCTCGCGGCGGCTCGCCGTGGTGGGCGGCGGGTCGCGGCGCACCAGGGAGACCAGGCCGGAGTCCACGTTGGGCGCGGGCCAGAACACGGTGCGGCCGATGGCCCCGGCGCGGCGGGCCTCGGCGTACCAGGCGGTCTTGACGGACGGCACCCCATACACCTTGGAGCCGGGGGCGGCGGCGAGCCGGTCGGCGACCTCGGACTGCACCATCACCAGGCCGCGCCGGATCGAGGGGAACGTCGCCAGCATGTGCAGCAGGACGGGCACGGCCACGTTGTACGGAAGGTTGGCCACCAGCGCCTCGGGCGGCGGGCCGGGCAGCTCGGTGACGCGCAGCGCGTCCTCGTGGACCAGCGCGAAACGGTCGGCGCGCTCCGGCAGCCGGGCGGCGACGGTCGCGGGCAGGGCGGCGGCCAGCACGTCGTCGATCTCGACGGCGGTGACGTGCCGGGCGGTGGCGAGCAGGGCCAGGGTGAGGGAGCCGAGGCCGGGGCCGATCTCCACCACGGCGTCGTCCTCGCCGACCTCGGCGGTGCGCACGATGCGGCGGACGGTGTTGGCGTCGATCACGAAGTTCTGCCCGCGCTGCTTGGTGGGGCGCAGGCCCAGGGCGGCGGCCAGCTCGCGGACGTCGGAGGGGCCGAGCAGGGCGGCGTCGGGGGCGGCGTTCACCCGAAGGCCCGCTCGGTGTTGGCCGCGATGTGCCGGGCGAGCTCGTCCTCGGTGAGGCCCTTGACCTCGGCCATGGCGCGCAGGGTGACGGGGATCAGATAGGGCGCGTTGGGCCGGCCGCGGAACGGCGCGGGGGTCAGGAACGGCGCGTCGGTCTCCACGAGCAGCAGCTCGGGCGGGGCGACGGCCAGCGCGTCGCGCAGCGGCTGCGCGCTGGCGAAGGTGACGTTGCCCGCGAAGGACATGAAGTACCCTTCGGCGGCGCAGACTTCGGCCATGGCGGCGTCGCCGGAGTAGCAGTGGAAGACGGTCCGGCGGGGGGCGCCCTCCTCGGCGAGGATGCGCAGCACGTCGGCGTGGGCCTCGCGGTCGTGGATGACCAGCGTCTTGTCCAGCTCCTTGGCCAGCGCGATGTGCCGCCGGAACGAGCGCTGCTGGGCGGCGACCCCGGCAGGCCCGGTGCGGAAGTAGTCCAGGCCGGTCTCGCCGAGGGCGTGCACCTCGGGCAGCGCGGCCAGCTCCGCGATCTCCGCCAGCGCGGCGTCCAGCGCCGCCGGGCCGCCGGCCTCCTCGATGCGCGGCGCCTCGTTGGGGTGGAGCGCGACGGCGGCCCAGATCGCCTCGTGCTCGGCCGCGGTCCGGGCGGCCCACCGGGCGCGTTCGAGGTCGCAGCCGATCTGCACGATCCGGGTGACGCCGACCGCGGCGGCCTTGGCCAGGGCCTCCTCGACGGGGGCGTCCTGCATGTCGAGGTGGGTGTGCGCGTCGGCGACGGGCACCGCCAGCGGCTCGGGAAGCGGCGGCGGCAGGGTCTGCTCGGCCTTCGCCTTGGCGGACTTGGGCATGCCCCGATCCTACGGCGGGCCGGGGAGGCCCCCGGCTCAGCTCCGGGCGCGCTCGGCCGCCGCGACCAGGCCGGCGCGCATGACGCGGACGCGGTGCCCCTCGCAGTTGGGGCAGGTGGCCCGGGTCAGCGGCGAGGGCACCTCGCGGCCGTTGGCGTGGTAGGTCACGAAGGGCCGGCCGTGCGGATCCACATGGTGCTCGATGTCGTACGCCTGTTCCCATCCGTGTCCGCAGCTCAGACAGGCGAAGGAGTACGCCTCACGGACGGTGCGAGGGCTGCTGTTCTCCGGCATGGCGACCGCCTTGCTCAGATATGCGGCGATATGACCCGTTTTACTTTAGTCCCGAGCCCGGGCCGCCACCACCGCGTCGAACACCTCCCGCTTCGGCACCCCCGCCGCGCGCGCCACCTCGGCGATCGCCTCCTTGCGGTGCAGGCCGGCCGCCTCCCCCTCGGCCACCCGGCGGGCCAGCTCGGCGGCGTCCGGCCGCGGCCCGGCGGACGCCGCGCCCGCCACCACCACCGTGATCTCGCCCCGCACCTCGGCCTCGCCGGCCCAGGCCGCCAGCTCGGACAGCGGCCCCCGCCGGACCTCCTCGTACGTCTTGGTCAGCTCGCGGCACACCGCCGCCGGCCGGTCGCCGCCGAACGCCCCGGCCATCGCCGCCAGCGAGTCGGCCAGCCGGTGCGGCGACTCGAAGTACACCAGCGTCCGCCGCTCCCCCGCCGCCTCGGCCAGCCGCGCCGCCCGCTCGCCCGCCTTGCGCGGCGGGAAGCCCTCGAAGCAGAACCGGTCCACCGGCAGCCCGGACACCGCCAGCGCCGTCAGCACCGCCGAGGGCCCCGGCACCGCCGTCACCCGCGCCTCGCGCTCCACCGCCGCCACCACCAGCCGGTACCCCGGGTCCGAGACCGAGGGCATCCCGGCGTCGGTGACCAGCAACACCCGGGCGCCACGCGCCAGTTCGTCGGCCAGCTCCGGCGTACGGGCGGCCTCGTTGCCCTCGAAGTACGACACGACGCGCCCGCCGACCCGCACCCCCAGCTCCCGCGCCAGCCGCCGCAGCCGGCGGGTGTCCTCGGCGGCCACGATGTCCGCCTCCGCCAGCTCCCGGGCCAGCCGGGGCGGGGCGTCGCCGAGATCGCCGATCGGGGTCCCGGCCAGTACCAGCGTGCCTGTCATGCCCCTCATCCTCGCCCATCCTCACAGGGATCCTTTGGCCCGGATGCCAAGATGGGCCCCGATGACCAGCCAGAGCAGCCAGACCATCACCGACGCCCGGCAGGACGACGAGCCGGACCGGCCACCCGCGTGGGAGCAGCGGCTGCGCCGGTTCGGTTACGCGCCCCGGCGGCCCGGCGGGGTGCGCGACCGCCTGGTGCCGCCCTATCCCGAGCCGGGCGCCCGGCTGTGGCAGTACTTCGGCATCGCGCCCACCGCCGCCGCGCGGCTGGCCCGGTGGACGGCCTGGGGCGGGCCGCTGCTGGTCGCGCTGCTCGCCGGGGTGCTGCGCTTCGTCAACCTCGACTCGCCGAACGCGGTGATATTCGACGAGACGTACTACGCCAAGGACGCCTGGTCGCTGCTCCAGCACGGCTACGAGACCGACTGGCCCGACGACGCCAACGACCGCATCATCGACGGCGAGACCCCCGCCGCCGACGAGGCCTCCTACGTCGTGCACCCGCCGGCCGGCAAGTGGGTCATCGCGCTGGGCGAGTGGGCGTTCGGCCTCACCCCGTTCGGCTGGCGGTTCATGGTCGCGCTGCTCGGCACGCTGTCCGTGCTCATGCTGTGCCGCATCGGCCGCCGCCTCTTCCGCTCGACCGTGCTGGGCTGCCTGGCCGGGCTGCTGATGGCCGTCGACGGGCTGCACTTCGTGATGAGCCGCACGGCGCTGCTCGATCTGGTGCTGATGTTCTGGCTGCTGGCCGCGTTCGGCTGTCTGCTGATCGACCGCGACGCCGCCCGTGCCCGGCTCGCCGCCGCGCTCCCGACGGGCGGCGACGGGCTGCTGCGGTCCACCGCCGCGGTCGGGGAACGGCTCCGGCTGGGCGTGCGGCCCTGGCGGATCGCCGCCGGGGTCTGCCTCGGCCTGGCCTGCGCCACCAAGTGGAACGCCCTCTACGTCCTGGCCGCCTTCGGCATCCTCACCGTCCTGTGGGACGCCGGCGCCCGGCGCACCGCGGGCGCCACCCGGGCCGGCCAGGCGATGCTCCGCCGCGACGCGCTGCCCGCGTTCTGCTCGCTGGTGCCGGTCGCGCTGGCCACGTATCTCGCCACCTGGGGGGGCTGGTTCGCGACCTCCGGCGGCTACTACCGGGAGTGGGCGGAGAGGCCCGGCGCCGGGGACAGCTCGTTCTCCTTCGTGCCCGGCCCGCTGCGCAGCCTGTGGCACTACACGCACGAGGTCTACAGCTTCCACGTCGACCTCACCTCGGAGCACAACTACGAGTCGAACCCGTGGAGCTGGCTGGTGGCCAGCCGGCCCGTGACCTACTTCTACGACTCCCGGGATCCCGGCGAGGGCGGCTGCGAGTACGCCAGCGGCTGCGCCCGCGAGGTGCTGGCCCTGGGCACGCCGCTGCTGTGGTGGTCGGCCTGCTTCGCCCTGGCCTACCTGTGCTACCGCTGGCTGTTCCGCCGCGACTGGCGGGCCGGGGCGGTGCTGTGCGCGGTCGCGGCCGGCTATCTGCCCTGGTTCATGTACCAGGAGCGCACCATCTTCTACTTCTACGCGGTGATCCTGGTGCCGTTCCTGTGTCTGGCGGTGGCCATGATGATCGGCGCGGTGCTGGGCCCGCCCGG
This sequence comes from Streptomyces litchfieldiae, assembly GCF_031845365.1. Classification (NCBI taxonomy): domain Bacteria; kingdom Bacillati; phylum Actinomycetota; class Actinomycetes; order Kitasatosporales; family Streptomycetaceae; genus Streptomyces; species Streptomyces litchfieldiae. Next base: position 46,574 of record NZ_JAVREL010000026.1, read on the forward strand.
CTGCTCCGAGCGCCGCCGGGTGACCGGCATCGTGGGCGCGGGCGTGCTGGTGCTGCTCATCATCTGGAACTTCATCTACTTCTACCCCATTTACACGGGTACCGAGATCCCCGTCGACGGCTGGCGGGCCCGCATGTGGCTCGGTACCTGGGTGTGAACGCGCCGTGCGGCTGAGCGAGCCGGAGGCCCGGGCGCGGTTCGCGGCGGCGCGGGTGCTGCGGCTGGCGACCGCGGACGCGGACGGGATGCCGCACGTGGTGCCCGCGACGTTCGCGGTGGCGGACGGCACGGTCGTCATCGCGGTGGACGACAAGCCGAAGCGGCACCAGGACCTTCGCCGGCTGCGCAACGTCGAGGCCAACCCCCGGGTGTCCGCCCTCGTCGACGAGTACAACGAGGACTGGACCCGGCTGTGGTGGGTCCGGGCCGACGGCACCGCGCGCGTGCTGACGGACGAGGCCCGCGCCGAGCCCGTCGACCGGCTGGCGCGGAAGTACCCGCGCTACCGCGCCACCCGCCCGGCCGGGCCGGTCATCGAGATCACCGTGACGCGGTGGACCGGCTGGGCCTGGATGTGACACCGGGCCCCGTCGGGCCTACCCCTGGTAGCCGGTAGGCTGCCGCAACAGCGGCGCGGTGCAGCGCGCCGGGGCATTGAGGGGGCAGGGCGAATCATGCGGAACGGGCAGCGGATCGCGGTCATCGGCGGCGTGTGCGCGGCCGTGGTGTCGGTCGTCGGGTTCGGGGCGTTCAGCCTGCTCGGCGGCGACGGAGCGGGCGACGGCACCGGCTCGGTGGCCAACGCCGCGGACGGCGAGCCCGGCGACGCCGAGCCCACCGTCGAGACGGGCCCGCCCACCGCCGAGGAGGTGCTGGAGACGTCCGGCGCGTTCCTGACGGCCTGGGCCGACGGCGATGTGGCCACGGCCGCGGGCCTCACCGACGATCCCGACGCGGCGCGGGCCGTGCTGGAGGCGCTGCCGACGGGCGCGGCCGTGGACGCGCTGACCCTGGCGCCCGGGACGCCGGAGGGCGCCGACGTGCCGTTCGGGGTCGAGGCGGTCATCGCGTACGAGGAGGAGGACCCGGCCGAGCTGGCGTACGACTCGGAGCTGACCGTCGTGCGCGACACCGAGACCGGCGAGGCCGTCGTGGACTGGGAGCCCACGGTCGTGCACCCCGGGCTGACCGAGGGCGGGACCATCGAGACCGGCCCGGTCAGCGAACTGCCGCCCGTGGAGGTCCTGGACAAGAACGGCGCCGAGCTGACCGCCGAGGAGTTCCCCGGCCTGGCCCCGGTGCTGACCGAGCTGCGCGAGCGCTACGGCGAGCAGGCCGGCGGCAGCACGGGCGCCGAGGTGCGGCTGGTGGACGCGGAGGGCGCCACCGTCACCCAGCTCGTCGAGCTGTCCGAGCCCAGCGCCGGCCAGGTGCCCACGACGATCGACCCGGCGCTCCAGCGGGCCGCCGAGGCGGCCGTCGCCGACTCGGAACGGGCCTCCGTGGTGGCCGTCCAGCCGAGCACCGGCGCGATCCAGGCCATCGCCAACGCCCCGGCCGACGGCTTCGACATCGCGCTGGAGGGCAGCTACGCGCCCGGCTCCACGTTCAAGATCGTGACCGCCTCGCTGCTCATCGACCGCGGCCTTGCCTCGGCGAACGAGGCACACCCCTGCCCCAAGTACTTCGAACACGGCGGCTGGCGCTTCCAGAACCTGGACGAGTTCGAGATCGAGAACGGCACCTTCGCCGACAGCTTCGCCGCCTCCTGCAACACCGCGTTCATCAGCCAGGCGCCCGAGCTGGCCGACGACGACCTGGGCAACCACGCGCGCGACGTCTTCGGGCTGGGCCTGGACTGGCAGGTGGGCGCGACCTCCATGGACGGCGCGGTGCCCACCCAGTCCGACGCGCAGATGGCCGCCTCGCTGATCGGCCAGGGCGGCGTCCGGATGAACCCGCTCACGATGGCCTCGGTCTCCGCGACGGTGAAGAACGGCTCGTTCCTCCAGCCGTACCTGGTGCCCGCCGACTTCGACGACCGGCAGTTGGCGCAGGCGCCGGGGAGCCTGTCCGCCGAGGCCGCGGCCGAGCTGCGCGGTCTGATGAACCGCACGGCGCTCAGCGGCACCGCCGCCGCGGCGATGTCCGGCATCGGCGGCGACATCGGCGCCAAGACCGGCTCGGCCGAGGTGGACGGGCAGGAGAAGCCCAACGCGTGGTTCACCGCCTACCGCAACGATCTGGCCGTCGCGGCCGTGGTCCCCGACTCCGGGCACGGCGGCGAGTTCGCGGGCCCGATCGTGGCCGAGGTGCTCCGGGCCGCGCCCTGACGGCGACGGGGCAGGCCGTAACGTTGCCCCCGGCATCGTCATGGCTTTCCAGGAGGTACCGTCCCATGCGGGAGATCGCCGTCTTCAGCGGCAGCGCCCACCCCGAGCTGGCCGTCGAGGTCTGCGCGCATCTGGGCGTGCCGCTGCTGCCCGCCCGGGTGGACCGGTTCGCCAACGACTGTCTTCAGGTGCAGCTCCAGGCCAACTGCCGGGAGCGCGACGTCTTCCTGATCCAGCCGATGGTGGCGCCCGTCCAGGAGCACCTGGTCGAGCTGCTGCTGATGCTGGACGCGGCCCGCGGCGCCTCCGCCGCGCGCACCACCGTGGTGATGCCGCACTACGCCTACGCCCGGTCCGACAAGAAGGACGCCCCGCGCATCTCCATCGGCGGGCGGCTGATGGCCGACCTGATGGTGACCGCGGGCGCGAGCCGGGTGCTGGCCATGACGCTGCACTCGCCGCAGGTGCACGGCTTCTTCAGCGTCCCGGTGGACCACCTGCACGCGCTGCGCGAGCTGGCCGCCCACTTCCGCGGCTCCGACCTGAGCAACGCGGTCGTGGTCTCGCCCGACCTCGGCAACGCCAAGGAGGCCGCCGCGTTCGCCCGGCTGCTGGGCATCCCGGTGGCGGCCGGCGCCAAACAGCGGTTCAGCGACGACCGCGTGACGATCAGTTCGGTGATAGGCGAGGTCACCGGGCGGGATGTGATCGTGCTGGACGACGAGATAGCCAAGGGCAGCACCGTCATCGAACTGCTCCACAGGCTGCGGGAGTTGAACGTTGCCTCGATCAGGATCGCCTGCACGCACGGGCTGTTCTCGGCCGGCGCGCTCAAGCGGCTGAGCGAGGAGCCGGACGTGCAGGAGATCGTGTGCACCAACACGGTGCCCATCCCGGCCGAGGAGCGCACCGGGAAGCTGCGCGTCCTGACCATCGCCCCGGCCCTGGCCGAGGCGATGCGCCGGATCCACAACGGCGAGTCGGTCAGCGCGCTGTTCGATCAGGGGTAGGTATGGGGGCCGCTCGGCGGGCGGGGAAGCCGTGCGTCCGGGCGGCGACGACCACGGCCAGCACCGGGATCAGCAGCAGCAGAACGCTGCGGGGCAGGGACGCGGGGCCCAGGCCGTCCAGCAGGACGCCGCCCGCGATGCCGCCGCCGGCCATGGCCGCGTTCCACAGGGTGACGAGCATGGCCTGCGCGGCGTCGGCCGCCTCGCCGCCCGCCTCGGCCGCGGCCGTCTGGAGCAGCGTGGGGGCGCCGCCCCAGCCCAGCCCCCACACCGTCACCGCCGCGTAGACGAGCGGCGGGCCGCCCACCGCCCCGGCCAGCGCCAGGGCCGCCGCCCCGAACAGCCCGACGGCGGCGAGGAGAAGAACGCGCGGGCGGCGGTCGATGTGCGCGCCCACGATCCAGATGCTGACCAGGGACGCCGCGCCGAAGACGAGCAGCACCAGGTCGGTGGAACCCTCCATGCCGCGGCGCTCCAGGAACGGCGCGACATAGGTGTAGAGGATCGTGTGGGCCAGCACCAGGACCAGCGTGACGAACAGCACCGGGGTGACGCCCGGCACGGCGAGGGCGGCCAGCATCCGAGGCCGGTCACCCGCCCGTTGCCCGGGGAGGTCCGGGACCCCGAGCGCGATCCAGGCGATCAGCCCGGCCGCGAGCGCGGTCATCACGGCGAACGCCGCCCGCCAGCCGAGCGCGTCGCCGAGGAACGTGCCGGCGGGCACCCCCAGCGACAGGGCGACCGGGATGCCGGTCATCACGACGGCGATGGCCTTGCCCTGGAGGCGGGCGGGCGCCAGGCGGCGGGCGTAGCCGGCGAGCAGCGCCCAGGCCAGGCCCGCGGCCACCCCGGCGACGAAGCGGGCGGCCATGGTGAGCGGGTAGTTGGCCGAGACGGCGGTGACCGTGTTGGCCAGGGCGAACCCGGCCATCGCCGTCAGCAGCAGCCGCTTGCGCCGCCAGCCGACGGTGGCCGCGGACAGCGGGATCGCGGTGAGCGCGGTGCCGATCGCATAGACGGTGACGGACTGCCCCATCGCGGACTCGCCGACGCTCAAGTCGGCGCTCATCGCGGGCAGTACCCCGGCGGGCAGGGTTTCGGTGAGGCTGGTGATGAAGACGGCCGTGGCCAGCGCCAGCAGCGCGCCCAGGGGAAGTCTGGAGTCGTTTTCTCGCACGTCGCGTATGCTCAAACCTTCACATTGATGTGAAGGTCAACGCGAGGAGACGTGAGGTCGATCACATGCGCATCGGGGAGTTGTCCGAACGCACCGGCACGCCGCGCCGGTTGCTGCGCTACTACGAGGAGCAGGGGCTGATCGCCGCCGACCGGGCCCCCAACGGCTACCGCGAGTACGACGAGCGCTTCGTGGACCGGGTGCTCCAGATCCGGGGCCTGCTCGACGCCGGACTGCCCACTCGCATCATCAAACAGATCCTCCCCTGCCTGGACAAGCCCCGGATCATCCACTTCTCCGACGCCACCCCGGAGATGCTCGCCACGCTGGAACGGGAGCGCGACCGCATGACCGAGCGCGTCAACTGCCTGATCCGCAACCGGGACGCCATCGCCGAATACCTCGACGCCGTGCGGGAGAACGCCGCCTCCTCGTGAGCGGCGCCCCGGTCAGCGGCGGGCGGCCGAGGGGTCGAAGCCGAAGGGGAGTTCCAGCCGGTGCCGGTGCAACAGCTCCTCGTCGGCGAGCAGTTCGGCGGTGGGCCCGTCGGCGGCCAGCACCCCGTCGCTGAGGATCACCGAGCGCGGGCACAACTCCAGGGCGTACGGCAGGTCGTGCGTGACCATCAGCAGCGTCAGGTCCAACGAGCGCAGAATGTCGGCGAGTTCGCGGCGGGCGGCCGGGTCGAGGTTGGCCGAGGGCTCGTCCAGGACCAGGATCTCCGGGTCCATCGCCAGCACGGTGGCCACCGCGACCCGGCGGCGCTGCCCGAACGACAGGTGGTGCGGCGGCCGTTCGGCGTAGTCGGCCATGCCGACGCGCTCCAGCGCCCGCGTGACACGCGCCTCCAGCTCGGCGCCGCGCAGCCCAGCGTTGGCCGGGCCAAACGCCACGTCCTCCCGCACGGTCGGCATGAAGAGCTGATCGTCCGGGTCCTGGAAGACGACGCCGACGCGGCGGCGTATCTCGGCCATGGTGTCCTTGCCGACCGGCAGCCCGCCGACGCGCACCTCGCCCGCGCCCGCGGTGAGGATGCCGTTGAGGTGCAGCACCAGGGTGGTCTTGCCCGCGCCGTTGGGCCCGAGCAGCGCCACGCGCTCGCCGCGTTCGACGGTCAGGTCGACGCCGAACAGGGCCTGGTGCCCGTCGGGGTAGGCGTAGGCGAGGCCGGTGACGGCCAGCGAGGCGGGGCCGGGCGAGGCGGTCATAGCGTCCATCCCAGCACACAGACGACGGCGGCCGACGCGGGGAGGGCCAGCGCGTGCGCCCACTGGGCGCGGGTCGCGGTGAGCCGGTCGATGACCGGCACGGTGCCGGTGTAGCCGCGGCTGAGCATGGCCAGATGAACGCGTTCGCCGCGCTCGTAGGAGCGGATGAACAGCGCGCCCGCGGTCCTGGCCAGCACCGCCCAGTGCCGCACGCCCCGGGCGGTGAACCCGCGCGACTCGCGGGCGATCCGCATCCGGCGCAGCTCGTCCGAGATGACATCGGCGTACCGCAGCATGAACGCGGCGATCTGCACCATCAGCGGCGGCAGCCGCAGCCGTTGCAGGCCGAGCAGGATCTGGCGCAGCTCGGTGGTGGCGGCGAGCACCACCGAGGCGGCCACCCCGAGGGTGCCCTTGGCCAGCACGTTCCAGGCGCCCCACAGGCCGGACTCGCTCAGCGACAGGCCGAGCCAGGTCACCCGCTCGCCCTCGGCGAGGAACGGCAGCAGCAGGGCGAACGCGACGAACGGCACCTCGATGGCCGTGCGGCGCAGCATGAAGCCGGCCGGCAGCCGGGCGAGCGCCGCCGCGGCGGCCAGCAGCGCGGCGTAGAGGCCGAACGCCCACACGGCCTCGCGCGGGGTGGCGACGACGAGGAGGACGAACGCGAGATGGGCGAGGATCTTGCAGTGCGCGGGCAGGGCGTGCACCGGGGTCCGGCCGGGCCGGTGCAGCCGGCCGGCCGGCGAGTGGTGGGCGTGGGCGGACACGGGCTAGACCCGCTCCGGCTCGCGCTCCCGGGCCGGGTCGGCGGCGCGCCCGGTGACCCGGCGGACGGCGAGGAAGACGCCGGAGCCGGCGGCCAGCGTGACGGCGACCCCGGCCGCGCCGGCCAGGCCGACCGACAGCCGCTCGTTGTCCACGTCCCGCACGCCGTAGTCGGCCAACGGCGAGTCGGCGAGGCCGTGTTCGCGCGCCTCCTCCGCGATGCCCTCGTCGGTGGCCACCCGCTCCAGGCCGTCCGGGTCGGCGGAGGCGTAGAAGCTGACGAAGGCGGCGCAGACGAGGGTGACGGCGGCGCCGGCCAGCCACACCGGGCGGGCCGAGCGGCCGGGCGCCGCCGGCGCGGGCTCCGGGGCCGGCGCCGGAACGGACCCGTCGGCGGTGCGGATGACCAGGGCGGGGCGGAGCATCCCCGCCGCGCCGCGCACCAGATCGGGGCGGACGGCGAGGACCGCGCCGACCGTGGCCGTGGTGATGACGGCCTCGCCGAGGCCGATGAGCACATGCACCCCGGTCATCGCGGCGAGCACCCGGCCCAGGGAGACATCGGCGGTGCCGCCGATCGCGTACAGGCCGGTGAAGGCGATGGCGGAGGCGGGCACGGAGACCAGGGCGGCGGCGAACGAGGCGGCGCCGACCGCGCCCCGGCCGCGCGGCAGGACCCGCAGCAGCCCGGCGAAGACGGCCTGGGCGACCACGACGGTGACCAGGCCCATCAGCGTGATGTTGGTGCCCAGCGCGGTGAGGCCGCCGTCCGCGAAGAGCAGGGCCTGCATGAGCAGCACGACGGCCAGGCACAGGATGCCGGTACAGGGCCCGACGAGGATCGTCGCCAGCGCGCCGCCGAGCAGATGGCCGCTGGTGCCCGCCCCCACCGGGAAGTTGAGCATCTGCACGGCGAAGACGAAAGCGGCGACCAGGCCGGCCAGCGGCGCGGCGCGTTCGCCCAGCTCGCGCCGGGCGCCGCGCAGGCAGACGGCGACCGTGCCGGCGGCCACCGCGCCGGTGGCCAGGGAGACGGGTGCGTCGAGAAATCCGTCGGGGACATGCATGCCGCTCTCGCTTCCCGGGACACGCGCGGAAATATCAGCCGTTTGACATTAAGGCGCTCTTGCGAAGATCTCGCAAGAGCGTCCGGTGAACAACGCGCGAAGCCCGGCACCGGGACACCACGGGGTGTTCCGGTGCCGGGCTTCATGACACCCGGTGCGGCTCGGTGGCCGGGGGGTCAGCCGACGGAGGCGGGCTCCCGTTCCTGCTGGATGGCGTCCCGGCCCTTGCCGTTGGCCTTCAGGTAGCGCTCCAGGGACTCGCCCTCGACGTCCACGTTCGGCAGGATCCGGTTCAGCCACGTGGGCAGCCACCAGGCCCGCTCGCCGACGAGGCCCATCAGGGCCGGCACGATGGTCATGCGGACCACGAACGCGTCCAGCAGGACGGCCGCGGCCAGACCGAAGCCCATCATCTTGACCATGGAGTCGACGCTGGTGATCGCGAAGCCGGCGAAGACGCTGATCATGATGACCGCGGCGGCCGTGACCACCCGGGCGTTCAGGTTGAAGCCGGTGACCACGCTCTGGTTCGAACCCTCGCCGTGGACGTGGGCCTCCCGCATGCGGGTCACGAGGAAGACCTCGTAGTCCATGGCCAGACCGAAGATCACGCCGACCATGAAGATCGGCATCATGCTCATGATCGGCCCGGTCTCCTCCACGCCGATGAGGCTGGCGGCCCAGCCCCACTGGAAGACCGCCACCACCGCGCCGAGCGCGGCGAGCACGGACAGCAGGAAGCCGAGCGCGGCCTTCAGCGGCACCAGGATCGAGCGGAACACCAGCATCAGCAGGATGAACGCCAGGCCGACGACCAGGGTCAGGTACGGCACCAGCGCGTCGGTCATGACCTGCGAGAAGTCGATGTTCGCCGCGGTCGCGCCGGTCACCAGGACGGCCGCGCCGGTCTGGCTCTCCAACTGGGGCGCCAGGTCGTCACGGATGTGGTGGACCAGCTCGGTGGTGTCGTGGTCGGACGGCCCGGTCGACGGGAACGCCAGCAGCGTCGCCATCGTCTGGTCCGCGTTGAAGTTCGGCTCCGCGGTGAAGACGATCTGGCCCTCCAGGGCCATCAGCTCGTTGCTGACGGTCTCGGCCGCGGCCTCCAGGTCCACGCCCTCGCCGCCGTCCAGCGTCATCATCAGCGGGCCGTTGAAGCCCGGGCCGAAGCCCTCGCTGAGCATGTCGTACGCCTTGCGCTGCGTGGTGTCCTCGGGCTGGGTGCCGTCGTCCGGCAGGCCCATCTCCATGCTGGCCACCGGCGCCGCGAGGACGCCCAGGCCGATGACGGAGGCCGCCAGCACCAGGGCCGGGCGGCGGAGTATCGCGCGGGCCCAGCGAGTGCCGCCGTTGTCCTTGCCGTTCTTGTTGAGCGAGGCGGGAACGCCGGTCTCCGGGTTCTGCTTGCGCACGCGCCGTCCGAAGATCCGCTTGCCCACGATCCCCAGGGCCGCGGGGACCAGGGTGAGGGCGATGATCACGGCGATCGCCACGGTGGCGGCGGCGGCCATGCCCATCTTGGTCAGGATCGGCACGTTGACCACGGCGAGGCCGGCCAGCGCGATGATCACCGTCAGGCCGGCGAAGACGACGGCCGAGCCGGCGGTGCCGGCGGCGCGGCCCGCGGCCTCTTCGCGGCTGTGCCCCTCGACCAGCTCGGCGCGGTACCGCGAGACGATGAACAACGCGTAGTCGATACCGACCGCCAGGCCGATCATCATGGCCAGGATGCCGGTGGTCTCGGACAGGCCGAGGGTGGTGCTGAGCGCGGCAATGCCGAGCATGCCCGTCATCACGCCGATGAGGGCGGTGATCAGCGGCAGACCGGCGGCGACGAGCGAGCCGAAGGTGATGACCAGCACAACGGCGGCCACCAGGATGCCGATGGTCTCACCGCCGCCCATCTCCTGCTCGCCCAGGGCGACCGGGCCGCTGGCCTCGACGACCAGGCCGGCGTCGCGGGCCTCGTCCATCACCTCCATGAGCTGCTCGTGCATCGCGTCGTCGACGTCGCCGAAGGTGGCGTTGTAGTCGATGGTGATACGAGCCGTCGTGGCGTCCTGGTTCAGCCCCTGGCCGTCATTCGCGTAGGGGTCGGCCACGCCGTTCTCGACGATCTTCTCGCCCTCGGCGAGGCCGGCCAGCAACTGCTCGACGGCCGCGCGGCTCTCCGGGCTGTTCAGGTCCCCGTTTTCGGGCTGGACCACCACGGTGGTCTCGATGGAGTCCGCGTTCGCCTCGGGGAATTCTTCCTCCATGAGGTCGATCGCGTCCTGGGACTCCGTGCCGGGCAGTGCGAAGTCGTCCTCCACCGCCCCGCCGGCGGTACTCGCCGCGCCGATGCCGACGAGCAGCGCGAGCCACACAAGCGCCACCCACCAGCGGCGCCGGAAGCACAGGCGTCCGAGTTTGTACAGAAACGTAGCCACGGGGCAGGTTCTCCTGTCCGGGTGTCATGGGTCAGATGAAATGAGGGGTCAGCTCATGCCACGAGACGCGGCACCAGCCGAGCGGGATGAGCGGGCACGACGGAATGTGGCTCAGATCACATTAAGTGCTTCTTTGTGACTTGCCGGTGCAATCGGCGAGCCGAAGCATGGAACCGTGAGCGACGAACCCAACTCCTCTGCCGCGGTCCCGAGCCAATCCCAGGCGTCTGACGGGTATCTGCGTTTTCCGCATCTCCACGGTGAACAGCTCTGCTTTGTCGCCGAGGATGACCTGTGGCTGGCTCCGTTGCCTGCCGCCGGCCGTGCTCCCGGCCGGGCCTGGCGGCTCACCGTCGATCGTACCCGGACCGGTCCGCCGCGCTTTTCGCCGGACGGCCGGCACATCGCCTTCACGAGCTGGCGCACGCTGGACCCCGAGATCCACCTCGCCCCGGTGGACGGCGGCGCCGTCCGCCAGCTCAGTCACTGGGGCTCGTACGACACGAGGGTCTGCGGCTGGACCCCGCCCGACGCCTCCGGGGAGACCCGGATCCTGGCCGTGGGCTCGCACAACCAGCCGTTCTCGCACTTCACCTGGGCCTACACCGTCCCGCTGGAGGGCGGGCCGGGCGAGCAGCTTCCGTGGGGGCCGGTGGCGGACATCGCCGTCACCGGCTGCGGCGGCGAGCGCCGGACGCTGCTGCTGACCGGCAAGGCGCCGCACGAGCCGGCCGCGTGGAAACGCTACCGGGGCGGCGCCATGGGAAAGCTGTGGCTGCACGGACGGCGGCTGCTGCCCGACCTGAACGGACACATCGACAGCCCGATGTTCGTCGGGGACCGCATCGCGTTCCTGTCGGACCACGAGGGCGTCGGCAACCTCTACTCGTGCCGGCCCGACGGCACGGAACTGTGGCGGCACAGCGATCACGACGCGTTCTACGCCCGGCACGCCGCCACCGACGGGCGGCGCGTGGTCTACCAGTGCGGCGGCGATCTGTGGCTGGCAGAGGACCTGGGCCCCGGCTCGGTGCCCCGTCGGCTGAACGTTCGACTGGGCGGGGCGCGCACCGGGCGGCGCGCGTACCAGGTGCGGACCTCCAGCCATGTGGACGGGCTGTCGGTGGACGCCACCGGGCGGGCCAGCGCGCTGGTCGTGCGCGGCTCGCTCTACTGGCTGACGCACCGCGACGGCCCGGCCCGGACGCTGGCCGCCACGCCCGGGGTGCGGGTGCGGCTGCCGGAGATGCTGGGCGACACCGGGCGGATCGCCTATGTCACCGACGCGGAGGGCGAGGACGCCATCGAGATCGCCCATCTGCCCCGGGCCAGCGGCGGCCGGGACCCGGTGCGGCTGGCGGCCGGGGCGCTGGGGCGGGTGCGGGAGCTGGCCGCGTCGCCGGACGGCCGGACGCTGGCGGTGGCGGCGCACGATGGCCGGCTGCTGGTCATCGCGGTGCCGGAGCCGGAGGAGCTGACCGTGCCGGAGCCGGAATCCGGGCCGGAGGACCAGGAGCCGGAGTCGGGCGAGGAGCCGGCGGAAGAGACCGGATCCGAGGAGACCAGATCCGAGGAGACCGGATCCGAGGAGACCGGCGAGGCCGAGGCCGACGACGAGGAAGAGACCGAAACCGAGGAGGCCGTGCACTCGCTCGATCCCGGGGAGGTGCTGGAGCTGATCCGGTCCACCAACGGGCCGGTGCGGGATCTGGCGTTCTCCCCCGACTCGCGGTGGCTGGCCTGGGCGCACCCCGGGATCGGCCGGTCGCTGAGCCAGATCAAGATCGCGCATCTCGCGGTGCGGGAGCGGACGATCCTCGACGTCACGGACGGCCGGTTCGAGGACGACGAGCCGGTGTTCACCCGCGACGGCCGCTACCTCGCGTTCCTGTCCTGGCGCGGCTTCGACCCGGTGTACGACGTGCACACCGGCGACCTGTCGTTCCCGCTGGGCTGCCGCCCGTATCTGGTGCCGCTGTCCTCGGCGACGCGGTCACCGTTCGCCATCACGCCCGAGGGCCGCCCGGCGGCCGGCGGTCTCGACCCGGACGACACGGGCGGCGAGGACGGCACGGTGCGCGTCGAGGCGGACGGGCTGGGCAGCCGGGTGACGCCGTTCCCGGTCCCGGCGTCCAAGTACTCCTCGCTCTACCCGGTCAGCGGCGGCGGGCTGGTGTGGCTGCGCTGGCCCATCTCGGGCGCGCTGGGCGAGACGTTCGTCAACCCGGACCGCACCTCCGGGAAGCCGACGCTGGAGCACTTCGACCTGGTCAAGGCCAAGCGCACCGAACTGACCGACGACGTCGACTGGTTCGCGCCCAGCGGCGACGGCACCCGGCTGGTGGTGTGCGAGGACGAGGAGCTGCGCGCCGTGCCCGCCGCCGAGGGCGGGGACAGCGACTCCACGGTCCACGTCGACCTGCGGCGGATCGTGCACGTCGCGGATCCGGGCGCGGAGTGGCGGCAGTCGTTCGAGGAGGCGGGCCGCATCGTCCGGGACTACTTCTGGGAGCCCAAGATGTGCGGCGTGGACTGGGCCCGGGTGCTGGACCAGTACCGGCCTCTGGTCCAACGGGTCGCCAGTCCCGACGAGTTCGCCGATCTGCTGTGGGAGACGCTGGGCGAGCTCGGCACCTCGCACGCCTATGTCAGCCCCGCCCGGCGCAACGAGGGCCCGCCGCACTACCAGCGCCCCCAGGGGCTGCTGGGCGCCAACTTCACGCGCACCAAGGACGGGGCGTGGCAGGTCGCCCGGATCCTGCCCGGCGACTCCTCGGACTCCCGGGCGCGTTCCCCGCTGGCGGGCAGCGGCGTCCGGGAGGGCGCGCTGCTGACGCACGTGGGCGGCCGTCCGGTCGACCCCGTGCTCGGGCCCTGGCCGCTGCTGGCCGGCACCGGCGGCACCAGCGTGGAGCTGACCTTCGCCGAGGAGAACGGCCACCGGCGGCGGATCGCGGTCGTTCCGCTGATCGACGACCGGTCGCTGCGCTACCAGGACTGGGTGACCCGGCGGCGGCAACTGGTGCGGGAGCTGAGCGACGGCCGGTGCGGCTATGTGCACATCCCGGACATGGGCGGCTCGGGCTGGGCGCAGTTCAACCGCGATCTGCGGATGGAGTTCGCGCTCGAGGCCCTGATCGTGGACGTCCGGGGCAACGCGGGCGGGCACATCAGCGAGCTGGTCGTCGAGAAGCTGACCCGCACGATCCTCGGCTGGGACCTCACGCGCAACGCGGAGCCCGTCAGCTACGCCTCGAACGCGCCGCGCGGCCCGGTCGTCGCGGTGGCCGACGAGGCGACCTCCTCCGACGGGGACATGATCACGGCCGCGTTCCGGCTGCTCGGCCTCGGCCCGGTGGTCGGCTGCCGCACCTGGGGCGGGGTGGTCGGGATCACCGGCCAGCACGACCTGGGCGACGGCAGCGACATCACGGTGCCGATGAACGCGGCCTGGTTCGACGCCTACGGCTGGGACGTGGAGAACCACGGCGTGGTGCCCGACATCGAGGCGCTGCGCTCGCCGCTGGACTGGGCGGAGGGCCGCTCGGTGGTGCTGGACACGGCGGTCCGGGTGGCGCTGGACCTGCTGGAGCGGCACCCGGCGAGCAGCCCGCCCGGCTACCGGGACCTGCCCGACCGCAGCCGCCCGCCGCTGCCGCCCCGCACGCTCGGTTACGACCCGTCCGCCACCTATGGCCCGGAATGCGAAGAAGGTGAGCCCGTGTAACGCTGGTCACGCCCCACCGGTCCACACCACGGCAGGAGTGCACACATGGGTATCGGTGACCAGTTCCGGGAGAAGGCCCAGGAAATGCAGGAACGCGCCAGGGACGCCATGGGCGGCAAGGGCGAGAAGAAGAAACCGCAGAACCGCCAGGAAGCCATGGACCGCACGAAGCAGGCCGGCAAGAAGGCCGTGAACGAGGCCAAGGAGCGCCGCCAGAGAGGCGGCGACCGGGGCGACGAAGGTCACTGACCGCCCCGGGGCGCGCCCGTCCCCGCCCACGCGGTGGGGACGGGCGCGCCCCGGCCCGCGATGAGTTCACGGACGGGGTTCGGTCCTCCCTCGCGAGGAACCAGATCCCGAGGAGGAACGATGGCGATCACCGAGCCCGCCGCCGTGGTGGACGCGCGCTACAGCGAGCCGGGGGCCACCGCGACCGCGTGGTCCGACGCGCTCGACGTGCTGACGGGGGCCCAGATCTTCTGGCTGTCCACGGTCCGGCCGGACGGCCGGCCGCATGTCACGCCGCTGCTGGCCGTCTGGCTGGAGGAGGCGCTGCACTTCACCACCGGCGGCGAGGAGCGCAAGGCGCGCAATCTGGCGGCCAATCCGCATGTCACGCTGACCACCGGGACCAACGCGCTGGAGCACGGCCTGGACATCGTCCTGGAGGGCGATGCCCGCCGGGTGACCGACGACGCGGCGCTGACCCGCATCGCGGAGGCGTACACCGAGAAGTACGGCAGCGACTGGACGTTCACCGCGCGCGGCGGCGAGCTGCACCACGCCGAGGGCGGCGCCGCGCTGGCCTTCCGGGTGGCGCCCCGGCGGGTGTTCGGCTTCCGCAAGGGCGCCTACAGCCAGACCTGTTGGCGCTTCCCCGTGGATTGACAGTAGGTGTGATTATCCTGCGAATTCATGGAGATCCAGCGGTTGATCCGACTGATCGGCCTGATCGGCGACGAAGCCGGTGACACCCCGTTCACCGCGCCGGAGCGGGAGACCGCCCGGCGCGCACTGATCGACCGGGGCGCCGAGGCGGTGCCCCCGTTACTCGCGGTCCTGTGGGACGACCACGGGCCGCTGGAGTGGTTCGAGGCGGCCTGGCTGCTGCGCCGCATCGGCGCGCCGGCGCTCGGCCCGCTCACCGCCGCGCTGGCCGCGGCCCCCTCCCACGTCGCGCTGGTGCGCGCCCGCTGGGCGTTCGCCGGACTCGACGTCCCCGCCGCCGCGTTCGGGCCCGCGCTGCGGCATCCGCATCCGCGGGTGCGGGAGACCACGGCCTGGGCGCTCCAGCGCCGGGGCGCGAAGGCGCTGTGCCTGGTGCCCGCGCTGCTGCCGCTGCTGGACGACCCGGACCACGGGGTGCGGGTGAGCGCGGGGGGCGCGCTGCGGACAATGAGCCCCGGCGTGGTCGGGCCGCTGCGCCGGGCGCGCCGGACGCCGGGCAGCAGCGCGCGGCTGCGCCGGGGGGCGCTGGCGGCGCTGGCCGCGGTGGGCGGCCCGGCCGCGCTGGACGAGCGGGACATCGCGGCGGTGCGGCGGCTGATCGCGGTACGGGCCCGGGACGAGGTACCGGAGCCGATACGCGTGTGCGCGCCGTGGTTCGCGCTGCGGACGGCCGACCAGGACGCGGTGCTGGCCGCGTTCGGGCTGTCGGCTCCGGAGCCGGTCACCATGCGGCTGGGCGCCTCGGCCTGGCAGCACGACGCGCACGCCGCCCGGCCGGGCCACGGCGCCTGTTCCCGGGTGTATGTCAGCCCGGCGCTGGACGGCTGGACGCTGGTGTTCGGCTCGCCCTTCCAGGATGCGCACCGCGCGGACGGCGGGATATCCGGGCCGGTGATCCGGCGGCGGTGCGCCGAGTTGAGCCGCCGCTTCGGGGAGGCGCACTGGTACGGCATGCGGTGCGCGGGCGAGTGGGCCGCCTGGTGCTTCGGCGAGCGGGGCGCGATCGTCCGGCACTACGACGCGGCCGACCCGGAGCGGGCGTCCGGCCCGCCGCACCCCTGGGAGCCGCCGGGCCCGCTGCCGCACGAGGCGGACTTCCCGCAGGGCTCGTTCGACGGCATCGACGCCTCGGACGCCGAGGCGTTCCTCGCCTCCTACGAGGAGGTCCGGCGGGAGACCGGCATCCCCGGTCCCTATCCCGCCACCGACGTCGCCGCCCGTGCCTCGGTGAGCCCGGCGGCGCTCGGCCCGCGCACGCGCGTGACCGGGCGGGCGGTGCTGGCGCTGACCGCGTGCGGGCGCGCGCACGGCCACCCGCCGGGCGCGCTGCGGATATGACCGACGCCCTGGCTCAACTCCCGTCAGCCGTCGGCGCGTTGGGGCGCACTTTCCGGCTCGGGCGGTGGCGCGGAGGCGCGTTCGGCCGCCGCGCCGCCGCGCCGAGCCCACCGAACCCGGCGCCGATCACCGCCACGCGAACACGCATGCAGCGGACCTCCGTTGAGACCGTGCCGGCGATCGCCGGCACGGTGGGAGGGCAGGGCAGAACCGTACTGATCGGTAGGGTGCGCGGCGGTCAGAGCGCCTTCACAAAGCAGCGGCTGCTCTCCTCGTGACGGTAGAGGCCGAACTTCCGCTCGGCGGGCACCTGGGTGTAGCCGCTGCTCCGGTACAGGGCGATCGCCTCGGGCTGCTCGGTCCCGGTCTCCAGGACCATCCGCGTGCGCCCGGCCGCGCGGGCCGTCTCCTCCAGCCGCGCCAGGATCAGCCGGGCCAGGCCCTGCCCCCGCGCCTCGCGCACCACGAACATCCGCTTGAGCTCGGCGTCGCCGTCCGCGTACCCCTCGCCCCCGGCGCGCTGCCCCCGCCAGCCGCCGGTGGCCACGGGCCGGCCGGCCTCGTCGTAGGCGAGCAGGAAGAGGCCGCCCGGCGGGTCGAACATCGCCGGGTCCAGCGGCGTGAGGTCGCCCGCGCCGTAACGTTCCACGTACTCGGCCTGGACGAGATCGTTGAGCTTACGGGCGTCCGGGTGGTCGAAGCGCCTGGTCACGATGTCCATACAGTCATCCTACGAATGTCCTGCAAGACATTTTCGGCCGCCGTACGATCGCGCGATGACCGAGACGATCACTTACGCCTGGCGCGGCGACTTCGCCAACGCGGAGCTCGCGACGCTGCACGCCCAGGGCTTCGGGCACCCGCCCGGCGACGAGGACTGGCGGGCCCGGGTGGTGCGGCACAGCCTCGGCTGGGTCTGCGCCCGGGACGAGTCCGGCGAACTCGTCGGCTTCGTCAACGTGGCCTGGGACGGCGGCGGCCACGCGTTCCTCCTCGACACCGTCGTCTCCCCCGGCCACCGCCGGTCCGGCATCGCCACCCGGCTCGTCGCCCTCGCGGCGGACGGGGCGCGGGCCGCCGGGTGCGAGTGGCTGCACGTGGACTTCGAGGACCACCTGCGCGGCTTCTACGTCGACGCCTGCGGCTTCCGCCCGACGGCGGCGGGCCTCATCGCGCTGTGAGGGGCGCCGACGGACCTGGGGTACCGTCGAGCGGTGCTTACCGTCACCACCGTGAACGTCAATGGCCTCCGGGCCGCCGCCAAGAAGGGGTACCTGGAGTGGCTGGCCGGCTCGGCGGCCGACGTCGTGTGCCTCCAGGAGGTGCGCGCCGAGGAGGACCAGTTGCCCGAGGCGGTCCGCGCCCCGGCGGGCTGGCACGCCTTCTACGCCCCGGCCGCCGCCCGCGGCCGGGCGGGTGTCGCGTTGCTCACACGGCAGGCGCCGGAGGCGGTCCGCATCGGCTTCGGCTCGGCTGAGTTCGACGGCTCCGGCCGTTATCTGGAGGCCGATCTCCCCGGGGTCACGGTGGCCAGCCTCTACCTCCCCTCCGGCGAGGCGGGCACCCCCCGGCAGGACGAGAAGGAGCGGTTCATGGCCGCGTTCCTGCCCTACCTCACCGCGCTGCGCGCCCGCGCGGCGGCCGACGGCCGCGAGGTGCTGGTCTGCGGCGACTGGAACATCGCCCACCGCGAGGCCGACCTCAAGAACTGGCGCGCCAACCAGACCCGGGCCGGCTTCCTCCCCGAGGAGCGCGCCTGGCTGGGCGAGGTCTTCGGCGACGCCTGCGGCTACACCGACGTGGTGCGCGCCCTGCACCCCGAGCAGACCGGCCCCTACACGTGGTGGTCCTACCGCGGCCGGGCCTTCGACAACGACGCCGGCTGGCGCATCGACTACCAGGTGGCCACCCCGGGCCTGGCCAAGCGGGCCGTGAAGGCATACGTGGAACGGGCCGCGAGCCACGGTGAGCGGTGGAGCGACCACGCCCCCGTGACGGCGGTCTTCGACCGTTAGTCCGGCCGCGGGGAGGGGTCCCCGGCGGAACCCGGTTCCATGCCGGGCATGATGCGCACACAGCCGACCGCAGCCGCCGTCGTCATCGCCGCCGTGCTCGCCGCTCTCACATCGTGCTCCTCGGACGGCGACCCCGCCGCGGACCAGCCGTCCGAGCCCGCCGCGCAGACATCCGAGGACCCGGCGCCCCCGACCCCCACCCCGACGCCCTCGCCGTCGCCCTCGCCGTCGCCTTCCCTGCCCGAGCCGGCGGACGGGGAGAACGCCGAGGCGTGCGCGGACGGGACGTGCGAGATCCGGGTCACCGAGGGGGCGAGCCTGCCGGTGCCGCAGTCCTTCGGCCTCGGGCCGATCGAGGTGATCTCGGTCAACGAGGAAGAGGTCCAGTTGTTCGGGCCCATGACACAGTCGAGGTACTCCAGCGACGGCGGATGCTCGATGAGCATCACCGGGCCGACGGCCACCTCCCCCGGCTTCCTCGGCCTGACCTGCCCGGCGGGCAACACCGGGATCATCAACGACGCGATGAGCCTGGAGGTCGTCGGCATCCTGGACGCCGCCGCGGTCCTCCGCATCCAGCCGGCGGACTGAACGCCCGGGGCGGCACGCGATCTTGTGCTACGTGGCCGACGCCCCATCCCGCCCTCTCCGATGGGCGAGCCGGCATCGTTGGACCCACCGACCAGGTCAAACGGCTGTGGTGCACCCTCGCCGAGGAAACCGTGACCGGCCTGCCCGGCCGGACCGTGGCAGAACTGCCCGGCATCCTCAGGACCCTGACCAGCAACGTCGACGCCAGACGGCCGTCGTGCTTCGGGCCGGCGGTCAATCCTGCCCTCGGCCGGCCAGGGCGGCGGAGGTGGCACGGGCGAAGGCATCCGGATTGTCCAGCATGATGTTGTGCCCGCAGTCCGGGACCGGGACCACGGCCACCCCCGCCTCGACGAGCGCGTCCGCGCCGGGGAGCGGGCCGTCGGCCTCGGGCAGCAGGTAGGTGCGGGGAATCTTCAGCTCCACCAGGAGTTCGCGGATGGCGGGGACGGTGCCGCGGGTGAGATGGACCGCGCTGCGGTGCAGGGCCTCGCGGCCGGCCAGGCGCATGGTGGACCACCAGTGGGGGCCGGCCCGGTCGCGGACCTCTTCCCAGCCACCGGCCAGGAACTCCTGCTCGGAGTAGGCGGCGATGCCGCTGCTGCCACCGGAGCCGGGCACGGGCGGGATCGGGTCGAGGTTGGCGTCGACCAGCACCAGGCGAGAGACCAGGTGCGGGTGCCGGGAGGCCAGGACGACGGCCACCGAGCCGCCCATGCTGTGGGCGATCAGCTCTGCACCGGAGACCCGTGCGGAGGTCAGCGCCTCGGCGAGGGCGTCGGCGTGCGCCTCCAGGGTGTACTCGAAATCCGCCGGGCGATCGCTGATCCCATGACCGAGCAGGTCGATCAGCAGTGAACGGCGACCGGCCAGCAGGGGATGGACCGCGATCTCCGCGAAGTAGGCAGGCGACGTGGCGCCCAGACCGTGTACGTAGACGCGAGAAGGTTCCCGCCCCGGCAGATCGACCCAGCGGATCCGGTCACCCGCAGTCGTCACGACGGCGTTACGCACAGCCCGGCTCTCCTGCGATCAGACCGATGGAGGCACCAGAGTAGCCGCCAGCACCCGGCTCCACTCCGACACTTCACGCAGCCGACCCTCCGGCCGCCGACACCCCGCGGACACACGCCGGGCACAGCCAGCCGGCACGCAGCACGCGCCGCGGCTCGGCTTCGGGGTGCTCCTCGCACACCGGCGGCGCGGGCGCGGTGTCGAGACGCGGGATGTGGAACATGTCCTTCACCCGGGGCGGCTGTTCGGGATCGATGGGGTTACTTGCCATCCTTGTCGTCCTGTTGCTCGTCGTCCTGCGGCGGTTCGGCCGGAGTGATGGTCTCCTGCCCGGCCACGTCGTAGCCGTTGACCTCGTCGTGGTCACCCATTGTGGTGCTCCTCTCGCGATTACGGCAGCCCTTGCACTCGGCCAAGGGCCGAGCCGGCGGCGAATCCAGGCCTCTCGTCATCCCGTTCGCCTCCCGGTACGGGGTTCCTGCCAAGGACCGTAGGGAGTCGGGCCGTTGACCGGCCATGGATTTGCATGGACTTGCACGACGTCATCCGAGTGCGTCGATCGCCTCCGTGATGAGACGCCGTGCATGGCGGCCGTGGACAGCCATCTCGGCCAACTCGGCGAACGCCCGCATGTAGACGCCGATCTCGCTGGGGGCCGAGATGTTCACCGCGGCGGTCAGCAACTCCGAACTGACCCGCTGGTCGTCGAAGACGTAGAACGCCTCCAGCGGCCACAGCGTGCGGGCGGCCGAGAACGGGATCACGCCAAGGCTGACGTTCGGGAGGGCCATCACCGACAGCAGGTAACCGAGTTGGTTGGCCATCGTCTCGGCCGTCCCGATGCGGTAGCGCAGCACCGTCTCCTCCAGGAGGAACGCGAACGTGTGCGGGGCCCGGTGGAGAACCTGGGAGCGTTCGATACGGGACGCCGCAGCGCGTGGGGCGTCGTCCGGGGTGCCCTGGAATCGGGCGATCGTCGACAGGAGGGCGGTCGCGTACTGCTCGGTCTGGAGGATCCCGGGCACGACGTTGGAGACGTAGACCCGCAGGTGCCGCGTCCGCTCGTACAGCGGGAGGACGTCCTCCTGCGCGCGCCGCATGCCATGCCCGCGGAGCTTTTTCCAGCGCACATACAGCTCGTCGGCGCGGCGGTTCGCGGCGATCAGTTCCGCGGCCTGGTCCTGCGCCCCGCAGGCAGCGCACCAGGCGCGGATGTCGGCGTCGGACGGCGGGGTCTTCGCGTGCTCGATGCGCGAGGTCTTCGCTTCGCTCCAGCCACAGCGGGCGGACAGAGCCCGCGCGGTGATCTCGGCGTCGAGCCGTAGGTCACGCAGGCGGCCGGCGAGTACCTGGCGGGCTTGTTGGGCGGACGATGAGGGGGTTGCGGGCATCGGTGGATCAGCTGTGTCAGACCTTGAATTCCTCATGCGGCACGGCGCGGTCCCACACAACCTCGAACGCCGCCCGGACCTGCCTGATGAGCGCCGGCTCCGTGCGCACCTCCCATTTCGGTGACGACCAACTGCCCTGGCCGTCGAAGTGGTTGAAGAGCACGGCGCTCTCGTCGAACACCCACAAGTCGTTGCCGGGCAGCAGCAGGTCGGACGCGCGCCGGCGCGGGAGCCAGCGCACCAACTCACCGGCCGCGACGTTCACCGAGGCCCCGGCATGCTCGTACCGGATGTAGTCGCTCACCGGCTCCGACACCACCCGGGCACGGCGGACGGTGACGCCGCGGGCGACGGTCTCACCGATCAGCGCGACCCACGGCGCCCAGTACGCCGATGCCGGGTCGGTGTCCCGCTCCCCGGTGCTCAGCCAATGCTCGAAGTCGGCCGCTTCATCGCCCACGTCATAGACATCACGCAGCTCCAGGTGCATGGCGGAGTGCCGGGCGTCGGCCAGCAGTTCAAGAAAGCCCGGCGCGTTCTGCGGCATCACATGCCTCCTTCAGCATCGGCACCATCCGGGCCGGGATTCGTACCACTGCCTCGTGCGGCGGGATGCCCGGGGTATGTCCGGGGGCTGGGTTCGCGGCGCACTCGGCGTTCAGCGCGGCAGAGGGCTTCCACCCCTGAACCACGATCTCGCCGTTCACTTCGTCCACCCAGATGGTCGGTGACCCCTGCTGCCCGGTGTCCGGATCGACCCCGATGAACCGTAATGCCACGGCATCCTCCCGCGTCAGGTGAGTTGCGTCAGCTTGCACGACCATCACTCACGGGACTGATGGCGTCAAGGGCGCGCCCGGTGGCCACCCACGGCTTGGCCGTCACCAGAGGGCGCGACCGGATTCCATGTAGCGCGGTCTCCCTGTCGCGAGCGCTTCGATGGCCTGGGTGACTCGATTA
This sequence comes from Streptomyces litchfieldiae, assembly GCF_031845365.1. NCBI lineage: Bacteria > Bacillati > Actinomycetota > Actinomycetes > Kitasatosporales > Streptomycetaceae > Streptomyces > Streptomyces litchfieldiae. The sequence continues at coordinate 68,550 of NZ_JAVREL010000026.1, forward strand.
CGGATGCGGGGCCGCAGAGCGGCAATCGCATCCGCCGGCATGAAGAAGCCGCAGGCGGAGAGTTCGGAATCATGCGGGCGCAATGCCTCTGCTTCGGCCGAGTTCAATTCTCCACCATCAAAGATTATGACGATCTGGTCGCCCCATGGCCCGTGTGGCGGGTCCCAATCAACGGACAGGATGCCAGACAGCTTTGGCTTAATACCCAACTCTTCGAACAGCTCACGCCTGGCCGCGTCCACCGGGGATTCGTTTGCTTCGACCATACCGCCAGGGAGATCCCATCCCTCCTTATACGTGGGATTCACCAGCAATACTCTCCCTGCGCCGTCACGCAGAATCACATCGGCGGCAATACGCTTACGCGCTTGCTTGGCATTACCCTCTGCAAGATACGCGTCCCATTCGGCCGTTCCGGGCTCCGGATGGCGAGTCATGGCTCACCTCCTGTACTTTTCGCGAGGCGATGCCTGCCAGCAATGGGCTTCTTTGGGATGACCGCGCCAAGGCCGAACAACCCTGCCCCACGCCCACCGATCACGGGCGGGTACGGGGCTTCACGTTTGGTTCGCAATGCGCTACGTTGCCCGGATTTCCGGAATCTCGGTCCGAGCACGCTCGTAGAGTGCACGGGCGGAGACATTCTTGATATATGGACGAATTCGCACGAGCATGGCTCGCATAAGTTGATCCGTGCGCCCGGACTGAATCTGTGGATACTCGCCCAATGCCTGTCCCCAGGTCTGGCACGCCGCTTCCAGGTGTCCGATCTCGAATTGGCGCTCCGCTAGAATCGCCCGATTCCTCACCCTGATGCGCCGATAGATTTGGGGTCGCAACCTGTCGGACTGCTGCATGGCTTCCACGGCCCCGCCCGTATCACCCAGTTCGTAACGCACTTGAGCGGTGTGGTAATTCAAGGCGGCAGGATCGTAGGAACCGAAAGCCGTTGCCTGTGATTCCGCCTTGTCCATGGCACTTTCCGCCTCCCGTAGATGCTGGAGCGCATCATTACGGTTTCCCACTTGAGCCGACGCGTGTGCTTGCTGCCCGGCCAGGAAAGCGCGCATTCTCGGGCCGGCCTGCGGGGAAGCTGCGGCAGCTGCGTCGGCCAGTCGCCTGGCCTCATTACCATGCCCGAGATCCACCGCTTGAACGCTCATTCCGCGTAGCGTTGTGCAGTACGTCAGATGGTCTTGCGCGGCTCCGGCAAGTTCCAGTGCCTTCATGTAGTACTGCTGGGCCAGGCCGTGGACTCCCTCATCCACTGCCATATAGCCAGTGAGGTAGCAGAGATCCGAGGCCGCCGACATCATCGCGTGACGGACCGACTCAGACGCGTCACAGCGCAGGTACGGGGCCACGGTGTTCACGAGAAACGCCGCAGCCATGGGGCGCGCATGCCGTCCGCCGAATTGGTCATCAAGCTCTGAGATTCGCTCAGTCATCGCGATCACCATATCGACCTCAGCCATTCCTATGCGCTGAGTCTGGCCGGTCCGGGCAGCTTCCATGCGCCCCACGACATCAGGCCAGTCGGGAACAGTCAGGGCGACGGAAAACAGGCTTGCTCCGAGAACACCCCGCCGCGACGGGTCCATGTCCTGTCTGCCGAGATCAATTACCCCCTCCACCGTGTTCGGACGGCCGACCGACCGCGCCGAAGAGGCCGGAAATCCCGCCTCGGAATGCGAGACCGGACGGCCAAGCCTTCGCGAAAGGGCTTCGATGATCAAGGGCCGCACGGTCTTCTTCGGCATGTGACCCGCGAGCCACTGGTGGGCCGATGGCTCGCGATATCTCAGGGGAGTTCCCTGCTCGGTGCCCACTCGGTTGACGGCTTGGGCGAACTGTCGAAGCGTCCAACCCGTCTCACGGTACAACCGTTCGAGATCACTGTTCGGCTCTGGGCTACCCACTGGCCTCAACTCCCCGGGCGCTTAAAGCTCTTAAAAGCTGTCGCTCTTTCCACGGTACCCCTACGGGGCGAGGGCCGGTTGCCTGAACAGCAAGACCCCCGCGACCGATGCACGTCGGCCCGGGGGCATGGATCACCTGAAGGAAGCAGGCAACCATGCCCGAGTTTACGCACGCGGGAAGCGCGCAGAACCTCGAACCCGTTCCCCCACCAACCGCCAGGCAAGAGGCCGCGGTCGCGCTGAACGAGCTGCGCGCCGCGCTCAAGGCACACGGCATCGTGCTGCCCTCGCTCGACCTGGACCCCGTGACGCTGTTCGCGTCCGACCACGGCCCCGACCGGCGCCCCCTGATCGAACTCGGGCGCGTGAACATGGAGACGGTCCGCAAGCTCACCCAGGCACTCGGCGGGGCGGTCGCCGGGTGAGCGTCACCATGCCCACCGTGGGCGCGCTGGTGCGCGACGCCCAGCGCGGCCGTGTCGGCGTCTACATGGGAACAGCGGGACCGTTCGCCATGCTCCGGCCGGTCGGCGGCGGCAAGGAGTGGCAGGCGGAACCGGGAGACCTGCAACGGGAGGTGTCCACGTACCCGCGCCCGGCGGACATCGAGCAGCTTCGCGCCGCGTACCGGCTCCACCTGGACGAGTGCGAGACGTGCGCGGCGGCCTGCGACATAGGGCGTGCGCTGAGTCTGGCGTGCGAGGAAGCCACCAATCCGGCTGAGTCGGCGCCGCGGGCCGGGGCGTCATGACGGTGGCCGCCGCATCGCCGACCAAACCGTGAGCACCACCGTCCATCCGATCCGACACCGGAGTGCCCATCCCATGACGCCTCACCCCGCACACCGCATAGCCACCCCGCCAGGCGCCTCCCTCCTGGTCTCCATCGAGGTCGACGCCCGCACCGTGCAGCGCGGTGATCAATTAATGATCGGCGGGCAGGAATTCACCGTCAGCGACATGACCGCCCTGGGCTCCGGCCGCAAGCGCCTGACGTTCGCCACCGGGGAGATGTTCACGATGAACCCGACCACCGTCCTCTGGGCGGCCCGCCGCATCGACCCACGCCTCCGCAGGTGGATGCGGCGATGATTACTCCCCGGCGGGCAACCCGAGCGGCCGGCCACCTCCTGAACTGACCTGTCGCAACGCCAGAAAGCGGAGCCTTGGGCGGGTCGCCCGGCCCGCCAGCTCCCCATACACCACCGAACAGGCGGCACGCCTCTACACAAACCTGAACTTCGCCGAGCCACCCAACGCGTTCGTCCGCGACCTCAACTACCCACCCGGGAACAGCGGCATATTCCGGCACCGCACCCATTAGCCCTCAGCCTCCTGGAGTAGCCGCGTGACTACACTGCGGTTCGAATGCTTGGGGCTGGTGGCCCACCTCGGGGGAACCATGTGCTGCCCCAGTTCGGGGCGTCTTTATAGGAAGGCATCGCTTCATGATTGAAACGACGGCCGATCCCAGCCGTGTCGATGAGCTCCGAGAGCAACTGGTCGGCGAGCTGCGGAAGCTCGGAGCGCTGCGTACCGAAGCGGTCGAGACAGCGATCCGCGCCGTCCCCCGACACCTGTTCGTTCCAGAGGAGACGCTGGAGAAGGCATACGCTCCCCAGCGCACGTTCACGATCAAAGGGAACGAGCATGGTGCCACGCTGAGTACCGTCAGCGCGGCTCGGATCCAGGCGTTCATGCTGGAGCAGGCCGATATCCGCCCGGGAATGCGTGTGCTTGAGATCGGCTCCGGTGGCTACAACGCCGCGCTGCTCGCCGAGCTGGTTGGCAAGGACGGCCACGTCACCACCATCGATATTGACCCCGATGTCATCGATCGGGCTCGGCGTCTGCTGCCCGCTGCTGGATACGGAGACGTGCACGCCCTGGTCACGGACGGCGCGCAGGGCGAGCCGGAGAACGCCCCCTACGACCGGATCGTCGTCACGGTCGAGGCGGCCGACCTCGCACCGGCGTGGGTGGAGCAGCTCACCGAGAGCGGACGGATCGTGGTGCCGCTGCGCATGAGAGGGCTTACCCGGTCGGTCGCTTTCCAGCGCGAGGGCGCACATCTGGTGGCACGCGATTATGAGGTGTGCGGCTTCGTTCCGATGCAAGGCGCCGGGGCCAGCCACGTTCAGCTTGTCCCTCTGCACGAGGGTGAGGACGATCACGTCGGTCTGCGGCTGGACGGCGAGGAGCGGGTGGACGTCGAGAAGCTGCGGGAGGCGTTCGCGCAACCGCGGGCGGAGACATGGTCCGGGGTGACGATGGCGCGAGGTCTGCCGTACGACGACCTGGATCTGTGGCTGGCGACGACGCTGCCCGAGTTCGCACTGATGGCGGCCACTCGGCCGGCCCGCGATCGTGGTCTGGTCGCGTCGGCGTCACCCATGGGCATCGCCGCCCTCATTGACAGCAGCAGCAGTTCCTTCGCGTACCTCACGATGCGGCCGACCAGCCCCGAGCGCGAAGTGTTCGAGTTCGGCGCGGTGGCCCACGGCCCCGAGGCGGCAAAGGTGGCGGAACAACTGGTCGCGGAGATGCAGATCTGGGACCGGGACCACCGTGGTCAGCGGGCCGAGCTTCGGGCTTACCCCGCCGGCACGCCTGACCAGGAGCTGCCCGGCGGACGTGTGCTGGACCGGTCGGCCTTCCGCTTCACGATCTCCTGGCCCCCGGCAGAGCACTGAGCCCAGGGCCAGGTGTAAGTGCACATCCATCATCGATTCATGCCGGGCGCAGTCCGGCGTCGTCGCGGTGGACCAGCACATCGATCGCAACCCCAGTCCCGCCCCAGCTTGTGCCTCATGGCATGGACGTTCCAGATTTCTTCCGCTCTGTAAGAAGCGGAGGCTGTCAGACATAGACAGGGTGAGGCCATGTGAGGGGGCGCTCGATGGGAGAGCCGGAGCGGTTCCGGGTGATGTATGCCCAGCACTACGAGGCGGTTCTGCGTTACGCCCGACGTCGGGTCGGTGAGGACTCGGCGCCCGATGTGGCGGCTGATGTCTTCACCACCGCGTGGCGCCGGATGGACGTGGTTCCCGAGGATGCTCTGCCCTGGCTGTACGGCGTGGCGCGGAACACTGTCGCCAGCCATGCGCGGGGTGAGCGGCATGCCGCCCGCCTCGCCGAGCGGTGGGAAGGGGAGGGGACAGCGCGAGACGCGGGGAACCAGGTCGCTGCCCGTCACCTGGTCATCGGCGCGTGGGCATCCCTGCGGGAAGCGGACCGCGAGTTGCTGGCCCTGATCGGCTGGGAGGGGCTCACGGTTCGGCAGGCGGCGCGGGCGCTGGGATGTACCGCCGCCACTTGTTCGGTGCGGCTGCGCCGTGCCCTGGCGCGGCAGGAACAGACCGATCAGCGCGGAGTCGGCAGTCTGGAGGGGCAGTCATGGGCATGAGCGAGGATGTCAGGGCGATGCTGGCGGGGGCCGACCCGGCGGATGGCCTGGTGGTGGACGAGGAGCGGGCGCGGGCCGACCTCGAGACGATTGTGGCGCAGGAGGTTCCGGGTACGGCCGGCCGCCGGGGGAGGCGGGTGCGGCTGGTGCCCGCCGTGGCGGCGGGGTTGGCCACCGTGGCCGTTGCCGTCGCTCTCGTGGTCCTGCCCGGATCGGGCGATGAGGGGACCGCGTACGCGGCCACTCCGTCGCCGCTGCGGTACGTCGCCACCGCCACCGACCGTTCGGCGTCCGAGTTGCTGGGCGAGATCGCCGACCGTGCCGCCGCTCTGCCCGAGCCAGCCGGAGAGGCGGTCGGGATCAGCTACCGGGGCTGGTGGCTGTCGACCCGGATCACCTCCGAGTCGGTGACGTCGGAGATCGTGGAAACGGATGTCCACAACGAGCTGCACCCCGATGGGTCCATCACACAGACCCAGGAGACGCCCGAGGGCACGGAGACGTTCACCGATCCGCCGAACGCCTACTCCGAGCCGGCCCCGGCAGGCGAGGAGGAGTTCGCGGCCTGGTTGGAGGCCGCCTACGGCCAGCCCATCGGGGACATCATGTACCTGGAGGCGGCGACACACGACTTGATCACCCAGCAGGCCCTCGGCCCCGACCAGCGTGCGGCCTTTCTGCGCATGCTCGCCGACATGGACGGACTCGAGTACGACGGCGAGGTGATCGACCGGGCCGGCCGCGCCGGGCAGGCGTTCTCCGCGGTGTCGTCGAGCAGCGGTCTGCCGACCCGCTACACGTTCATCATCGACCCGGCCACCGGCGACCTCCTCGGCCAGGAGGACACCCTGACCGAGACCGCGGGCGAACTCAACGTGCCCATCCCCTCGGTCATCAGCTACGAGATCTACCTTCCCCCCGTCCGAGAGCCCTGACTCGGAATGAAAACCACCAGATCCCTACTCCCCGGTGGGCAACTCGTACGCGTCGGCGATCAGTTCATAGCTGCGCAGCCGGGCCTCCGGGGTGTGCGCGTTCGACGTGATCATCAGCTCGTCCGCGCCCGTCCGCTTCGCCAGTGCGTCCAGGCCCTCGCGCACCGCGTCCGGCGTGCCGTACACCACGTTCGCCAGCCAGCCGTCGACGAAGTCCGTCTCCACCGGGCTGAACGGGTATGCCGCCGCCTCCTCGGGCGTCGGGATCAGGCCGGGGTTGCCGGTGCGCAGCCGGATCATGGACAGCGCGCCGGTCAGCACCTGCCGGTGCGCCTCCCGCTCGTCGTCGGCCGCCAGCGCGGACACCCCGATCAGCGCGTAGGGCGCGTCCAGCACCCCGGAGGGGCGGAACGTGTGCCGGTACAACTCCAGCGCGGGGATCGTGTTGGCCGCCGAGAAATGGTGCGCGAACGCGAACGGCAGCCCGAGGCGGCCGGCCAGCTCCGCGCTGAAACCGGAGGAACCCAGCAGCCACACCGGCGGCCGGGCCGCCGACTGAACACCACCCGGCGCACTGCCCTGCACCGGCCCGGGCACCGCGTGGATGCGGGAGTAGGGGTGCGCGTCGGGGAAGTCGTCGTCCAGGAACCGGACCAGCTCCGCGACCTGCTGCGGGAACTCGTCCGGCCCGTCCGTCCGGCCCCGCCGCAGCGCCGCCGCGGTGGCGCCGTCGGTGCCGGGGGCGCGGCCGAGGCCGAGGTCCACCCGGCCGGGCGCCAGCGCCTCCAGCGTGCCGAACTGCTCCGCCACCACCAGCGGCGCGTGGTTGGGCAGCATCACGCCGCCGGACCCGAGCCGTATGCGCTCGGTCACGGCGGACAGATGGCCGAGGATCACGGGCGGCGAGGAGCTGGCGACGCCGGGCATCGAGTGGTGCTCGGCCACCCAGAAGCGGTGGAAGCCGCGCCGCTCGGCGAGCCGCGCCAGCTCGGCCGTGGTGCGCAGCGCCTGCGTGGCGGTCAGCCCGCTGCCGACCGTCGCCAGGTCGAGCACGGACAACGGAACGGGCGCCCGCCCGCGCGTCACGCCCCTGATGCTGTCGCTGCCCGGTCCCTCGTCGGCCACGGCGTCCCGCCTCCCTGATGTCGCTTCGCTTCCTGGAGGGGAACCAGGGCGCCCGGCGGATCATTCCGCCCGGGCCGCCGGGGGCTCAGGGCAGGTAACGCTCGACCGCCGCCGCGCCCTCCTCCTCCAGTGCCTGGCGCGCCTTCTCGATCAGCTCGGGCGTCGGCTCCCGGCCGCTGAGGCGGACCAGGTCCTCGGGCTCGATCGGGCGGTCCCCGCCGGAGTGGAGCTTGCGGTCGGGCGTGGGGAGATCGGGCGAGCGCCGCTCGTCCGGCTCGGATGCTCCAGATGATTTCGACGACTTCGATGACTTCGATGACTGGGCCATGTGCGATAGCACCTCCCTGAACTGCCAGCGTAGGCGGTGTCCCGCCGGGCCGCATGTGCGGCGCGGGCGGCCCGGCGGCGATGGCATGCTGGCGGAGTGGACGGACCCCGGATCTCCATCGATTTCGCCCCCGAGCTGCGGCAGTTCACCGCCCCCGAACGACGTCGCGGCCCGGCGCCCGCGCCGGTCGACGGAGTGTCCACGCTCGGTCACGTGGTGGAGTCGCTCGGCGTCCCGCTCACCGAGGTCGGCCGGCTGCTGGTGAACGGCCGCGAGGTGCCGCCCGCGCATGTGCCGGCGCCCGGCGCGAACGTCGAGGTGCGGCCGGTCGCCCGCCCCCAGCGCGTGCCCGGCGCGCCGCTGCGGTTCCTGCTGGACGTGCACCTGGGCCGGCTCGCCCGCCGGCTGCGGCTGCTCGGCGTGGACGCCGCCTACGACAGCACCGACCCGGGCGACCCGGCGCTGGCCGCGCGCTCGGCGCGCGAGCGGCGGGTGCTGCTCTCCCGCGACCGGGGCCTGCTGCGCCGCCGCGAGCTGTGGGCCGGGGCGTTCGTCCACGGCGACCGCGTGGAGGACCAACTGCGCGATGTACTGGGCCGGTTCGCCCCCGCCCTGGCGCCGTTCACCCGGTGCACCGCCTGCAACGGCCCGCTGCGCCCGGCGGACAAGGAGACGGTCACCGACCGCCTGGAACGCGGCACCGAGCGCACCTACGACGCGTTCGCGCAGTGCGCCGAGTGCGGCCGGATCTACTGGCAGGGCGCCCACCACGCCCGGCTGGCGGAGATCGTCGACGAGGCGATGCGCGAATTCGGCGAACCGGCGCGCTGACGGGCGCGCGCGCATACACCGGAGCGCCGCCCGGGACACACGGTGTCCCAAACGGCGCCGGGTGCGGGGCGGATCAGCCTCCGGTGGGGAGGCCCGGGTCCACCGTGCCGAGGAACGCCGTCCAGGACCGGGCCCGGAAGCCGAGTCGCGGCCCGGCCGGGGCCTTCGAGTCGCGGACCGCCAGAACGTCCCGCGCCGGGGACATCACCTCCACGCATGCCCCGTTCCCCCCGGAATAGGACGACTTTGTCCAGGTGCGCGTCGTACCGTGCTCAATTGCCATGTTCGCTCCGGAATCCTGCCGGTCGGTAGTGATGCCGCGACCGTACTAGTCCGGATCGCCATATGATGTCCCGCTTCACTCGACCGGATGGTCCGTCAGGAGGATCCCTCCCGGGCGCGGCGAACGACGTGTATTCTCCGCGCCCGCCGCGCATTTACGCGGACGCGGCGTGGTACTCCGCGGCCAGTTGGGAGATGAAGCGCCGGGTCTGCTCCGGACTGAGCGCCTGGGCGCGCAGGTGCTCGTACATGACGCTGTAGTACTGGACGTCGTGCGGCTTCTCCAGATACAGGTCGCTGGTGCCGCCCTCCAGATAGATCACCGTCGAGTCGGTCGCCTCCGGGAACTCCAGGATCGTGTACTGGCCGTTCACGCCGGGGTGCGCGCCCGCGGAGAACGGCATCACCTGGAGCGTGACGTTCGGCAGCCGCGAGCACTCGGCCAGCCGGTGCATCTGCTCCCGCATCGTCCGCGGCCCGCCGACGGCACGGCGCAGCGCCGCCTCGTCCACCACGGCCCACAGCCGTAACGGCTGCCGCTCCTCCCAGACGCGCTGCTGACGGCGCAGCCGCACCTGCACCCGGGCGTTCACCTCGTCCTCCCCGACCTCCGGCAGCGCGCCGGAGATCACGGCGGCGGCGTAGGCGGGCGTCTGGAGCAGCCCGGGCACCACCTGGGGCTCGTAGACGCGCAGCGAGGACGCGTCCGTCTCCAGGCCGATGTAGACGCTGTAGGTGGGCGACAGTTCGGCGAAGGCGTGCCACCAGCCCTGCTGGCGGGACTCCCGCGCCATCTGCATGAGGGCCTCGACGAGCTTGCTGTCGTCGACCTCGTACACCCCGCACAGATCCCGCACATCGCGCGGGCTGATGCTGCGGCGGCCGTTCTCCAGCCGGCTGATCTTGGACTGCGAGACCAGCAGTCTCTCGGCGACCTCTTCCGCGGTCATGCCCCGGTCTTCGCGCAGCCGCCTCAGTTCCTGGCCGAGCCTGCGCCGCCGGACGGTGGGATTGACGTTGCCCGCCACGAACCTGTGCACCTCCGTCGGGACGATCGGTCGCAACAACCGTTGCTGACAAGCAGATTGCCACCAAGCGCGGGTGCCCGCGCGGGAATTCGCGACAGAGGGTGCCCGATCACAAGCATGGGGTGTGGCAACGGCCGCCGTCTGTGGCCGTCGCCACACCCCGTGCTCGAAATGCGGCTCCCGGTTAGGTCATACACGCGCGTGTCCGCGCACCTGTGCGCCTAGTGCGAGAGTGAAGGACGTACTGCGGCTCGGGTCACTCCTCTCCGCCTCGACGGGTCACCGATCGACTGGGACGACTGTCCGACCCCGGCCATGGCCGGCGCCGGTGCCGGGGCGCGTCCCGGCTTGCGGGCGCCGCTCTGCTGCGGGCGCCGTGCCGCCGCCGCCTGACCGGCCACGCCGTTCTGCACGTCCATGACAGCGTGGGCCACCAGGCCACCCATCGGGTCATGCCTGATCAGGTCCCGGAGCCGGGAGCGGGAGGACCGCCCCTCGTTCCCGGGGTACAGGTGCTTGCCGAGGCCCACGGCGTGGGCCAGTGCCGCCAGGGCCGCGGTCCGCGCGTCCGGTGGCGTGCCGGTGCGGATCGCGGTGTCCAGCCGAGCCCGGATCTGCCTGCTGACCGCGTTGTCCGTCGCCTGATAACGGGTCGTCGGCAAGACTCCGCACATCTGGTTCTCCACGGCGTGCACCATGCCGCAGCGCTCCAGATGCGTGAGATACGTTTGACGGAGCCCCAGCCGGGGCCCGCCGATCCAGTGGACCGCCCGGACCGGGCTGCCACGCCTGCGCAGCAACTCGAGAGCGGAATCCAACGTGGGATCTCCGGTCGGCCGTGGCAACACCACGGCTATTCGGTCCCCGTCAGGGGCTATCCGTCCCGCCAGTGCCAGCTCGACGAGCTGGGCCCCGGCGAGGCCGAGGTCGAGCGACTGCGGCTGCGCGGTGGTACCCGTGGCCGGGTCCAGAGCGAGCAGCAGCAGCTCCTCCGGAATGGTTCTACGACTCCTGCCCATCCATGCCTCCCCGCGTGGATGAAAGACAGGGTGACGCCTCTCACATTGTTCTGTCGAGGGTGCGTGGTTGTTTTGTGAGGGAACCCGTAGATATGTCGTTGTCGTCCTTCAGGACGGCAGCAGGATTCCGCCACCGCCGACTCGTCGTACCGAGGTGCACAGGACCCGGCAAACTGGTAGGGCCAGCGGCCAGTTCTTGAACGATGTGTAGGGAGGCACGGGTGGCGGGCGAGTCCCCGGATTTTTCGGAGCGGGAGCGGGAGCAGGAGTCATCGGAGAAGACGCCTGGGGACCCCGGAAGGGTTCCCCAGGACGCGAAGGTTCCCGGGGACGAGGGTGTGACGGCCGAGGAGGCCGACGAGAAGGCGGGCAGGGACGAGGGGAACGAGGCGGCTGCTGGGACGGCCGAGACGGCCGGAGAGGACGCGACGGGGGCCGGGGAGGAGCCCGAGACGGCCGGAGAGGACGCGGCGGGGACCGCGGAGGCCCACGGCGCGACGGAGCCGGAGAGGGCCGGCGCCAACGCCGGAACGGAACCGGAGGGGGCCGGGGAGGAGCCCGAGACGGCCGGAGAGGACGCGGCGGGGACCGCGGAGGCCCACGGCGCGACGGAGCCGGAGACGGCCGAGGAGGAGCCGGGAGAGGGCATATCCGCTGCCGCGGAGCCGGAGGCTGGCCAGCCGGAGGCCGGGGAACCGAAGACCACCGTGCTCCGCGTCCCCGAGACCGCGGACGGCCAGGCATCCCCGGATGACGCGGACTTGGGCCAGCCGGCCCCGGCCGAGGCGGAGGCCGGCACCCCGGACGCGGCGAAGCCCGACGCCGGGGACCGGAAGACCACCGTGCTCCGCGTCCCCGACGGCGAAGACGGCGAGAACTCCGGCGAGCCGGAGGCCGGCGAGCGGGACGCCAAGAAGCCGGAGGCCGGCCGGCCGGGCACGGCGGAGCCGAAGACCACCGTGCTCCGCGTCCCCGAGACCGGGGACGGCGAAGAGCCCGGGGACGACCAGGACTCGGGCACGCCCGAGACGGCGAAGCCGGACGCTGGCCGGCCGGGCACGGCGGAGCCGAAGACCACCGTGCTGCGCGACCCCGACGCCGGGGACGACGAGAAGTCCCCGGACGAGCCGGGTGCCGTCGATCAGAAGACCGCCGTGCTGCGGCTTCCGGAGGGCTCCACGGGCGCGGTCGATCAGAAGACCACCACCCTCCGCGTCCCCGACCAGCCGAAGGAGCCGGCCAAACCGGCGGAGCCGCCCGCGGAGCCGCCCGCGCAGTCCACCGGCGTGCTCCCGCTGCCCGCGCCCGCCCCGCCCGCCGGGCCGCCGCCCGTGCCCGATTCGCAGCGGGATCCGCTGGACCTGCTGGCCGAGCTGACCAACAAGCCCGCGCCGCCGCCCACTCCGCTGCGGACCGCGCTGCGCCGGATCAAGATCTGGACGCCGCTGGTCGTGCTGCTCCTGATCGTCCTCGTCGTGGTCCAGTCGCTGCGCCCGCTGCCCGAGCCGGAGCTGGAGCTGACCGCCGCCGAGACGTTCACGTTCGAGGGCGAGTCGCCGACCGCGCCCTGGCCGGACTCGGGGCAGGCGGCGATGGACGTCGAGGGGCTGGGCACGTTCGGCTCCTCCGGCGAGCAGGAGCCGGTGCCGATCGCGTCCGTCGCGAAGGTGATGACCGCCTATGTGATCATGCGCGACCACCCCATGGCGGAGGACACCGACGGTACGGAGATCCCGGTCGATCAACAGGCCGAGGACGACGCGGCGTTGGAAGAGGAGGGCGAGTCCACCGTGGAGGTGGAGGCCGGGACGAGCATCACCCAGCGCGAGGCGATGCAGGCGATCATGATCGCATCCGCGAACAACGTGGCGCGGCTGCTGGCGCGTTGGGACGCCGGCTCGGAGGAGGAGTTCGTCGACAAGATGAACGAGGCCGCGGCCGAGCTCGGCATGGAGGACACCACCTACACCGACCCCAGCGGGCTGAACGACGACACCGTGTCCACCGCCCGGGACCAGACGATCCTGGCCAAGGCCGTGATGGACGACCCGGTGTTCCGGCAGGTCGTGCGGATGCCGTCGTACGTCGACAGCGCCGGCGCGACCCACTACAACTGGAACGGCCTGGTGCCGGTGAACAACGTCATCGGCATCAAGACCGGCACCACCAGCGCCGCGGGCGGCTGCCTGATGTTCGCCGCGATCCAGGAGGTCGACGGCACCGAGCAGTTGATCGTGGGCGCCGTGCTCGGCCAGCCGCCGCGGCCCTCGGACAACTCGATCCTCGGCCAGGCGCTGGACGTCGGGGACGGGCTGATCCGGTTCGCCCAGGGCGAGTTGACGGACGCGCCGGTGCTGAGCGCCGGGGACGTCGTCGGCGAGGTGGACGACGGGCTCGGCGGCACCACGCCCGTGGTGGTCACCGAGGACGTGCGGGCGGTCGGCTGGGCCGGACTGGACGTCCGCCTCGTACTCACCGCGGGCGAGGGCGGCGTGCCGTCGTCGGCCGAGGCGGGCACCGAGGTGGGCAGCCTGGTGCTGGGCAGCGGACCGGCCGAGGTGCGGGTGCCCGTGGCGCTCGGCGCGGATCTGAGCGAGCCCGGCTTCTCCTCCCGGCTCGTGCGTCTCGCCTGAGCCGGCGCGGTCCCCGGCGCGCCGCTCACGCGGGGCGCCGGGGGCTGCCGCGGCCCCGTGGCGCACGCTACAGTCGGATGCTCCACGGCTTCGGACAGGGCCGGGGATGCGTGAGGGGGCAGCCCTGTGGAATGTCCATCGTGCGGATCGGGGAACGGCCGCAGGCTCAACAACGGCAACTGGGTGTGCGACGACTGTGGCTCGGTCACCGCAGGATGAGGCCGCGTGGCGGGACTTGGACCCGGCCACGCGCGAACGACTCGACTTTCTGGACCCGGAGGATTTCACGGTGGGTCCCACGGCGGAGGCGGCGGCCCAGTGGGAGCGCTTCACCGCGATCCTCGACAAGGCCGAGAACTACCGCCCGCCGCAGTGAGATCTGGGGCCCGCCTTCGAAGAGGCCGCCCTGCCCGCGACGCTCCCCCGCAAGCGGGAGGTACCCCCAGGCACGCACACTCGCTGCGTTGCCGAATCGCGCGAGTACAACCAAGTACGAGCTGCGATCCGGCGCCTTGCGATCGCACGCACCAGACGCCGCGGGCGGACGGACGCCCCCTTCGAAGACGGACCCATACCCACCCCGAACGTCAGTGTGAGTGCCGGGGCACCGCGTCGCCGCTGCGGCCGACCAGGAAGTCCAGATCGGCGCCCCGGTCGGCCTGCATGACGTGCTCGGTGTAGAGCTTGGCCCAGCCGCGCTCGGGCGCCTCGGGCGCGGGCGGGGCGGCGCGGGTGGCCAGTTCCTCGGCGGGCACATCCAGGTCCAGGCGCCGGGCGGCGGCGTCGAGTTCGATCCAGTCGCCGGTGCGGACCAGCGCCAGTGGGCCGCCCACGGCGGCCTCGGGGGCGACGTGCAGCACGCACGTGCCGTAGCCCGTGCCGCTCATCCGCGCGTCGCTGATCCGCAGTATGTCCTCGACGCCGGCCGCCAGCAGCACCTTGGGCACCGGCACGTTGCCGACCTCGGGGAAGCCGGGGTAGCCGCGCGGGCCGGCGTTGCGCACGACGAGGACGGTGTTCTCGTCGACGGGCAGGTCGGGGTCGTCGGCGGCGGCGATGTAGTCCTCGACGCGGTCGTAGACCAGCGCCCGGCCACGGTGTTTGAGCAGGTGCGGGGAGGCGGCGGAGATCTTTAGGACCGCGCCGTCCGGGCACAGGCTGCCGCGCAGGACGACGGTGCCCTCCCCGGCGGGCCGGAACGGTTCGGCCGTGGTGCGGATGACCTCGCGGTTCCAGCAGGGCGCGTCGGCCGTCGCCTCCCGCATGGTGGTGCCCTCGACGGTCCGGGCGCCGCCGTGCAGCAGACCGGCCTCGTCGAGCTCGCGCAGCACGGTGGGCAGGCCGCCGGCGTAGTAGAAGTCCTCCATCAGGAAGCGGCCCGACGGCATCAGGTCGACCAGGACCGGGACTTCGGTGGTCAGCCGGTCGAAGTCGTCCAGATCGAGGGGGACTCCGACGCGGCCGGCCAGCGCGAGGAGGTGCACGACGGCGTTCGTCGAGCCGCCGAGCGCCGCGTTGGCGCGGATGGCGTTCTCGAACGCCTCGCGGGTGAGGATGTGCGACGGCCGCAGCCCCTCCTCGGCCAGCGCGACGGCCCGCCGCCCCGCGGCGTGGGCCAGGGCGTAACGGCGCGCGTCCACCGCGGGGATGGCGGCGGAGCCGGGGAGCTGCATGCCCAGGGCCTCGGCCAGGCAGGCCATCGTGGAGGCGGTGCCCATCGTCATGCAGTGGCCGCGGCTGCGGGACATGCACCCCTCGGCCTCGCTGAGGTCGGCGGGCGACATGCGGCCGGCCCTGACCTCCTCGCTCAGCCGCCAGACGTCCGTGCCGGAGCCGATGTCGCGGCCCTGGAACTTGCCGTTGAGCATGGGTCCGCCGGTGACCATGAGCGCGGGCAGGTCCACGCTGGCGGCGGCCATCAGCAGGGCCGGGGTGGTCTTGTCGCAGCCGGAGAGCAGGACGACGGCGTCCAGCGGGTTGGCGCGGATGGTCTCCTCGGCCTCCATGGCCATGAGGTTGCGGAAGAGCATGGTGGTGGGGCGCATCAGCGTCTCGCCCAGCGACATCACGGGGAACTCCAGCGGCAGCCCGCCGGCCTCCCACACGCCGCGCTTGACGGCCTCCGCGACGTCCCGCAAGTGCGCGTTGCAGGGGGTGAGTTCGGACCAACTGCTGGCGATGCCGACGACCGGGCGGCCGTCGAAGACCTCGGGGCCGAAGCCCTGGTTCCGCATCCAGGACCGGTGGATGAACCCGTTGCGGCCCTCGGCGGCGAACCAGGCCGCGCTGCGCCGTCCCGACTCCGGTGCTGTCATGCTTCCGTGCCTCCTGCTCGTGCGACGTTCCGGCGGGCCGGACGCTGTGCGCCTTCCGGCCCGGGACCGGTCCGCCGATCATCATGTGTGCACCCGCACGCTACGGCGCTTCGCCGCGGAATGACCCGGTGCGGTCCCGGAAAGGAAGCCACCCCCCATGTCCACCCAGCCCGGAATGTCCTATATCGAGATAGGTGTGACCGACGCCGAGCGCTCGCTCGACTTCTACCGCGGAACCCTTGGCCTCGGCCCCGCCGCGGCGGCCCCCGAGCCCCCCACGCCCGGCGTGCACTGGCTCAGCGCGGACGGCGCGCTGGTCAAGCTGGTCGAGATGGGCGCGGACAGCACGCTCGGCGGCTGGCTCGGCGACGATCTGCAACGCGGCATGCGGCACGTCGGCCTGAAGGTCGGCGATGTGTTCCGGCAGGCCGAGCGGCTGCGTTCGGCCGGAGTCGAGTTCACGATCGAGCCCACCGCGGCCGTCGGCGACGTCAATCTCGCCTTCTTCCGCGACCCGGACGGCACGCTGCTGGAGATCATCGACGGCCATCTGCGCTACCACTCGGTGGTCACCCCCGAACTGGCCGACCGCGAGCGGCGGTTGGCCGAGGCGCGGCCGGCCGGCGCCGGGCCCGTCTTCGACCACGTCGCGGTGACGGCCGGCGATCTGGACGCCACCCTGGAGTTCTACCGGGACCGGCTCGGCTACCCGGTGATCGGCCGCCTGGTCCACGACCGGGACCCGCGCGGCTTCGTCATCGACTACCTCCAGGCCGGCCCGGCCGTGCTGGAGGTCTTCTCCTTCACCGCGCCCACCACCCCGGCCCCGGCTGCTCCCGATGGGGGTACCTCCCGCTTGCGGGGGAGGCTCGGGCTGCGCGCCATCGGCCTGGCCGGCACGGACCTCGCCGGGGAGCTCGCCGCCGGGCCCGACGGCGTTCCGCTGCGCCCGCTGCCCGCCGTCTGAGCGCCACTTCCGGGCGCCGAACCGCCGGGCCGGCCCGCCCGCCGGTCCCGTCGGGCGCGTGGCTTACCCTCAACGAGCCGGCGGCGCCCCCATCTCACCGGCAATACCGAAAAACACGGAAACACCTGGAAACGCTTCGATGACAGACGACCTGAGCACCGAGCGGTTCCCCGAGGGCTTCGCCTGGGGAACGGCCACCGCCAGCTACCAGATCGAGGGGGCCGTGCACGCCGACGGCCGGCTGCCCTCGGTGTGGGACACGTTCTCCCACACTCCGGGCAAGGTGCATCTGAACCAGACCGGCGACGTCGCCGACGACCACTACCACCGGTACCCCGAGGACGTCTCGCTGCTCGCCGACCTGGGCGTGAGCCACTACCGCTTCTCGCTGGCCTGGCCGCGCATCCAGCCCGAGGGCTACGGACCGCTCAACGGCGCGGGGGTCGACTTCTACAGCAGGCTGGTGGACGAGCTGCTGGACCACGGCATCACGCCCTGGGTCACGCTCTACCACTGGGACCTGCCGCAGACCCTGGAGGACGCGGGCGGCTGGCCGCGCCGCGAGACCGCCGAGCACTTCGCCGAGTACGCCGCGCTGATCCACCAGCGGCTGGGCGACCGGGTGAGTGACTGGACCACGCTGAACGAGCCGTGGTGCGCCGCGTTCCTCGGCTACGCCAGCGGCATCCACGCCCCCGGCCGCACCGACGGCGCCGCCGCCGTGCGCGCCGCGCACCACCTGATGCTCGGCCATGGGCTGGCGGTGCGGGCGCTGCGCGACCAGGGCGCGAACAGCCTCGGCGTCACGGTCAACCTGTACCCGGTGGACCCGGCCACCGACAGCGCCGCCGACCGGGACGCCGCCCGCCGCATCGACGGGCTGATGAACCGCTTCTTCCTCGACCCGCTGCTGCGCGGCTCCTACCCGGACGACGTGCAGAAGGACATCTCGGAGACCGTCGGCACCGAGCACATCCTGGACGGCGACCTGGCGACGATCGCCACGCCGCTGGACTTCCTCGGGGTCAACTACTACTCCCGGCACGTGGTGCGGGCCGGGACCACCCCCTCCCGGCCCTCGCACTGGGTGGGCTCGGAGGAGGTCGAGTTCGTCAAGCGCGGCGTGCCCGTGACCGAGATGGGCTGGGAGATCGACCCCGACGGGCTGTACGAGACGCTCACCCGGGTGTGGCGCGAGTACGGCCCGCCGCCGCTCTATGTCACGGAAAACGGCGCCGCGTTCGCCGACGAGGTGACCCGGGACGGCCGGGTGCACGACGAGGACCGCCGCAAGTACCTGGAGGAGCACTTCCGCGCCGCGCACCGGGCGATCGGCGAGGGCGTGGACCTGCGCGGGTACTTCGTGTGGTCCCTGCTGGACAACTTCGAGTGGGCGCACGGCTACTCGAAGCGGTTCGGCCTGGTGCACGTGGACTTCGAGACGCAGGAGCGGATCCTGAAGGACAGCGGGCGCTGGTTCTCCGAGATCACCCGCGCCAACGCGCTCTGACGCGGCCCCGGCGGCCCGGGACCGGCGTTCCCCCCTGCCCGGGGGGCGGCCGCCGGTGCCGGGCCGTCGGCTCAATAGGGACGTTCCGCGGCGAGTGTGACATGACGGTTGTGGTGGTGCGCTTTTTTTCGTTGCCTTTGTCGAACCGGCCACGTAGCCGCTCTGGTCAGCTTTCCCCAAAGGCGCGATGCTGGTGAGCGTCTCATTACGGAGAGCGCGGGAGAGTCAGCCTTCATGACGTCCAGCAGCCAGGAACCACCGGCGCCCGACCGCCCCGGACCTCCTGAGTTTCCCGGGGAGCGGATAGAACTGGGCGCGCTCGCCCAGGACACCCGGCTCGACCGCGTCGGCGTGGTCGTGAGCCTCGACGGTCCCGCCTACCGGCTCCGGCCCGTCCGGGGCGGCGTCGCGTGGGACGTTCGGCCGGAGCACGTCCGGCCCATCAGCGCCAGCGACCTGCTGCGCGAGAAGGTGCGCCAGGTCAACCGCCGCAGCGCCACGGGACTTTCGTGACGCGCGGCACGGTCCCCGCCCGGCCGGGAACGGAGGTGACGACGTGAAGTGCCCGAGCTGCGGCAGCGTCAACGTGACCAGCACCGGAATGCCGCGCAAGTGGCAGTGCATGGACTGCAACGCCACGTTCGCCCGCTGACCGGACCGAGCCGGACCCGCTGCCTAGCCGTTCCGTTCGTCGATGCCGCGCTGGTCGTTGAGGTGGGTGGCCAGCGTCTCGGCCGCCGCCCGGTCGTCGCCGAAGAACGCCGCGCGCGGCCTGCCGTCGTCCCCGGACACGTGCACCAGGCCGCCCACGGGATCCACGACATACCAGCCGCGGTCCCGGCTGTGCCGGGCCTCGAAGGTCATGTGCCGGCCCACGTCGATGTCGTCGCCCACGGAAGGATGATGCGGGAACGGAGCGGCCCGGGCAGCCCCCGAGGCCCCGCGTTCACCCGCACGAGTCGAGCATCGTGCCCAGCGTGTCCCGCTCGCCGGCCGTGATGGTCAGCCCGTAGGAGTCCTTGACGGCGGTCCAGGCGCGGGCGTAGGTGCAGGCGAACTCCTCGGCGGGCGGCGCCCATTGGTCGGGCGACTGGTCGCCCTTCTCCCGGTTGACGCGGGCGCCGACGGCCAGCAACTGCGGGGAGTCGAGGTCGTTGGCGAACGCCTCGCGCTCCTCGTCGGTCCACTCGTCGGCGCCCGAGCGCCAGGCGTTGGCCAGCGGCACCATGTGGTCGATGTCGATGTCCCCGGGGTCGGTGAACACCTCGCCGTCGTAGGCGCTGTGCCAGGTGCCGGACACCGGCTGGCAGTCGTCGTCCACGGTCACGTCCTCGCCGTCGCGGCGCAGTACGGTCCCACGGACCGTACACCCGTCGGTGCTCGTCCAGTGCGGGAAGCGGTCGCGGGAGTAGCCGGTCATGGGGCGGGGCTCGGCCACGGTGAGCGCGGCGAGCTGCTCCCTCGCCTCGTCGGCCGTCGGCAGCCCGGGCAGCGTGGTCCCGGGCTCCTCGGCCTCTTCGCTCGGCTCCCCGGCCTCTCCCGTCGGCTCGCCGGCCGCCCGGTCCTCCCGTTCGTCGGACTCATCGGAATCGGTCGCGCAGCCGCCGCCCAGCAGCGCGAGAACGGCCGCCGCCAGCACCGCCGTTACGCCCGGAAGCCGTCGTCGCATCCCCCAACTCCCTCCGCACGGACGGTGATATCACCTGGTGAAACGGTAGTACTCGTCTGGGGATGCCCGGCGGGCGGGGTGCCGAACCCGTCCGTTCAGCGCGCGCCGGTGGTGACCTCCCAGCGCACCCCGGCGCCGCCCAGCGCGTCCAGGAACGACACCGGCGCGAACGCCTCGGCGGGCGCCAGGACGCCGGGCTTCGCGCCGTCCGTCAGCAGGCGGTGGACGCCCTCGACCGCGATCGTGGCCGTGGTGCCGTAGACGTCCGTGCCCCACACCGCGCCGTGCGCCTCCCGGCCGTCGGCAGCGGTGGCGTGGGCCGCCATCCGCCACCGGCCGGCGGCGCGCTGCCCGGCGTCGGGGCCGCTCGGCAGGCTGTCCGCCCACTCACCGGTGATCGAGGTGAACGCCTCGGCCACCTCGGCGGCGATGACGCCCTCGATGTGCCCGGCCCGGACGTGGCGCGGCACGGTGACCACCCCGGGCAGGGCGAACTTCACCACGGGGCGGCCCGCCACCTCGGTGCGCCGCACGGGCCGGCCCGGCCCGTGCCACCGGCCGTCCGCCCAGGTCAGGCCGCCGTTGCGCAGCTCCTCGGCGTGCCGCACCGCCGTGCGCGCGGTGCCGCGCGACGCGCTGCCCGGCAACCGCAGGTCGGCGATGGTCAGTTCGGCCACCTCGCCGCCCAGCTCACCCGCCACCAGATGGGCGATCAGATCGCCGGGCACGCCGTCGTCGGTCAGCGCGGGCAGCACCGTGACCCCGGCCCGTTCGGCATCCGCCGCGTAGGTGGCGAACAGCCGTCGCAGGTAGCCCTGTTCGCCCGTGGTGTCCACGTAGTGGCAGCCGGCCGCCAGCGCGGCTCGCACCACGGGCTCGCCGTGGAGGTCGAACGGCGTGACGCAGTTGATCACGGCGTCGCAGCCGCTCAGCGCGGCGGCGAGCCGGTCCGGGTCGTCCAGCGCGGCGGCGCGCGGCTCCGCGCCCGGCGGCAGTCCCGCCGCGCGCACCCGCTCGATGTCGCGGCCGATCGCGACCGTGGCGACGCCGCGCCGGGCCAGCTCGTTCATGACCAGTCCGGCGGTGAACCCGGTGGCGCCGTAGACGGCGATTCTCATGCCCAGACTCCGTTCCGAAAGGGGGAGTTCTCACCGTAGGAAGCGGCGGCGAGACCATCCATGCCACAGCCTCTCGGGCTCCTGTCCGATCGTCTCCCGTTGCCTCCCCGGCCGATACAGTCGAACCATGGACGTGCTCAGCGACGCCGTGGCCGCCATGCGCACCGGGCGCCCGCACGCCGGCCGCCGGCGGATGCCCACGCGCTGGCGGGTGCGGGCGGAGCCCACGCCGGGGGCCGGTTTCCACGTCGTGCTCCAGGGCGCCTGCTGGGTGCTGGCCGACGGCGAGGACGAGCCGGTGCGGCTGGGGCCCGGTGACGCGCTGCTGCTGCCGCACGGCAGCGGGCACCTGCTGGCCGACTCCCTCGATTCCCCGGACCCTCGCGGTGCCGCCGCCCCGCCCCTGAGCACCCTGCCGGACTGCGCGGACCCCCACACCGTGATGCTGTGCGGCGCGTATCTGCTGGACCGCGCCCGGCCGCATCCGCTGCTGGCCGAACTGCCGCCCGTCATCCACCTCCCCACCCGCGTCGGCCGCCACCCGTCGCTGCGCGGCGCGATCGACCTGCTGGGCGCCGAGCTGGCCGGGCCGCCCCGCCCCGGCGCCGACGGCGTCCTGCCCGCGCTCCTCGACACGCTGCTGCTGTACCTGCTGCGCGCCTGGTACGAGGAGCGGGCGCAGGAGGAGCCGGGCACGGGCTGGGCCTCCGCGCTGCGCGACCCCGCCGTCTCGGCCGCGCTGCGCGCCATCCACCGCGAGCCGGGCCGGTCCTGGACGGTGGAGGCGCTGGGCGCCGAATCCGGCCTGTCCCGGGCGCCGTTCGCGCGCCGCTTCGCCGCGCTGGTCGGCCGGCCGCCGCTGGCTTACCTGACCTGGTGGCGGATGACGCTCGCCGCCCGGCTGCTGCGCGACTCCGAGGCGCCGGTCCGGTCGGTGGCCGAACGCGTCGGCTACTCCTCGGAGTTCGCCTTCGCCAAGGCGTTCAAGCGGGAGTTCGGGCTGGCCCCGGGCCGGTACCGGCGCTCCTAGAGTGCGGCCGAGCGCGCTGCCGCGGCGAGGACGCTCTGGGTATGGGCGGGTAGGCCGAGGCGGTTCCAGTGGAAGATGACGTGGTAGGCGAGAACGTGGCGCAGGCCCCGGTCGAGTGTTCCTTCCCGGGCCGCCGCCCCGAGGATCTTGCCTGTCCGGCGGAACGCGGTGGCCCATGCGGCAGCGAACGCCGCGGGGCCGTCCGGGCCGAGCATCGGGCCGTCGAGTGCCGTGTCGGCGAGCATCAACTGGCGCAGATCCTCAACCATCCGCCGGATCCGGTTCGGTGGGATGTCGGCGGGCAGGGGCCGTTCGGCGGCGACGCGGTGCCACACATCGCCCATTTCGTACCACTCCAGGCCCGCGGCGCGCATCAGGATGGTGCACAGCAGGATGGAGAGTTCGCGGCGGCCGAGCGCCGCGCCACCGTGGCCGTGCAGGCTCAGAATGGCGTGACTGTCGGTGTGGAACAGATCGTGTGCGACTGTCATGGTTGCGGTGCCGCCGAACGCAGCCGTTTCTGGTTCGTAGATGCCGGTCCACCAGCGTGCTATGCGGTTGTCTGCGACAAGTTGTTCCATGGCGGTGCCGATGCCGGTCTTCGCTCCGCTGCGGGGGTGTATGCGGAGGCGCAGTCGCCAGCAGGGGTGTTTCCTGATGAACCACCAGGCGGTGATGTCACCGTTGGTCTCGGCGCGGTGCATGAGTGGGGCGAGGTGGTGGGCGGCGGTCTTCTCGGCGTCCTGCCAGTCGGTGAACTGGACGTAGAGCTGCCACCAGTCGGGAGTGGCCGTTTGTTGTTCGAGGGCCTGCCGGCCGGCTTGGTGGTAGATACTGACGGCCGTGGCCAGATCGGTTGGCTCCATGCCGGCGTGCGCGGCGGCGGTGTCGAGCGGGGCCCCGGACAGGACGTCCAGCAGGGCGCGGACGGTCCGGTCCAGCGTGGTCCTGTGTTCGCTGTCCGAGGCGCGGTTCAGTCGATCAGCAGGCATGCGTCCCATCCGGAGATCGGCACGACGTTCCGTGCGGCGGTGAGCAGAGCCAGGGCGGTGCCCGCGTTGCCGTCCAGGAACCCAGGCACGTCTTGCGAGGTGGGCTGGGCATGGCGGGCCAAGCCCTCGGCCAGCCGGGGCAGGAATGCGGCCAGCGTGGGGGTGGTGGCGTCGTGGGCGGCGTGCCAGACGGTCTGGTGGACGCCGGCCCAGCCGTGGCACAGGCCCGGGTCGGTGAGCCGCGCGAGTTGGGCGGGGTCGGACAGGCAGGCGGCGAGGGCGTGTTCGGCCATGCGCTGGCGCGTGGTGTCCCCGGTCGCGATGGCGGCGAGTTGCTGGGCGCGGGCGATGCCGGGGGTGCCGTAGCACCAGCTGGGGCGGGCGGGGCCGGGCTGGCTGGGATGACCGGTGCGCAGGTCGTCGAAGCTGACGCACTCCGGCCACCACGCACCCGTCTCACCGTCTTGTTGCCAGGTGTCGAGCCAGTCGCAGATGGTCGCGATCGCTTCGTGCTGGCCGTTCACGGTGATCCCGCGTCGTGCGGCCTGGCTGAGGAGCATGAGCGGTCCGGTGATGCCGTGGGCGGCGCCCAGATTGCCATGTCCGCGCGGGTAGCGGGCGGAGGTTCGTGTGTGCGGGTCGTGGGCGACCCACCAGCCGGGCAGAGCCTGCCCGTCGCCCGGCAGGGGCTCGGTGAGTGCGGTGAGGTAGCGCAGGATGCGTTCGAGGGCGCTGCCGCCTGGGTCGTGGCGCAGCAGGTGCGCGCCAATGCCGACCAAGCCGTAGAAGATGTCGTACTCCCGGAAGACAGGGCAGTCGCCTCGGTCAATGCGGGCCATGGCGGACTCGGCGCGGCGGTGGGCCAGCTTGGTGACGTGCGCGTCCATGGTGGCAAGAGCGTCGCGGTAGCGCGTGGAGGAGCCCGCGCTGGCGGCGTGCAGGATAAAGGCGATGGCGGGCGCGCCGAGGAACAGGCCGGTGGTGTCTGCGGCGCTGATCTCGCCCGTCACGGCGTCTCTGATCCAGGCGTGTGCCTGCTTCCAGCTCCCTTGCCGGGTGTGGGCGCGTTCGATGTGGAACAGAGCGATGCCAGCAGCGCCGGTGGCGAGGGACTGTGCCGCCCACGGTTCGTCCGGAGGCGCGGCTTCGGGGGTGGTCAGGTGTGCCGCGAACCGATTCACCGCGTCAGCGAGATTGAGGTGTGCCTGAGCGGTCACTCGGGTCTGCCGATGGTGTAGCGCAGTGCGCAGGCGCGTGCGAGGCGGCCGGTGACGCGTTCGGTGTCCTGATTGACGCCGAGGGCGCGCACGTGATGGAGGTGGAGCAGGGAGCGCAAGACCGTGAGCGGTTCGCGCTGGAGGGTCAAGTGTTCCCGGTAAGCGGTCAGCGCGGTGGCACGTGCCTTCCAGGCGGCGACTACCTGGTCGCCACCCGGCAGGGACCGGAGCGTCGCCCAGCGGCGGCGGGGGTCGGCGAGTTCGAGGGCCTGGTCACGCAGGGCGCGCTCCAGCCGACCGTGTTCGGCGGGCAGGTGCTGGACAAGCCAGCGAAGGCCGTCCGTGACGGAGAGAGCGAAGTGGGTGGCCAAGTCGACCAGGCTGGCGGCAGCGAGGGCTTGCGGCTGTACCTCGCCCAGGTCTGCCATCCGAATCTGGGCGAGGGCCGCGGCCGAGTCTGCGGTGAACACCGCCTCGGCGGCTCGCATCGCCGCGCCGTGACCGTAACGCCCTGTCTGGGGCTCGCAGGTGGCGAGCGTGATGTGCGACGCCAAGCGCTGGTGCCGCAGGTGGTCTGCCCAGTCGTGGAACTGTTCGGCAGCTGGGCCGTAAGCGCTGGGGTCGGGCAGGCGCATGGACAGGATGAGGTATTGATCGGCTTCGGGGCGGCTCATCTCGCGATGGCGGCTGAACCACCATGTCGGTGCGTTCTCAAACGAAGCGGTCAGGACCGGCAGAAGCTGCGTAAGGATCTCGTCGTGGCGCGCGGGGTGGGCATAAAGGTGCGCGTGGAGGCTGGCGGAGCGGCCGGGCAGACGCCCGGCGTCGACAGCGACGGTGTGAGCTGGCGTGGACAGGGATTCGGGGCCGGCGGGCGTGCTGAGGGTGAGGGGCAGGAGAAGTTCGTGGGCGCGGCCAAGCCAGGCCAGTTCCTCAGGGGCGGCGGCTTCCCGCAGTTCGAGGCGGCGGGCGCCGTCCAGGCCGGTGCGGAGCAGGAGACGGTGAACAGGATGGGTAAGGTCGAGGGGCAGCCGCTGGTCGTTCTCCACCAGAGAGATCCGCTCGGGCATGCGCAACCTTGCCCGCCATGCCTCAAACGCGGCGTCCCAGGCGGCCATCGCGGCGGCGCGGTGGGGCAGGTCCTGGGCGGTGAGCAGCCACCGGGCCGGGGCAAGGATGGTGCGCTTGTAGCGCACGCGCGGCAAGTAGGGCAGGTGGTTGGCGGCGCCGAAGTCGAACGCCTTGTAGACGGCTGAGCGGGCGGTGGTGATCTCCGCAAGGAAACGTGCGAGGGGCGGGGTGTGGATTCCGGCTTCCAGGGCGTGCGGGACCCGCGGTTCGATGCACCGTCCGGTCGAGAGCTGGATGAGGAAGAACTGGCGAGCGTCTGCGGTGACCGCGAGGTCCGTCGGCGCGATCACTTCTTCGTGCGGTTCCCGGTGTTCGGCCACAGAGATCACGTGCGGCAGGAACTGCTGGGTGCGGGTGACGTTGTCGTTGCGCCGTCGGCGCGGTGCGAACGACAGCTGCGCCGCGACCGCATCCGGGTCAGCCGCTCGATAGGTGTCGGCCAGCCGGGCTTGGTCCTTCTCAGGCAGCAGGTGGGCGAAGCGTCCGGCCATGCTGCTGCCGGGCCTGGGCGTCCCGGTTACGACCAGGCGGAAGGATCCGCGTGTCAGGGCGTTCAGGGCCGTGGCGTGGATTTCGACGGACACCTCCGCCCGCGGCACGGGAATGACATCCGCACCGTCGCCGACCAGGTCGCCGATCACGGGCTCGGTCAGGACGATTTCGCCCGAGCCGTCCAGCATGGCCTGCTGGATCAGGGCGAGAAGCTTCTCGTCGCGCTCGGTGAGTTGGGGCTCGGCGCGTTGTCGCCCGGAGCCGAGGTAGCCGGCCGGTAAGCCCAGGCCGCTGTCGGCCACCAGGTCAAAGAGGGGAACGACCGCGCCTGGCCCATACCGTGCCCTGAACCGGCGGTGGTAGTCGCGCCACTGCGGGTAGCCGAACGGGTAGGGCGAAAGCCGGTACAGGACACCGGCGGCCTCTTGCGCTTCGTGAACGACCTGCTCGGGAATTTGAATATGGCAGTCCAGGGCCGTGTCGACGACCACCGGGACGGGTGCGATGTCGCTGACCGCCTTCATCCGCTTGACCACAGCGTTCCTGGCCGGCCACGCGGCGGGGCCGCCTTGTGCGAGTTCGTCGCGTATCGCGTTCAGCCGGCACACCAGCTCAGCAACTTCGGGAATGGTGCAGGCATCGGCCGCATCGAGTACGGCACACACATGCGCAAGAGCGTCCAGACAGGTCGCCGGGGCCCACAGACTGCTGATCAGCACGTGCTGGGCGACCAGACCGGCGAGCATGGCATCGATCCGATCGGCGGCGGCCGGCGACCGCCTGGTGAGCCATGCTCGCAACTCGCCGTAGACGATGGGCGTTTGTGCACTGGCCAGGGCAGCGGCCACCGGCCGGGTGTAGCGCACGGACACCTCGATGGGTGCGAGCAGGTGCGCGCGTCCATCAGCCGACGGGCCCGGCACGACGAACCGGCCGCCTCTCATCTGCCCAGCACTGTTGGCGACGACGGGCAGGCGTTCCAACAACTGTGAGCACTGGTGCAGGCGGGCAACGATGTCGGTGAGCCAGTCCGCGTCCGCCCGCACCGCCGTGTGGTGCTTTCCTCCCCACGTCACGATGGGATCCGCCCCGATGCGAGCCGGGGCGACCCCGGCGAACAAGCCGAAGGGCGTCGGGCGCCCCTGCCAGCGCAGCAGATAGGAGGCCAGGGAGACAACGGTGCGCCGCACCCGCCGCAGGTCGCAACGCCCCCCGTTCAGGATGTCGTCAATCTGCTGGCACAACGACGGGCTGGCGATGCTCACGGCGTCGTGGATCCCATCGCGCTGCCACACCTCGGCCAGCCACGCCCGACCTCGCGCCGTCCCGTTTTCGCCGGACAGATCGAGATCTTCGGGCAGAGACAGGGCGCCGGGATCAGTGGTGGCGCGCAGCAGCGCGCTGCCCTGCCACCGGTAGTGGACTGCTGATCGTGCTGCCATCGGCTGCTCCGTCGATGCTCAACTTGCGCGGGCCGGGGTGGGGGGGGGGGGGGGGCGCCCCCCCGCCCCCCCCCCC
>NZ_JAVREL010000027.1:0-94678 GCF_031845365.1 Streptomyces litchfieldiae
CTCAACCACCGGAAAGGTGCCTTGCTCTCTGCAGCGGATACGACGTAGACACTCGCATCCTCGCAGGTCAACGGCGCCTTTCTGCTATCGGGGCGTCAGGCCGCCCAGTTCCGCTGAATACCCAGGGCTAGCCCTGTAGCACTAGGCGAGGACGCCAGCCGAGCCCGCACCGGCAGCCTGCCCCGGGCCCTCGCGACCTTCCGCAGCCTGGCGATCAGCCTCGCCCACCTCGCCGGATGGACCAACAACACCGCCGCCCACGACCACTACCGTAACCACCCCGCCGACGCCCTACGCGAGCTGAGTCTCACGAGATAAGCACGCATCACGCCTGCCCGGGCGGGGGACGCCCGGCCGCACCCAGCTTCGGCCGCTCAGGCAAACCGCGCTCGAAGGCGTTCCCCGAGCACGACGTCATGCGGCAGCCGCTCCAGCAAGCGCGCGTCCACGCCCACACCCTGCCGCCCGAGAACACCGGCCAGGCAACCCCAGTGATCCGCAGTCATCTGCTCACGCGTCCTGCCGCCGAACGGCTCGTCCGGCCCGACCACCATCCGGGCCGTCCTCCGGACATCCTCGGCCGAGATCCGCGTCCAGATGTCGGCTCCGCCCGAGAAGCTCCAGCCGCGGTCGTCGAGCAGCACCAGACCGCGACCGTCCGCGAGAACGGCCTCGAGGCGTGCCGCCACCGAGATCTCCCGAGCGTCCGTGGCACCGTCGTCCAGTTCAACGTGAGTGACCAAACGCGTCACCACTGCCATGCCGCCCCCTCCCGGTCCGCCAACGCCCGGGCTGCTCCGCCGCGTTGAACGCCCACGATATCCGGGGCCCGGCCTCGTACGGGCACCCGCGACCCGACACGGCGCGGCAAGCAGCCTGGAGCACATGAACAGGAATGGAGGCAGGCCCCGCCCCACCACGTGGGCCTGCCAGCGGGCACCAGGACCGGTCGTCATCCTCGGGTCGGCGCACGAGTCCGACGCCAGTTCAGGAATCTCCGTGCGAGGGTGAACTCTCCAGCCGGCCTACCGAAACCGACCCACCCGAGCCCCGGAGGCCCACCCGGCAGCCACCATCGGCGCACGAGCGCTCCAGGCGCCCGCGCGACATCGTCTGCGCCAAGCCGATCACCCAGCAGGCGGGACAACCGCGCAGCGCCACGACACCCGCCGGCAACAGCAGCAACCCGCCCAGGCCAAGGTCCGGAACCAGCGCAACCGATCCGGCCAGCAGCCCGAACCCGACAATTCCTCGCGCCAGATGGACGGGCACGGACCTACTGGCGAACGATCTCCCACTCCGAACGACCGGATTCTTCATGCCACCGCTCCCCCACTCCGGACATCCAAGGCGGCGCGCACAGCGGCGCGGGCACGATGCAGCCGGGACTTCATCGCCGCCGTGCTCAGCCCCACAGACCTGGCCACGACGCTTCCCGGCAGCCCCTGGACATCTCGCATGATCAGCACACGACGTTGATCGATGGGCAACGAAGCAATGGCCGCGGCCACGCGTTCAATCTCCAGCCGGCCCAGGACCTCCTCCTCCGCCGACGGGACGACCACCTCGGCCACCGGTCCCTCCCGGTGCCGCATCGCCCGCGCGCGCCGCAGACACTCGTGACGCACGACCTGGAACATCCACGAGGCCAGAGCACCCGCTGCCCGCAGCGTTCCGATCTTGCGAAAGAGAACGATCACCGCCTCCTGCGCCGCGTCTTCGGCGTCCTGGCTGCTCGCACACAACGAGAACGCGAAACGCCGCAGATGCGGATGCGCGCCCGAGACCAAAGCGGCGATCGACGCCTCGTCCCCCCGCTGCGCCGCGGCAACGAGCTGGTCACCCGGCCACGAAGACCTCCCGAAGCTAGCCACGCGAACGCGCCCTCCTCCGCAAGAACAGCACGCAGCTACACACCAGCACGGCCGCGACCACCACGGCACCGACAACAACGGCCATCAGACCCTCCTTCGCCGTGCGGGCCCCAAAACCCACACACACCCATAAGAGCAACCAGCTGGCAGAAGGATTCAGAATCCGCACAGGCTCTTGCGGGCCAGGGCGGACGGTCGGGCGACCACCCCACGCTGGGTCGGCGACAGCGCTTGGTTCATCCGAACAAACGAGAATGACGAGCCGCACTTCATCCCGCTTCACGGAAGCCCCAGGAGTCGGCACGACGCGCCGACCGCAACGCCACCTTTGCGGGGGAAATGGGCCCGGGGAACGAGCCTTCCCGCGGGGGCTGTTGGCGGACGGGGTGCGATGCTCCTGCGTCTCGTTCCGCCCGTGGCGCGGGGCGGCGGCGTGTAGCCCGGCGGGGGCGGTGCGTGATGCTTGTCGCGGGGATTGACGACAGTCACTGACACCCCGATAGTTCGCTTTGGGAGCGCTCCCAGTTTCGCCGCACCGGTCCGTCCGTATGCCCGCCACCCGCCCCCGATCCTGAGGAGCGTTCATGCCCGCCTCAAGACAACGCCGGCTCAGCCGGCTCCTGATACTGCTGGTCACCCTGCTGGCCGCGGCCGGCACCAGCCTCGCGGCGCAGCCGGCCGCGGCGGCCACCCCCGCCCGGGTCATGCTGCTGGGTGACTCCATCACCGGGAACAACGGCTGCTGGCGGGCGCTGCTGTGGCAGCACCTGCAGGCCACCGGCCACACCGACGTCGACTTCGTCGGCACCCAGCAGAACCCCTACTGTCAGGGTTCCTTCGACATCGACAACGAGGGGCACGGCGGCTTCCTCGCCACCGGGATCGCCAACGACAACCAGCTTCCCGGCTGGCTGTCCGCCACCGGGCCGGACGTCGTGATGATGATGCTCGGCACCAACGACGTGTGGAGCCACCTGCCCACGTCCACGATCCTGGACGCCTACACCACGCTGCTGGGGCAGATGCGCGCCGAGAACCCGGACGTCAAGCTCATCGTCGCGCAGATTCCGCCGATGAATCCCAGCGGCTGCACCGACTGCGCCCAGGGCGTGGTCAACTTGAACAACGCCATTCCCGGCTGGGCCGCCACGCACAGCACGGAGCAGTCGCCGGTCACCGTGGTCGATCAGTGGACGGGCTTCGACACCGCGACGGACACCACCGACGGCGTGCACCCCAACGAGACGACCGGGATCCAGAAGCTGGAGAGCCGCTGGTACCCGGCCCTGACCGCCGCGCTCGGCGACGGCAGCAACCCGGACCCCGACCCGGGAACGGGCGCCTGCCGTGTCGCCGTCACCACCAATAGCTGGAACACCGGCCTGACCGCCTCCATCACCGTCACGAACACCGGGACGACGCCCGTGAACGGCTGGTCCCTGGGCTTCACCCTCCCCGACGGCCAGACCATCACCTCGAGTTGGAACGCCACCTTCAGCACCCGCACGGGGACGGTCACCGCCGTCAACGCCGCCTACAACGCCACGATCGCACCGAGCGCCAGCGTCGGCATCGGCTTCCAGGCCACCCACACGGGCAACGCGTCCGCCCCCACCGCCTTCACCCTCAACAACTCGGCCTGCACCACGGCGTGAGGCGTCACCCGGAAGGGGATCTCCCGCCCCTTCCGGGCCGCATCCCCGGATTCGCCTATCCCCCGCCCCGGAGGATGGCGGGCCCGGCCACCCTCCGGGCCCAGGCCGCCGCGCAGAGGCCGGCCGCCAGCACCCAGACCCAAGTGACGCTCCCCCACCGGTCGTTGGCGGCCTGGACCTGGGCCACGCCCAGGACGGTGAGCACCACGAGCGGTCCCCGGACGTGCCACAGCAGCGCCTGAACGGGCCCGGTGCCGCCCAGCGGGCTCTCGGTGCCCAGCAGCAGATGGCCGGGCATGACGCCGCGATACGCACTGACCAGGGCGGCGCCGACCAGCGCGGGAACGCTGGCGAGCAGGAGCAGCGGGGCGGAGTCCCGCCACAGGGCGACCGGAACGACGCCGGTGGCCAGCAGCAGGACCGCCGGGAGCAGCCCGTGCCACAGAGCGAGTGTGCCCGCGGGCCACGGCAGTTGGGCCGCGCGGCGGGTGTCGTCGCGCTCCAGCCGGGCCGGCTCGACGAGTTGGGCGGCGGCGAGGTAGCCGGCGGGCAGGGCCGCGAGGACGGCGTAGCGGTGTCCGGTCCATACGCAGAGCAGCGCGAGAGCCCACCAGAACGTGGCCCAGGCGAGGCGCCCGCGCGAGCGCAGCAGCCCGGTCGCGTCCCGCCATGGCACCAGCAGCGGGCGGTGCCGTGGGAGGGGCAGCCGGACCGCGACGCGAGGGCGGCGGCCGGTGGCGGCGCGCACGGTGGCGCGGGCCTGCCGGGGGTCCCAGGCGTAGAGCGCGGCGGTCAGCCGGAGGGCGACGGCGGCCTGCTCGCGCAGGACGCGGGCGGGTATCGCGGGCACGACCCCGCGCGCGACCGGGAGAAGGGCCGCGGTGCCGGCGGCGGTCAGCGCGGCGGCGGCCGCGCCGGCCCAGCCGGGTGCCCGGCCCGCGGCGGCCAGCAGCGGGACCGCCGCCAGGGCGGCGATGGGCAGCGGTGCGGTGAGGGCGATTCGTAGCGTGCCGTGACGCTGGACCAGGACCCCGGCTGCGGTGCCGAGACAGCCGGCCGCGCTGCCTCCGCCGGCTCCGGCGAGGACGGCCGTCCACCAGGTGCCGGCGCCGAGGGCGTGCACCAGCAGCCCGGCGACGGCTCCGGCCGCGGTGCCCGCGAGGGCGGCCAGCGCGGCCGAGCGGTGGAAGCGCGGCAGTAGCAGGGGCCCGCGGGGTACCGGGTGCGGCAGCAGCCAGGCCACGGTGGGGGCGTCCAGCAGGACCGGGCCGCGCCAGCGGGCGCGCAGTGCCGCCGCGAGCGGGACCAGGGCGAACAGCGCGGGGGCGATGGGCGGCAGGAAGTCCAGGGCGCGGTCGGCGGTTTGGCCATGCCAGTCGCCGCGGTCCGCCGCTCGGCCGAGGGCGGCGAGGTAGGGGACGCCCCAGATGGCGGTGAGCAGCAGGACGCAGTACGCGGTGTACATGGCGTTCCTGCGGTCGGCGCGGCGCTTGCCGGCGCGGAGGCGGCGGAGGTGGGCCAGGGCGTCGTGGGTGGTGTCGGACACGGGTCAGGGTGCGGTGAGGGTGCGGAGTTGTCCGTCGTCCAGGGTGAACGTGTGGTCGCTCACCTCGGCCGCGAGTCCGGGGTCGTGGGTGGCGATGAGAAGGGCGGCACCGTTGTGCTTGGCCGCCCGCAGGCGTTCGGCGAGTTCGGTGCGG
Source organism: Streptomyces litchfieldiae (assembly GCF_031845365.1). Taxonomy (NCBI): domain Bacteria; kingdom Bacillati; phylum Actinomycetota; class Actinomycetes; order Kitasatosporales; family Streptomycetaceae; genus Streptomyces; species Streptomyces litchfieldiae. The sequence goes on from NZ_JAVREL010000027.1 coordinate 5,230, forward strand.
GCGCGGGCGTCGAGGCGCTGCTCGGGCTCGTCGAGTATCAGCAGGTCGTAGGGGCGGACCCAGGCGGTGGCCAGCGCGAGGAGCTGGGTCAGTCCGGAGGAGAGGCCGGAGGGCAGGACATCGGCGTGGTCGGCGAGCCGGTGCCGGGCCAGGGCCCGGTCGACGGTGGCCTGCGACTCCTCGCCCCCGCCGTGGGCGAGGGCGACCAGCATCAGGTGTTCGCGGACGGTGAGGTCGGGGTAGCAGGCCCCGGCTTCGAGGACGGCCGCGATGCCGGTCCTGACGTGCGGCTGGTTCTCGTCGGCGGGGCTGTCGCGGTAGAACGCGTCGCCGCGGACCGGGAGTTCGCGGCCCGCGGCTATGCGCAGGAGGGTGGATTTCCCCGCTCCGTTGTCGCCGAGGAGTGCGACGCATTCGGCGGCGCGGACGCCCAGGTCGACCCCGGCGAGGACCGGTCGTTCACCGTAGTCGTGGTGGACATCGACCAGCCGCAGGATCTCCATGGCGCCCATCAGAACACACGCGCCGCCGGCGCCACCGCGGCGGGTTCATGTGGTGCTCTTCGTCAGGAGGGTGGTCAGGTCGGCGTCGGCGGTGGTGAGGAGGGCCGCGATGTGGCGGGCCGCCGGGGTGCCGTTGGGGACGGTGCCGTACAGCAGGTGCACGGTGGCGTCGTCGATGCCGCAGAACCGGGAGATTCCCTCGGTGAGTTGGCGTTTCAGCAGCTCGTCCCAGCCGGGAGAGGTGAAGTCGTCCTCGGAGTAGCCGGCCAGGCCGAACCAGAGGATGCGCTTGCCGTGCAGGCGGGGCCGGCCGCGGCCGTATGCGAAGCCGTAGTTCCAGACCCGGTCGATCCAGCCCTTGAGGATGGCGGGCAGGCCCATCCACCAGACGGGGAAGACGACGACGATCGTGTCGGCCGCCGCCAGGCGGCGCATGTGTGCCTCGGTCGTGGCGGAGTACGTCTTGTCGCGGTCGGTCCAGTCGGGTTCGTCCTCCGTTGTCATCCTCGGGTCGAATTCCTCGGCGTGCAGGTCGAGTACGTCGACGGTGAATCCGTCGTCCGCCAGTCGTTCGCGGGCGCGGTCGGCGATCCGTGCCGTGAGGGAGTCGGGGCGGGGATGGGCGACCACCAGAAGTGCGTTGCGTGCGGGCATCGTTCAGCCTCCGAGCCGGACGAGCATCTTGCCGATGTTGGCGCCGCGCATCATGTCCAGGAAGGCGGCGGGGGCTTGTTCGAGGCCGTCGACCACGGTGGTTTCGGCGTGCAGGGAGCCGTCGGCCAGCCAGCCCGCGGCCTTTCCGACCCACTCGGGGAGGAGCGAGGTGCAGGAGGTGACGAGCATGCCGCGGAGCGTGGCGTCCTTGGCCGCGAGCCGGAACAGATTGCCGGGGCCGGGAACGGGTGCGGTGGCGTTGTAGGCGCTGATCGCGCCGACCATCGCGATCCGGCCGCCGGGCCGCAGCGCGTCGATGGCCGCCACGAGGTGGTCGCCGCCGACGTGGTCGACGTAGACGTCGATGCCCTCGGGGGCGGCCGCGGTGAGCTGTTCCGCGACGGAGCCGGTCCGGTAGTCGATCGCGGCGTCGAATCCGAACGCGGTCAGCAGCCGCTCGGCCTTGTGCGGGCCGCCGGCCGAGCCGATCACCCTGGCGGCTCCCAGTTTGCGGGCGAGCTGTCCGGCGACGCTGCCGACGGCTCCGGCCGCCGCGGACACGAAGACGACGTCGCCCTCCCGCACGGGGGCCACCTCGGTGAGCGCGGCGTAGGCGGTGAGCCCTGGGGCGCCCAGCGCTCCCAGGTAGGCCTCCGCCGGCGCGAGCGCGGTGTCGACGACGGTCGCGGCGGCGGCGTCCAGGACGGCGTATTCGCGCCATCCCAGGAAGTGGGTGACGGTGGCGCCCACGGCCACCGCGTCGGAGCGGGAGGCCACGACCTCGCCGACCGCCGCGCCCTCCGGCGGCGCGCCCAGCCGGAACGGGGGATGTACGACTCCGCGTCGTCCATCCGGCCCCGCATGTACGGGTCCACGGACATTTAGGTGTTGCGCACCAGGATCTGCCCGTCGGCGAGTTCGGCGGGCGCGGGGACGTCGGTGCGGGCGAGTTCGAAGTTGGCGGGGCCGGGTTCGCCGACGGGGCGGGCCGCCAGGCGAATCTCGCGGCTGGTGAGGTTCTGGCCGGACATGCTGTTTTCTCCGTTTCGATGGAGCCGGGGACAGCGGGAGGGCGTGCGGAGCACGACCGGGTTCACCCTGCCGCCGCCCGCGCACGATCCGCTGGGGGTTCGCCGACGGTCCGCTGGGGGGCGGTGGACTAACGTGACCGGGTGGAGTTCGGAGTACTGGGGCCGCTGGCCGTGTGGACGGCCGACGGGCGGCCCGTGCGGGTTCCCGAGCTGAAGGTCCGGGCGCTGCTCGCGGACCTGCTGGTCCACGAGGGGCGGCCGGTGTCGCCGGATCGCCTCGCCGACGATCTGTGGGGCGGCGGGCGAGATGGACCAGGTCCGGCGGCGCCATGACGCCTATTACGCGGAGTTGGCGGAACGCGCCGAGCCCCATCTGTACGGCCAGCAGCAGCGGCCGTGGCTGGAGCGCCTGGACGCTGAACATGCGCGCGGCCGTGGAGGGAAGCGTCCAACGCGGCGATTCGCCGCTGGCGTTGCGCCTGGTCAACAGCCTTGCCTGGTTCTGGTATCTGCGCGGGCGGCACCGGGAGGGTCACCGTTCGCTCGCCCTGGCGCTGGGGCTGTCCGGCGGGTCGAGTCCGACAACGGCCGCGTGGGAGGCCGGGTTCGCGATGCTGACCGGCGGCGGCACCGGTCTGCGGGAGCGCGGGCGCGCCGCGCTGGGCGGCCTCGGGCCGCACGACGCCCGCTCGCGGTGGTTTCTGGCGTTCGCGCATCTGCACTTCGGGGATGTCGCCACCGGCAAGGAGCTCAACGACCGGGCGCTGGCCGCGTTCCGCGCCCTCGGTGACCGCTGGGGTGAGGCGGCGGCGCTGAGCAGCCGGGCCAAACAGGCGACGTTCCAGGGGGACTTCGCCACCGCAGAGCGCAGCGGCGCGGACAGCCTCGCGCTGTTCACCACCCTCGGCGACGGCTGGGGGCGGCTCCAGGCCTCCGACATGCTCGGCCACCTGGCCGAGATCAACGGCGACTACGACCGGGCCGTCCGCCTGCACCGCGAGGGGCTGCGCACGGCCGAGGGCCTGCGGCTGTGGACCGACGTGTCCTACCGTCTGTCGAGCTTCGGCCGCATCGCGCTGCTGACCGGCGACTTCGCCCGGTCGGCTGAGTTCCACGAGCGGGGGATGCGGCTGGCGGCCGAGCAGGCGAACGCGTTCGCGGAGCAGTTCGCGCGCGTCGGGCTGGATCTCGTGGCCAGGCGGACCGGGGAGTTCGACAGGGCGGAGGCGCACTTCCGTGCCGCGCTCGCCTGGGACCGGCGCCTGCACACCGACTACGGGGCGCCGTTCTACGGCCTGACGCTGCTCCTGGCCGAGCTTGGCTTCCTCGCCGAGCAGCGCGGCGACGCCGAGTCGGCCCGGGCCCTCCACTGTCAGGGCCTGGCCGCGGCCCGCGAGATGGGTGATCCGCGCGCCATCGCGCTGGCCCAGGAGGGGCTGGCCGGAGCCGCGGCGCTCGCCGGTGATTTCCGGGAGGCGGCGCACCTGCTGGAGACGGCCGGGGCGCTCCGGGCTTCGCTGGGAACACCACTGCCGCCGGCCGAGCGCGGCGATGTGGACCGGATCTCGGCCCGGGTCAGGGCGGCACTGGGCGAGGACGCGCTCACCGCCGCATTCCGCGAGAGCGGCGCGGCGCGCTGACCCGCGCGGCGTCGCACTCGGCCGTCTACCGTTCGAGCGCGGGGCCCGGTTCCGGCCGCCGCCCCGCGAGCAGCAGGGGCCTGACCATGCCCCACGCCTCGCCGCCCCCCGTCAGCAGGGCGACTTCCTCGGGGATCACCTCCCAGTTGGCCCTGGCGCGGGCCAGCAGCTTCCGCTCCAGGGACCGGTCCTCGACCAGGGAGAGCAACCCGGCGTAGGCGACGGCCTGTTCGGGGGTCGGGTCCGGGGGCGGGCTGGGAACGCCCACGGCGAGGAACATGTCGAACATCTCCGCCGGCAGGGGTGTCGAGATCAGCCGCCGCCAGAAGGCGACGAAACCGTCCCGCGCGGCGCGCCCGCCGGGCACCGAGGCGAGCAGTTCCAGGCGGGCGGCCCGTTCGGCCGGGTCGGCCTCCTCGACGGCGCGCAGCGTGGCACGCCGCCAGGCAAGCGTCTCCAGCTCGGCGCGTTCGGCGGCGCCCGCCTCGACGAGGGGGAGCCGGCCGGCGAGGACCCCGTCGATCGCGGGCAGGCTCAGCCCCAGGCCGCACAGCCCGCGGAGGAGGCGAAGCCGGCCGACCGCCGCCGGGCCGAATCTGCGGTGCCCGCCCGCGCCGCGCCGGAACTCCAGCATGCCCTCATCGCAGTGGAAGCGGATCGCAGACGGGTGCCTTCGCCGGCGCGGTGGCGGGGCCGGCCCGGGACACGCACGTCCCCACCTGCCCGGAGTGGCGGCTGCGCGGTCTCGTCGGGCACATCGGCCAGGCGCACCGGTGGGCGGCGGAGATCGTGCGGACCGGCGAACCCGATGCCATACCGGATCCGCGCGACGCGGAACTCGTCTCCGGCACCGAGTTCCGCGTCGCCCCGGAACTCGCCGCCGATGCGATCAGCGAATCCCGGGAACGGCTGTCCACGCCGGGCCCGGAGACGCTCAAGCCCCACCTGGCCCGGGTGCGCGGCCACGGCGAGACGCTTCAGTTCGGTCCGCGGGAGGAATCGCAGGCGGGGTGGCTGATCACGCGCACGCCGCGCGGAACAACGCGGGAGCGCCGGACGGGCGGAGCCGACGTGGTGGTGCGGGGAACCGAGCGGGAGCTCCTGCTGCTGGTCACCCGCCGGCTGCCGGCCGACGGTCCCGGGCCGACGGTCGGCGGTGACCACGCCCTCCTGGACCACTGGCTGGCGAACACAGCGCTCTGACGGGCGGGTTGTCCGCGCGTCGACCCGGTCCCCGGCCAGTCTGCGACTCCCGTGCCACCGCGGCGGCGGGACGTGGCTACGCTTCGGTGCACCAAGTGCCATGCCAGTGGGAGGTTTCGGATGAACATCGATACGTCGCGGGCCCATTCGGCCCGGGTGTGGAATTACTGGCTGGGCGGCAAGGACTGGTACGAGGCCGACAAGATCGCCGGTGAACAAGTCACCCAGGTCTACCCGGGCATCGTGCGCACGGCGCGGATCCAGCGGATGTTCCTGGCCCGCGCGGTGCGTTACCTGGCCGAAGAGGCGGGGATACGGCAGTTCCTGGACCTCGGGACAGGGCTGCCGACGGTGGACAACACGCACGAGATCGCCCAGCGCGTCGCGCCCGAGTCCCGGGTCGTCTACGTCGACAACGACCCCCTCGTGCTGGCCCACGCCCGCGCCCTGCTCACCAGCAGCCCCGAGGGAATGACCGCGTACGTCGACGCCGATGTGCGGGGCACCGAGCGCATCCTCGAAGAGGCGGCCGGGGTACTGGACTTCTCCCGGCCCGTCGCCGTGACCATGCTCGGCATTCTCGGACACCTCCCGGACGAGGACCGGCCGGGTGAGATCGTGCGCCGGCTGATGGACGCGATGCCGTCGGGCAGCTATCTGGCGATCAGTGACGGCACCAACACCAACGCCACCCTCAACAGCGCGACCACGAACTACAACGCGCGTCTGGCCGGCGCCTATACGCTGCGCAGCCCGGCGGAGATCGCCGAGTTCTTCGAGGGCCTGCAACTCCTGGAGCCGGGCGTGACGACCGTGGAGAGCTGGCGGCCCGATTTCCCCCTTCTGGAGGAGGGGCCGCCGGTGGACTGCGTGTGCGGGCTGGCCATCAAGCCGTAATCACCGTACGGACGAGAACGCGGGGCCGGCGGATCGGTGCGCGGGTCCCGGCTGTTGCCGGGACCGACCGCCCTCCCCACTGTTCAGGCCGACTCCGCCCCGGTCCCGAACCGGGCCATTGCCGCACGCCGGGCGGCGGTGGCCGCGTCGCCCGTCGCCGTCCAGTCCTTCGGCCGGCTGCCCCGGAAGATCCGCTCGATCGGCGCCCACCCGAGCCACCGGAGGGCGTCCCAGCCGGGAGGGCCCGCCAGGTTCTCGATCCCCAGGTAGTGGTCGATCCTGACCTGGTTCCAGGCGTGGACGACCTGGCCGTCACCGACGCACAGCCCCACATGGCCCCAGTTCCGCCGTTGGCCGAAGAGTTCGCCGCTGGCGTCGTAGAAGACGAAGGCACCGGTCGGAGGCACCCCGGTGTTGTCCTGGACGGCGTACAGCTCGGCGGACTCGCGGGCGAAGTCGCCGCCGAAGATCTCCCGGTGGTTGGGTCTCTCGTAGGCGTCCTCCACGAAGGCCAGACAGCGTGAGGTGTAGGCGGTCGAACCCAGATGTCCCCGGGCCCAGGTGATGGCGTTGTCGGCATAGGTCTGCCAGTCGTGTTCCATGCGGTTCCCTTGGTGATCGATTGGGCGGCCACGAAGCGTAGCGTCGAGCAAGTGCGCGCCAGCACAGGTTTTCCATGCCGGACCGGGGACCTACCGACCATCTGCAGGGCCGGCGCGTGGCGGCCGGGGTCAACGGCCCGACGGCACCGGCCTGTTCCCGTGCCGGCATGCGCGTCGTCCCGGACACCGTGCGCAAGACCGCGTGGCGGGTGACCGGCAGCCGCACGTTCCCCTCCGGGCGCGACTCGACACCTGCCCCCGGCTGTGACACCCCGGGACGCACCGGCCGGCGCCATCGGCCGGCCGCTATGTTTACCCTAGGTCAACTACGCGTGGTGACAAGCGAGATGAGAAGGTTCCCGGCATGAGCGACGACGCATCCCCGATCCAGGGGATCGACACCTCCGTGCCGCGTTCGGCGCGGGTGTGGAACTACTGGCTGGGCGGCAAGGACAACTACACCGTCGACCGAGCGGCCGCCGACGCCTACGCCGAGATATTCCCGGGGATCGTGGACATCGCGCTCGTCTCCCGGTACTGGCTGGAACGCACGGTGCGTTACCTGGCCGGTGAGGCGGGGGGCGTCCAGTTCCTCGACGTGGGCTCCGGCCTGCCCGCCGCGGACAACACCCACGAGATCGCCCAGCGGATCACCCCCGGGGCCCGCATCGTCTATGTCGACCACGATCCGCTCGTCCTCGCTCACGCCCGGGGCCTGCTGACCAGTACGCCCGAGGGCGCCGCCGCGTTCGTCCACGCCGACCTGCGGGAGCCGGAGAAGATCCTGGAGGGCGCCGCCCGGACCCTCGACCTCACGCGGCCCGTCGCGCTCATGCTCGTCGGCGTCCTGGGGCACATCGAGGACTACGACGAGGCCCGCTCCATCGTGAACGCCCTGATGGACGGCCTGCCCTCCGGCAGCTTCCTGGCCCTCTACGACGGCATCGACACCGAGTTGTACGTCCGGGCCAACAACTTCTACAACCAGCAGGGCGGCATCCCCTATGTCTCCCGCTCCCCCGGGCAGATCGCCGGTTACTTCGACCGGCTGGCGCTCGTTCCGCCCGGGATCACCGAGCTGAGCCAGTGGCGCCCCGAACGCCTCGACGTCGGCCGCCCGACCACCGCGGTGGACGCGCACGGAGGCGTGGCGCGCAAGCCGTGACACCGGGCCGGGGCGCCGGGCGCCGTTTCCCCTCCCTTCCCGCGGCCGGGGTCGGCCGCCGGCGATGTGCGTCTCCGCGGTGACGCTCCGCGAGGGCGATGCCGCCGCGCTGTGAGCCCCGGCACGTGACCACGCTCACCTACGAGGCGGAATAGCAGAACGCGCCGTCCAGTGCGGCCCCGCCGCGGGCCGCCCCGCGCCGGGCACCGCCGCGGCCGCTACGAGCCCGCACCGTAGAGCACACCTTTGCCGGTCGCCGGAATGGCCGATAACAATGGCCGTCGTCCACATTCGTGGCGCTTTCCCCCCATTGAACGAGGTAAGCACCCATGCCCGCGACCAGCACCACCGGCCCCCGCCCGACCAGGACCCGCCGGGTCTCGATCGCCGGCGTCGCCGCCGCGGGCGCCGCCGCCGTGGCCGTCTCGCTCGCCCCGAACGCGGCGGCCGCGGAGCCGGCCGCCATCGACCCCATAGCCTCGGACACCGCCGCCCCGATGGCGTTCACGCTCGACGCCCCGGGCAACGGCATCGCGACGTTCCGCTATGGCGTCGCCACCGAGGACGCTCCCGCCGCCGAGACGCCCGCGGACGAGAAGGCCGAGGACGAGAAGGGGGAAGACGAGAAGACCGAGGACGAGAAGACCGAGGACGAGAAGACCGAGGACGAGAAGGCCGACGAGCCCGAGTATCCGGACAACCTCGACGGCTGGATCCGCGAGGCCCTCGCCATCATGGACGAGCACGGCATCCCGGGCAGCTACGAGGGCATCCACCGCAACATCATGCGCGAGTCCAGCGGCGACCCCAACGCCATCAACACCTGGGACATCAACGCCATCAACGGCACGCCGTCCAAGGGACTCCTCCAGGTCATCCAGCCCACCTTCGACGCCTACCACGTCGAGGGCACCGCGTACGACCTCTACGACCCGGTCGCCAACATCGTCGCGGCCTGCAACTACGCCGCCGACCGCTACGGCTCCATGGACAACGTCTACAGCGCGTACTGACCGCGCGCCGCCCCACGGCCCGCTCCCCCACCGGGGGGCGGGCCGTGGGCAGAACGCGGCGTGACGTCGCGATCCCGCGCCGGGGGCGCGGGACGCGCTGCGCGCCGATTTCACGCCTCCGCGAAACCTTCACCGAATGTATGCGCCTGAAAGCGTTGGGTAGTTGTACGGGTGCTCCCCTGCCCTCCGGCGCGGCCCTCGCCGGCCGCCTCCCATACGACGAACGCGAGGGATCATTCGGTGAACGCACTGGAACGTTTCGACCTGCCCGTCTCCGCAATCCCCCGGCGCTGGTACAACGTGGTGCCCGACCTGCCCGAGCTGCCGGACGACTACCTCGATCCGGTCACCCGCGAGCCGGTCGGGCCCCAGTATTTGGAAACCCTGCTGCCCAGGGCGCTGATCGCCCAGGAGACCTCGCTGGAGCGGTGGATCGCCATCCCCCAGGAAGTCCGTGACGCCTACCGGCTGTGGCGCCCGACCCCGCTGTACCGCGCCCTCGCCCTGGAGCGTCATCTGGACACCCCCGCGCGGATCTACTTCAAGTACGAGGGCTCCAGCCCGTCCGGCTCCCACAAGCTCAACTCCGCGCTGGCCCAGGCCTATTACGCACGGCTGGAGGGCGTGGAGCGGCTCGTGACCGACACCGGGGCCGGGCAGTGGGGCAGCGCGCTGGCCGTGGCGGGTGCCCGGTTCGGCGTCGACGCGCTGGTCTACATGGTGCGCACCAGCTACAAAACCAAGCCGGCGCGGCGGCAGTTCATCGAGACCTATGGTCAGCAGGTGCTGCCCAGCCCCGGCCCGCACACCGCGTACGGGCGCGACCTGCTGGCGGCCCGCCCCGATCACCCCGGTTCGGAGGCGACGGCGGTCTCGGAGGCGCTGGAGACCGTGCGCGCCCACCCGGGGAGCCGGCTGTCGATGGGCGCGTTCGCCAACCATGTCCTGCTCCACCAGACGGTCATCGGGCTGGAGACGCGCGAGCAGCTCCAGAGCATCGGCGCGGTGCCCGACTATCTCGTCGCCTCGGTCGGCTGCGGCAGCAACCTCGCGGGGTTCGCCTTCCCCTTCCTCGCCGACAAGCTCGCCGGCGCTGAGATGACCGTCCTGGCCGCCGAGCCCGCCGCCTGTCCGACCCTGACCGCCGGCGAGTACCGCTACGACTACGCCGACAGCGGGCGGCTGGGCCCTCTGGCCCGGACCTATACGCTCGGGCACGCCTTCGTTCCCCCGCCCATCCATGCCGGCGGGCTGCGCTACCACGGCGCCGCGCCGCTGGTCGGCCTCGTCCGGCACGAGGGTCTGCTGGAGGCGCGCGCCTATCCCCAGCACGAGGTCTTCGAGGCGGGCACGCTCTTCGCGCGCCTCCACGGCCTGCTGCCTGCCCCGGAGACCGCGCACGCCATCCGGGCCGTCATCGACACCGCCCACCAGTGCCGCGAGCGGCGGCACCCGGCCACGATCGTCTTCTGCTACAGCGGCCACGGCCTGCTGGACCTGCCCGCGTACCACAGTCACCACACCGACCCCATGGTCGAAGAAGAACCGGTTCCGCACGCGGCGGTCCGGTGACCGGCATGCGCTCCTATCCGCAGTACATCAACGGCGCGGACCGCACCGGCACCGGCTGGACCTACACCGCCGACGCCGACGCCTTCCTCGCGGACCCGCGCGCCGTCTTCCGGCGCAAGCGCCGGCTGGAGCGCGCCACGTCCCCGGCCGACACCGCGCTCCCCACCGGCGAGGACGCCCGCGGCATCACCGGGCGCGTCGCCCTTTCCGCTCCCGAGGACATCGAGGACGCGCTCGCGGCGGCCCACCGGGCCCGCGAGCCATGGGCCGCCATCGGGCTGGACACCCGGATCGAGCTGCTCAACCGCACGCACCGGGTCCTCGGTGAACACCGTGACGAGCTGCTGGACATCCTCATGTCCGAGGGGCATCCCCGCCGTCTCGCGTCCTGGGAGATCGACGGCATGCTGACCGGCTCCGGGCCGGAGATCACGTCCTACTACCGCGCCCAGGCCCACCAGCACTTCCACACGGCGGACCACACCATCACGCTCATCCGCAAACCGGACGGCGTCGTGTGCCTCAGCCCGCCGCAGAACGCCTCCACGTCCAACTCGGCCCTCGGCATCGGCGCCCTGGCCGCGGGGAACACTCTCGTCGTCAAGGCTCCCCGCACCTCTCCCCTGGGCGTCGCCTATCTCTACCGGGACCTCATCGCGCCCATCCTCGACGCGCTCGGCGCGCCTCCCGGCACGCTCAACATCGTCTCCGGTCCCACCCAGCCGATCCTCCGGCAGTGGATCGCCAGCCCGCATGTCAACGACATCATGTACTTCGGCGACAGCGACACCGGACTGCAACTGGGCGCCCAGGCCACCGCGCACGGCAAGAAGCCCATCCTCGAACTGGCCGGCAACGACGGCGTGGTGATCTGGCACGACGCCGACCTCGACCGGGCCACCCACGCCATCGCCGAGTGCTTCTACGGCTCGGGCCAGATCTGCATGGTCCCCAAGTACGCCATCGCCCACCCGGCCATCGCCGACCGGCTCATCGACAAGCTCATCCGGCACTGCGCGACGCTCCGGCCGGGCTATGCCGCCGATCCGGGCACGCTCCTCACGCCGGTGCTCAAGATCGACCGCTTCTACGAAACGCTGACCCACGCCCGGGCGAACGGCTGCGGGCTGCTGTGCGGCGGGCAGCGCGTCGACATCGACGGAAGTCCCAGCGCCACGGGCCCGTTCCTTGAGCCCACCCTGCTCCGCGTGCCCGGACTGCGGCACGCCACGACCATCCCCGCCGTCACCGAGGAAACGTTCTACCCCCTGATGCCCGTCATCGTCCCGGGTCCCGACGACGCCGCCCCGGACCTTCTCAGCGCGGTCATCTCCTTCCTCAACGACAACCCCTACGGGCTCCGCAACTCCCTGTGGACCAGCGACCCGGGCATCATCGAAACGTTCACCCAGCGCACCACCAACGCCGGCCATCTCAAGATCAACACCTCACACATCGCCTTCAGTCCGTACCTCTCCACGCATGGCGGCACCGGCCGGACCGGCGGTCCCCATGGGCAGCTCAACTACCCGCACCTGTCCACCACGCATCTCCAGGGCATCACTCAGGCCCATGCCGTCGTGTAGCGGTGCCAGGAAAGGCCGCGGCGCGGTGGCGTCCCTGCTCGGGGACGTCACCGCGCCGGGGAGTTCGCCTTCGCGCCGCCGCGAACGGCCCGTCGGGCTCAGGCGTCGGCGGGCAGCCAGACGCGCATGGCCCCGTCCGCGCGGTTCGCCCACGCGTAATAGGGGATGGCGGTCAGGTTCACCGGCTCGTCCGCGGGTGCCGGAATGCCCACGGCGGCGGGCCGGTAGGGCCACCAGTCGCCGTCGCCCCCGGATTCGGGGCGGGGCCGCACGCGTGCGGTGGCGGTGACGGTCGCGACGCCGCCGAGCAGTTCGGGCCGCCAGCCGGAGGTGAGACCGGCGGAGGTGTCGACGACGAGGTCGTCCAGGCCGCTGCCGGCCGGGAGCGGGGGCTGGTCCTCGCTCTCCACGCAGTAGACGAGGGGGCCGCGTTCAATCGCGGCGCAGCCGCGTGCTGCGTCCACCCGCGGGTCGGCCAGCGTGAACCGGGGGGCCATGTCCAGGTCGAGTTCCACCGTTTCGCCCGGTGCCCAGTCGCGGGTCAGCCGCAGCCAGCCGTCCTCAAGCGTCCACTCCCCGGCCGGCGCCGGGGTGCCGCCCACGGTGACGTTCCAGTTCCCGGCCGACCAGTGGGGAATCCGCAGGGCCAGGGTCCAGGGCCCGGCGGCGGTGTCCTCGACGGTCAGGGCGATGCGGCCCTGCCAGGGATAGTCGGTCTCCACGCGCAACGCGACGGGTCCGCCCGCGAGTTCGGCCTCAAGCGTGCCGGTGGCGTACTGGTGGACGTGCATGGCCGTGCCGTCGGCGGAGGCGGCGGCGAGGTAGTGCGGCAGGGAGGCGAGCAGCCGCATCAGGTTCGGCGGGCAGCAGGCGCAGTCGAACCACGGCACGCGGCGGGGGCCGACGCCCTCCTGGTCGGCGTGGCCGTCCCGGACGTGCAGCGGGTTGTCGTAGAGGTAACGGTCGCCGCTGAGGGACACTCCGCACAACACCCCGTTGTAGAGGGTGCGTTCGATGAGGTCGGAGTATTTGGCCCGGCCGGTGAGCAGTGCCATGCGCCAACTGAAGTGGACGGAGGCGATCGCGGCGCACGTTTCGCAGTAGGCGCGGTCGTTGGGCAGCTCGTAGGGCTGGCCGAAGCCCTCGTCCGAGTGGTGCGCGCCGATGCCGCCGGTCACATAGGTCTGGCGGGCGGTCATGTCGGCCCACAACCGCTCCAGCGCGGCGCGCAGTTCCGCCTCTCCGGTCTCGGTGGCCACATCGGCGGCGCCGGTGAGCAGGTAGAGCTGGCGGACGGCGTGGCCCGTCACGGCGGGGGCGTCGCGCACGGGGGTGTGGTCCTGGAAGTAGCCGGGGCGGCCGAGGCCGGTGCGTTTGGTCTCGGGCAGCGCGCCGCCGTGCCGGTCGACGAAGTACCCGGCGAGCGCGGTGTAGCGGCTCTCCCCCGTCTCCCGGGCCAGTTCGACGAGGGCGGTCTGGATCTCGGCGTGGCCGTCGATGCTGTCCACGGGCTTGCCCGAGCCCTCGGGGCCGAAGTTGTCGGCGAGGTGGTCGGCGAACCACATGGCGATGTCGAGGAGTTCGCGGCGGCCGGTGGTGCGGTGGTGGGCCACGGCGGCCTGGATCAGGTGGCCCGCGGTGTAGAGCTCGTGGCCCCAGCGCAGCTCGGTGAAGTGGGGGACGTCGCGCTTGGCGACCTGGTAGTAGCTGTTGAGGTAGCCGGAGTCCTCCTGGGCCCGGGCGAGCAGGTCGATGAACTCGCCGACCTGCTCCTCCAGGGCGGTGTGCCGCTCCGGGTCGGGGCCGGGCTCACCGAGCTGCCAGGCGGCGGCCTCCAGCCATTTGTGGACGTCGGAGTCCTGGAACGGAAACCCGCCCCGGAAGCCGCTCGACTCGCGGTCGGCGGCCCGTCGCAGGTTTTCCAGGTTGCCCGCCGCGGCGAGCCGGTCGGGCCCCTGCGGGATGCTCACCTCGCTGTTGACCCTGCGGCGTTCGGCCCAGAAGCCACCGGTGACGGTGGCCCGGTCGGCGGGCCGCAGGGCCGCGTGGGCGTCCGGGCCCAGGCGTATCGGGCCGGGGTGTCCGGCGACGGAGGGGGGTGTGGACGGGACGGCGGTCATGCACGGCTCCCTTGCAGCTCTGGACTCGCAGCCTTGGAAAACTGGGAAACCCTTTTCCCGCTGAAGGATGCTAGGAGTGGCCTTGGTCGGCGTCAAGGGATCCGCCTCGATGGCCGCGTTCCTCCGCGATGACGGTCGCTGGTGGGCGTGGCATCATGGTCGTCTGGGAGAGACATCCGGCTCCCCGCTGCCAGCAGGAGGCAAAGGATTTCCCATGAGTGTGACGCCACGCGGGGACGCGTCGGGACGGGCCGCCACGATCCACGACGTGGCGGCGCTCGCCGGAGTGTCACCGGGCACCGTCTCCAAGGCGCTCAACGGGCGCGGCAGGCTGCGTGCCGAGACCCGCGAGCGCGTGCTGGAGGCGGCGCGCAAGCTGAGCTTCCGGCCGAACGCGATGGCCCAGAGCCTGCTGTCCGGCCGCACCTTCACGGTGGGCCTGATCACCACCGACAGCATCGGCCGTTTCAGCCTGCCGGTGCTGCTCGGCGCCGAGGACGCGCTGGGCGCGGGCCGCATCCTGGTGTTCCTGTGCGACACCCGGGGTGACCAGATCCGTGAACAGCACTATGTGCAAACCCTGTTGGACCGGCGCATCGACGGGCTGATCATCACCGGACACCGCACCGACCCGCGGCCTCCGCTGTCCCTTCCCTCGCCGGTGCCCGTCGTCTACGCGCTCGGCCCCTCCACCGATCCCGACGACATCTCCCTGGTCCCCGACGACGCCGGCGGCGCCCGCCTGGTTGTGGAGCACCTGCTGGCCACCGGCCGCCGGCGCATCGCGCACATCACCGGCCCGGCGCACCACGCGTCCGCCGCGGTGCGGGCCGAGCACACGGTGCGCGCGGTGCGGGAGGCCGGTGCGGCGGCGTCGGCCCCGCCGGTGTACTTCGGCGAGTGGAGCGAGTCCTGGGGGCGTCAGGCGGTGCACCTGGCGCTGCGTGCGGATCCGTCCCTGGACGCGCTGTTCTGCGGCAGCGACCAGATCGCGCGCGGCGCGGCCGACGCGTTGCGCGAGTCGGGCCGCCGGGTGCCGGACGACATCGCCCTGGCCGGTTTCGACAACTGGGAGATCATGGCCGAGGCGTCCCGGCCGCCCGTGACGACCGTCGACATGAATCTCGCCGAGCTGGGCCGCACGGCGGCGTTGCGGCTGATGGAGGCCATCGACGGCCGCCGGGCGCGCGGCACCGAGACGTTGCCCTGCCGCCTGGTCATCCGGGAGTCCACCGCCGTTCCGGCCGCCGCCTCGCGCGGCTGACCGACCGCGGCGCACGGCGGGCGGTGGCTCAGGCGCCCGCGACGACCAGAGTGGCGCGTTCGGCGGGGCGGGTGGTGCGCAGGTAGTGGTCCTCGGCGGCCCGCCAGCGCGTTATCCACTCCGCCGAGTTCTCGCCGCGTGCGCGCAGCCGGTCCAGGCAGGTCTCGCGC
This sequence comes from Streptomyces litchfieldiae, assembly GCF_031845365.1. Classification (NCBI taxonomy): domain Bacteria; kingdom Bacillati; phylum Actinomycetota; class Actinomycetes; order Kitasatosporales; family Streptomycetaceae; genus Streptomyces; species Streptomyces litchfieldiae. Next base: position 20,650 of record NZ_JAVREL010000027.1, read on the forward strand.
GGGGTGTCGACGAAGACAGTCAGGTCGTAGAAGTCCGCGAGCTCGGGGCGCGCGGTGTAGACGCCCTCGACCAGGACCACCCCGCCGCGGGCGACCGTCTCCCAGGCGCCGAGGCGGCCGGTGGCCCAGTCGTACTTCTGGTAACGGGCCGCCTCCCCGGCCCGGAGGGGACGCAGCACCTGGTCGGCGAGCCGCTCCCAGTCGAAGTAACGGCGGTAGCCCTGCTCGGGGTTGAGCCGCTCGCGTTCGGCGTCGGGCATCGGGCGGTAGAAGTCGTCTCCGTGCACGACGGCGCAGTCCCCCAACTGCCGGGCCAGCGTGGCGGCGAGGGTGCTCTTGCCGGATCCGCCCGCGCCGTCCACGGCCACCAGCGTCGTTCCGGTGCTCCGGGCCCGGGCCTGCCGGAGTATGGCCTCGCCGATGTGCGTCGTCATGTCCGCGTCCCTCGCTCACTGTCCGGAAGGGAGCAGGATATTGGGTGGTGTGCGGTCCTCACCCGCAGCACAGTGGCCGCATGACGACACATGGTGCCGCGTTCCTTCCCGGGCTCGAACTGTCCCGGATCCTCTACGAGGAGGCGGTACGCCCCATCCTGGACGAGATGTTCCCGGGTCTGCGGCACACCGCCGCGCGGGTCGGCACGGGGTCGGAGGTCCTCGGCTTCGACACGGCGCGGTCGGCCGACCACGAGTGGGGGCCCCGGCTGGAGCTGTTCCTGCCGCCCGGGGAAGCGGCCGGGCGGGCGGAGGAGATGCGCCGGCTCCTCGGTGAGCGGCTGCCGAAGCAGGTGCGGGGCTGGCCCACGCACTTCCAGCGGCGGGACAATCCGCTGGACCCGGTCTCCGGGCACATGGAGCTCACCGAGGGGCCGGTCGATCACCGGGTGTCGGTGTACGAGGTGGGCGGCTGGCTGGAGGAGCGGCTCGGCGTCGATCCCGTCGCGGCGGCGCTCACCCACCGGGACTGGCTGACGATGCCGCAGCAGCGGCTGGCCGAGGTGACGTGCGGCGCGGTGTTCCACGACGGGCTCGGCACGCTGACCGCGGCGCGGCGGCGGCTGGAGTGGTATCCCGACCAGGTGTGGCGGTATCTGCTCGCCTGTCAGTGGCAGCGGATCTCCCAGGAGGAGGCGTTCGTCGGGCGCTGCGCGGAAGTCGGGGACGACCTCGGTTCGGCCGTTGTCGCCGGACGGCTGGTGCGGGATCTGATGCGGCTGTGCCTGTTGCTGCGGCGGCGGTACGCGCCGTACAGCAAGTGGCTGGGCAGCGCCTTCGGGCAGTTGGCGGAGGCCGGCTCGCTCACTCCGTCGCTGCGGGGCGCGCTGGCCGCGACGGAGTACCCGGAGCGGGAGCGGCATCTGTGCGACGCCTATGAGGCGCTGGCGACGCTGCAGAACGAGACCGGGCTCGCCGAACCCGTGGACCCGGGGCGCCGGACGTATCACAGCCGGCCGTTCCTGGTGCTGCACGCCGAGCGCTTCGCGCGGGCGCTCGCGGACACGGTCACCGATCCGGAACTGCGGGTCCTGCCGCTGACCGGCGGTGTGGATCAGTGGGCCGACAGCACGGACTTCCTCAGCCGGCACGCCCCGGCGCGTGCCGCTGTGCCGGCGCTGCCCGAATGAGTGGTGGTGGCGCTCCGGGGCCGGTCGTCGTACCCGGGGGAACGATCATCCGCGGCGGCGCGGGTCCGGCCGCATCCCCCACCGCTCGGCGGTCAGCGGGCCCGCGCCGGGCGGTCGTCCTCCCGTGTCCCGGCCCGCTGGAAGTGCCAGATGATCACGGCCGGTACTCCGGCGTTGGCCGCTCTCGCCGCCTCGGGTGCCAGGTCGTTCAGGCACCATGGCCAGGTCTCCCAGGGGCCCACCGCCGCGGGCGCCGTCGGGGTCTCCCCCGGCGGGGTCCGCTCGGCGGGCACGAGTGGTTCCTCGCAGCGGCGAACACCCAGTCCCGCGGCGAGCGCGGCGCGCAGCTAGGGCCTGTATCGAGTTCCCGCCCGGGCCCGCGACGCCAGTCACGGCACCTCGCCGCTCCCCCAGACTCCGTCTGGGAGGTGCCCCCAGCCGAATCGCGCGAATACGGCCGGGTATGAGCTGCGATCCGGTGCCTTGCTGGGGGTACCTCCCAGGCCCCCAAGGGCCTGGGGGGGCACCGCGTCTGACGCCGCGGGCTGATCCGACCGGGAACTCGATACAGGCCCTAGGCGCCCGTCGAGTGGCGGTGGGTGGCCACCCGTCCCGGTTGCCCGTCGGGTCGGCGCACAGGCGGCACCCCGCCTCGCGCCACCCGCTCGGGATGGATGTCGGAGATCACCAGATGCCTGCCCGGTCGCAGCACGCGGGCGAACTCCGCCAGTACCGGCCCCAGTTCGGGAACGTGCGTCAGCGCCAGGGTGCAGACGACCAGATCCACCGCCTCGTCGGCCACCGGCAGGCGACGCAGGTCACCGAGGTGGAACTCGCCCCGCGGCACCCGGTCGCGGGCCCGGGCGAGCATGGCGGGCGAACTGTCCACGCCGAGAACGCGATGCCCCCGCTCCGCCAGCCAGGCCGCGAACCGTCCCGTGCCGCAGGCGGCGTCCAGGGCGACACCGGTCGGCAGCGCGGCGACGATCTCCCGGACCACGGGCCCGTCGAAGTCGAACGCCGAGTTGGGGCCGTCATACGTCTGCGACCAGATCCGGTAGCCCTCGACCGTGTCCACACGGGCGACGTCCACGGCGGCGTTCGCCAGCGACGGGTCGTCGAGGAGTGTGCGGATCTCGGCGATGCGCGCGTCGACGAACTCGGGGCCGAACTCCCCGGTGAACGAACGCAGCAGGGCGATGCCTTCGAGACCGAGCACATAGGCCAGCGGATGCTCATGGATCACCGGCACGAAGCTAACGAGCACGCCCAGGAGGGGCCACCCAATTATCCGGTCACGCGCCGGGGCGCGGCGGCGGTGCCGTGGAGTCCCTGACCACGACGTGGGTGCCGAGCATGGCGTGCTGCTCGGCGGAGGACGCCTCGCCGTCCCGCAGCCCGAGGGCCAGGCGGACGGCGGTCCGGCCCAGTTCGGCGTAGGGCACGTGCACCGTGGTCAGGCGGGGGCGCAGGTCGGTGGCGGGGTCCACGTCGTCGTAGCCGACGAGGGACATCTCGTCGGGAACGCGGATCCCGGAGTCGGTCAGCGCGGCGAGGGCGCCCGCGGCGGCGGAGTCGGTGACGGCGAAGACTGCGGTGAAGTCGCGGCCGCGGCGCAGGCGCGCCATCAGGTTCTCGTAGGCTCCGGCGCGGCCGAAGTCGCACTCCTGCACGAGCCCGTCCTCGACCGGCGCGTCGAAGTCGGCCAGCGCCCGGCGGTATCCGGCGAGCCGGCCGGCGGCCGTGGTGGCGTTGTTGACGTCGGCGCCCAGGAAGAGGATTCTGCGGTGCCCCTGGGAGAGCAGCCGGCTGACGATCGCGTACGCGCCGCCCTCGTTGTCGTACTCGACGACGGTCGCGGGGACGCCCTCGCCCAGCGGCGGACGCCCGCACAGGACCAGCCGCGATCCGGAGGCGTCCAGGGAATGCGCGATGGCGGTCATCTGCTCCCGGTAGGCGGCGTCGTCAACGACTCCGCCGATGAGGATGACGGCTCCGGCGCCCTGTTCGCGCATGGTCCGCACCACGGCGAGTTCCCGGTCGGGGTCGCCCTGGGTGGTGCAGATCAGGCAGATCCGGCCCCGCCGCGCCGCCTCCTCCTCGACCCCGTGGGCGACCTGCGCGAACGAGGGGCCGCGCACGTCGTTGAGCACGAACGCGACCGTGGGAGTACCCCGGCCGCGCAGCGCGCGGGCGTGGGTGTTGGCCACATAGTCCAGCTCGCGGATGGCGCGCAGCACGCGCTGGCGGGTGCGCTGGGCCACCGGGTAGTTGTCGGCGATGACCCGGGACACGGTCGCCATGGACACTCCGGCCATCTCCGCGACGTCACGCAGCGTCGCCGGCCCGCCGTCACCGCTGGTCATGCGGGGAATCCGTAGAAAGCGTCTGTCGTCATCCCGGGCAGTGTAATGGCAGTGGAAGCGCTCCCGAGCTGCCCGAGGGCGCCGGGCTGGCGGACCCTTTGTCGATCAAGGCGACAGAGAACGTTTCCCCCGAGGGTGGCCCATATGGGGCGACCGACGAGCACGGTCATTGGTATGGACATGTCCATCAACTCGGCAGTACCGTCGCACTTGGTCTAGACCGCAGCACGGCAAGGAGCTCTCACCCCCCACCACCTTCCGGAGCGAAGCATGGGCAGAAAGATCTCAGCCGCCGCCATCGGCGCCGGCCTGGCGATGGTCTCGGTGCTCGGCACCAGCGGGACCGCCCAGGCCCACGGCTACAGCACGGCCCCGACGAGCCGCCAGTCGTTCTGCGCCCAGGGCGCGGTCGCCGACTGCGGCTCGATCGTCTGGGAGCCGCAGAGCGTGGAGGGCCCCAAGGGGTTCCCCCAGGCGGGACCGCCCGACGGGCAGATCTGCTCGGGCGGCAATCAGCGATTCGCCCAGCTCGACGATCCGCGCGGCGGTTCGTGGCCGGCCACGAACCTGACCGCGGGCCAGGGCTACACCTTCCGCTGGACGTTCACCGCGAGGCACAGCACCACCGACTTCCAGTACTTCATCACCAGGGACGGCTACGATCCCCGCCAGCCGCTCACCCGCGCCGACCTTGAGCCGCAGCCGTTCATGACGGTGCCGATGGGCGGCCGTCAGCCGGGCCAGACGGAGGCCCACCAGGGCACCGTGCCCACCCAGAAGTCCGGGCGACATCTGATCCTCGCCGTCTGGAACGTCCACGACACCGGCAACGCCTTCTACGCCTGCTCCGACGTGCAGTTCTGAGCCAGGTTGAATGCGGGTGCGCGGGGAGGCCATCACCCACCCCCCGCGCACCCGCGGTCCAGGTGCCCCGGCTAGCGCAGCCAGGAGAAGCGGCCCACGATCGGCAGCCGCTCCCACACCCGGCCCAGGCCCCAGACCCGGCCGGCCGAGCAGAGCGCCAGAACGATCATGGAGGCGGCATAGACCACGTGCTGGTCCACCAGCGGGTTGGTCGACCCGCTCTCGGAGCCGTCGGACAGATGCCGGGCCGGCGGGAACTGGCTCAGCCACAGGAACGTCATCATGAGCGTGCCCGCCACGGCCGTGAACCGCAGGGCGACGCCCGCGACGAGCGCCACCCCCACGCCGCCCATGCCGGCCATGTACAGCCAGTCCACCCACACGTCACCGGCCCACGAGTTGAACGTGGACTCCAGCGGCCCCACGGTGACACCCGAGAGGTAACCGCCGGCGGGCGAACCGCCGTTCACCCAGGCCCGCTCCGAGGGGGTGGTGTAGCCGAGCCCGAAGGTCTTGTCGAGGAATGCCCACAGGAAGATGGCGCCCGTGGCTATCCGCAGCAGGGCGAGGGCCCTGGCCGCGTTCCCCGGCGGGACCGGGGTCAGTTCCGTCGTGCGGACGGTGGGCCGCTGGCCCGTTTTCACCGAGGACTTCTGAGCATTCATTGGTCCGCTCCCTCTGTCGTGGCCATGCAGCGGTCGGCCACTGCCGGGGGTTCGGTGCCCCAGACCAGCTCACCGTCGTCGTAAAGCGTGATGTAGTCGGCTCTCGCGGACTCCTGACCGATGTCCTGGTAGGACCAGTCGTTGGACGGGTCCCACCCCGCACCGCCCGTGACGCGGAACTGGACCTCGGCGCGGTGCTGCGACTGGCCGCCCGGGTAGATGAGCTTCCCGGAGCAGTCGAGCTCCGCGTAGTACAGATCGCCCGCCGCCTGGTGAACTCCCGCAACCGGGCTGGGGCATTCGGAGTAGTTGCTGGTCACGGAGATCGACGCGGGGGCGACGCCCGGGTCGAGCGTGAACCAGTAGCGGAACGTCGCGGTGTCCAGCGCCCGCGCGGGCCACGCCGACTGGTTGCGGACGGTCGCCTTGATCTCGGTGAACGTCGAACCGGTGGCGTTGCGCGAGCCGTCGATGTACATCTCCGCGTCGTCGGGCACCTCGGCCGGGGGGAAGTCGGCCAGCGGGGTCCCGCCGTACCGGCCGGTCAGATACGCGAGGGCACCGGAGAAGCCCGCGTTGTAGTCGGTGGCGACCTCGTTCGCCACGTAGTCCTGACGGCTGTCGGTGTACTGGTCGTTGGCCGAGCCCGGGCCGCCCACCAGCGCGCCGTACAGCGTGTGCCGGGTCTCCGCGGGAGCCGTGATCTGGTCGGTCCACGACCCGTGCGCCGTCCGGTGGTGCGGGTTCCGCGGCGGGTTCTCGCCGAAGCCGATCACATAACTGGAGCCGCGCGGGTTGCCGCCGAGGGCGTAGTTGATCTGCCCCTCGCCGAACTCCCGGTACCGAGCGGCGCGCGCGGCGTCCGTGCCCTCCAGCCAGTCGGAGTACACCAGGGCGACGAACGAGGTGTTGGCCGCGTAACGCAGCGACCCCCAGGTGTCCAGCACGGCCTGGCCGCCGGGTGAATAGGCGACGCGCTGCCCGTTCACGCCCGTGGTCCAGTAATCCAGCCACCGGTTGGCGTCCTGCACGTACTTGTCGTCGCCCGTCTCCATGGCCAGCAGCGCGTAGGTGCCGTACTGCTTGTTGTCCCAGGCGATCGTCCAGCGGTAACTGCGCGTGGACGTCTGCGGTTCCGTGCCCAGGCGGTCGTACTCGCTCTCCGCCTTGGCGAGATACGAGGCGTCGCCCGTGGCCTTGTACAACCAGTAGGCGCCCCAGACCAGTTCGTCCTGGTAGCCCGACCAGGAACGGTAGAAGTCGCCGGCCGGCACACAGTCGGAGTACTTGCCGCGGTATGTGTCGGCGAAGTTGTACAGCTCCTCGGCGTGCCCGACGAGGGTCGCCGCGTACGCCGGGTCGTCCTCCGCGAACAGCAGCGAGGAGGAGGCCATGGCGGCGGCGGTCTCGGCCGCGACGTCCGATCCGGGACAGCCCGGGTGCACGCGGTAGGCGGGCCGCTCCATCTGCATCACTTCGGCCGGGCCCCACCAGCGATGGTCCTCGTTGCCGTCCCCGACCTGCGCGTACAGCACGTTCGGCTCGGGGTGCGCCCGGATGAAGTAGTCGTTGACCCAGCGCAGGTTGTCCTTCAAGTACCCGAGCTGGCCGGACTGTTCGTAGCCCTCTCCCGCGGCGAGGCCGCCCCAGGCCAGCATGGTGGCGGAAGCCGCCATCGGCAGACCGAACTTCACGTGGTCGCCGGCGTCGTACCAGCCTCCGGTCAGGTCCAGACCGACATCGGCGCCGTCGTCGAGAGCCGAGTCCCCGCGCCAGCTCACACGGTTGTCCCCGGGCAGCGGCCCGGAGCGCTGTGCCTCGTAGAAGAACATCGACTTCTGGAGCGCCTCCGCGTAGTTGAACGCGGACGCCGCGGCCTGGGGCTGCGCCTGGGCGTCGCCACTCGTCGCCGGCACCAGCAGACCGCCCAAGAGAGCGGAGGCGGCGAGGGCCGAGGCGAGGAGAGAGGTACGGCGACGGCCGCGGCGCGGCTGTCTCAGGGGTGGGGGTGGGTGGTGAGCGGTGGTGGGGGGTGACATGTCAGGCCCTTCTCATGCTTGTCCGTCATGCAAAGAACCGCCGCCGGGTGGTGACTGCCTCACACCCCGGATGGATGGTCGGCAGTCGGACTGGGAGCGCTCCCACCCGGCGACGGCAGCCTTCATGGTCCGGAATCGCCATGACCTCGTCAATAGTTTGATCGGTTTCGACTTCAAACAAATAACGCCCGAAGTCGCCGCACCCGCCCCGGATGACTTCATGACCCGTCGGCACGGTCATCCGGGGCGGGGGTCCGCTTCGGCCCTGTCCGTCCCTGACAGAGCGGAAGCGGGCGGCACCCGCTGCCCACCGGACACCCCTCCCGCAGGGGGCCCGGAGCGGCTAACACCTCGGCGGGAAGCGGGAGACGCGATCAGTTGACGATGTCAGACACCGGGCGGCAGGCCGTGCCGCCGGTTCACAGACCCGCTCCCCGGCTGCGCCGGTTGAACGCGCTGAGGTCGTTCACTTCCTGAATCCACTTCCGGAGCAGCGGGCGGCGGTCCTCGCCGCGCGGGCCCTCCGGCACCGCGCACGGCTCCGGGGACTGCTCCTCGTCCGGTCCGGCCCGGCCGTCGCTGCCGGGCGACCGTCCGCCGCGCCAGGGGACCTGGCGTAGGGCGGGTATGCCTTTGGGGGGTGGCATGTTGGCGGCCCTTCTCGATCCTTGGTCATCGGTACGAGAACCACCACCGAGCGGTACCGAACCCGCGCGATCAATGGGAGCGCTCCCACTCAGCAGTAATGCCCCTCATAGTGGGAGCGCGTAACGGTTCCGTCAACACCCGGCGCATTCCTTTTTCAAACAAAGAATCCGTCAGGAGGCCCCCACTGGTCCAACCACCTACAGGGAAGTGAACGAGCATGTGTCAGATGGGCGTTGTCCGGCCCCGCCGGAGCGCCCCCCGGCTTCGAATCTTGAAGTCGCGGTCCCTCAGCGGGAGATCGGCGGACGCTCCGGGCGGGGTGCCGCGTTCCGCAGCCGGATGCCGCTGAAGCCGAGGGTGCCGGCGACGACCGCGTCCCAGAACTCCCAGAGGCTGCCCAGCACCCGGAGCTGGATTCCGGCGGCGTGGTGGAGCTCCAGGAGGTCGCCGACGGGCTCGGGGGGACCGAGTGGAGCAACGTTTTCCGTGGCCACCATCGCGTGCGGCTCCGGCTCGCCGATCGGCCGGAACGGGGCGGCGGGGAGCCGGTAGGCGAACAGCCGGGTGGTGCGCATGCGATCCAGCCAGGGGTATTCGATCGCGTGGACGCGGACTCCGCCGCCCGGGCCGAGGATCCGCCACCGGTCGTCGTCGGCCGTCCCGGGAACGGTCCAGGCCATGGCGCGCGGGCACTGGCGCGGGAACCAGTAGGCGGGCGCCCGGTCGGCGTCGACGGCCCAGACGTAGGCAGTGGACTGACGCGCGGTGGCGGCTACGTGGGGCCGGAACAGGGTGATGGTGGGGTCTTCGGAGAAATGGAGGACTTCACCGGAGCTTGGACGCATGGGCCGTTCTTATCGCATGTTCCGCCGGTGGTGGTTCGTTTTCCGCCCGGGCGGGATGCCGATGACACCGGTGGTTCACCCGAACTCATGGGCGATATTGGGGACTTGGTGGTGGGCGGCGCGGGGAACGCGGTGGGTCTGCCGGCCTCAGCCGGAGGTCTCGTCGCGCACGCCCAGTTGCAGGTGCTCGATGTGGTAGACGGCCTCGTCGAGCAGCTGCGCGACGTGGTTGTCGTGGAGGCTGTAGACGATTCTGCGGCCCTGGCGGGTGCCGCTGACCAGGCCGAGGGTGCGCAGCAGCCGCAACTGGTGGGAGACGGCGGACTGTTCCATGCCAACCGCGCCGGCGAGTTCGGTGACCGGGAGCGGTCCCTCGCGCAGCCTGGCGAGGATCAGCAGCCGGGAGGGCGTCGCGAGCGCCTGGAGCGTGGCGGCGACGGAGATGGCGCGCTCGGCGTCCAGTTTGGCCGCCGGAGCCCCCTTGTTGTCCGCCCCGTGTCCCATGACGGGCATGGTACGGCACCCGGCGATACGTGAAAGGCTATTCACTTGTGTGCCGTCGTGACCGCGCTGCCGGAAGCTGGGGCCACGGCTTCGGGGGTCTTCCCGGAGCCGGTGCGGATTCGGCGGCAAAAACGCGGTCGGCTTCGTCGTCCTGTCCCGCCGCTGGGGTCGCCGAAACGCAACCACACAACCGGCGGCCCGCATCCGGCGCCGGCGGCCTGAGCCCGGCTCTTCAGCAACCTCGCAGGAGAGCGATCTGCCCTGTGTGCGCGAAACAATCCCGGAGCAGCCCGCTCAACCGCTCCTCCACGGTATGCCGGTTGCCGAGCGTGGGACTGACAACGATTCGGCTGAGGTCGCCATCCGGCGCCGTCGTCAAGTAGCGCTCTGCGATTTCCTGCGCGGCGGCCTGGTAGGCGAGCAGCAGGCCCACGGACGGACTCCGAAAATCCGCAGCCTCGGCAGGCGAATGACCGAAGCCGGTGTCGCCGGGATCCGCGGGACGGCCGAAACGGGCGGCCCAGCCGTCAGAGAGCCAGATCTGCGGGCTGCCGATGATCTCGGACAGATTCCGATCCTGTCCCCTGCCGATGTGCCAGGCCAGCCAGCCGATGCTGTTGGTTGCGGGAAGCAGTCGCTGGTTCAACTCGGCAGTCGGAGCGCCGTCGATCGCTGCGACGAGGTCGCTGCGGATCCGGCGAAAAAGACGGAGGGTCAGGTCTTGCCACCTGCCCGGTTCGGTTCGCACTTCATACCCCCTACGGCCTGCCCGGCCGCACCTTACACGCATGCCTCGCTGATCGGAAACAGCTTCTGACGGGGGGCGCGCCGGCGCTGCTGCCGGAGAAGAAGGCGGCCGCCGTGACGGACTTGGCGGCCGGTGGCCACCGGGTTCCCGCGGTGGGGGACGGGTGAACGACGCGCCGACGCCGACCGCCGCGCACAGCGGCGTGGCGATGGGGCACGACGGTCCGGGCCCGGTTGGACGCCATTCCGGCGGTGATCGACGTGCCGGGCGGCCTGCGGCTGCTTCGGGAGCGCGCGTGGTCCTCTCCACTCCCCCGGGGCACGCCTGAGGGAAAGAGCCAAGCGTCGGGTGATCCGACCGTGGCGGCGGTGTGCGGGGGGCGGGGCGCTCAGGTCGGCGCGGTGGCCTGGAAGGTGCCGTTGGCGGCGGCCTCGACGGTGTGGTCCCCGTGATCCTCGGCCGGGGCGCGGGTGACGTCGCGGTGGGTGCCGGGCGACGGACAGGTGGTGAACGAGCGGCCGAGTTCGCCGCCGGTGTTGGCGATCAGGAAGCCGGAGTCGCCACGGCCGAAGGAGACGGCGCCCTCGCCTGCCGACCGGTGGGCGGACTCGGCGCCCCGGACGTTTGCGGAGTTCGGCCATGCCGGTGATCTCCCGCCGGGCGTCGGGACCGGTCCGGCCCTCGCCGCCGGCGGCCGCACGTTCACGGTGCCCGGCAATGAATTGCGCGCTCTTGCTGAAACTCTTGCCGATGATTTCCGGACGGGCATGCCGCGGCGGACTCCCGCCCGCGAAGTTCATACAATCAGCACGTCATGGGTGCATCCCGGGACATGACGGAAACCGTGCGGGCGGGGGGAAAACCCGTTGATTTTCGGCACCGGGGACCGTGACCCTTTGCAGGTTGTCCACTTCCCTCCCCGCACCAACTCCTGGGATGTCATGCAGATTCGTGATCTTCCGCATACCGATCCCGGCGATCCGGATGTCCGGTCCGGATTCCGGTTCCTGGTCTGGCTCTTCCGCCGCCAGCTCGGCGGCCAGATCAAAGCGATGTGCTGGGGCACCCTGCACATGGCGGCCGTCGCCGTCCTGCCCGTCACGATGGGCATGGCCATCGAGGCCGTGGTGGACGACTCGGGTCGCCGGCTGGCCCTCACCGGCCTCCTGATGCTCGGCATCACCGTCGTCATGGCCTTCGCCGACACCATGCTGCACCGCAGCGCGGTGACCAACTGGATCACCGCCGCAGCCCGCGTGCAGCAGATCCTCGCCCGGCGCACCGCCGAGCTCGGCGGGGTCCTCACCCGCCGCGTCGCCGCGGGCGAGGTCGTCAAGGTCTCCACGGGCGACGTGGAGAAAATCGGCTGGTTCGTCGAGTCGTTCTCGCGGTTCGCGGCCGCCGTCGTGGTCACGCTCGCCGTGTGCACCGGACTGATCGTGTACGAGCCGCAGCTCGGTCTGCTCGTGCTCGGCGGGATCACGGCCGTGGCGCTGAGCGCCTGGCCGCTGCTGCCGGCGGCGACCCGCCGCGCCGACCGGGAGCGCGGCAAGTCGGGGCGGGCCACGGAACTGGCCTCCGACACCGTGGCCGGGCTGCGGGTGCTGCGCGGGATCGGCGGCGAGGAGCTGTTCCTCAACCGCTACCGCCGCGCCTCCCAGGAGGTGCGCGCCGCCTCGGTGCACAACGCGCGCATGTGGTCCCTCATCGACGCCGTCCAGGTCGTGATGCCCGGACTGCTGCTGATCGCCGTGGTCTGGCAGGGCGCCCGGCTCGCGCTGGACGGCCGCCTGACCGCGGGCGAACTGGTCACCATCTACGGCGCGGTGAGCTTCCTGATGTTCCCCCTCCGGCTGTTCCAGGAGGCGGCGATGGCGTTCACCTTCTCCCGGCCGTCGGCCAAACGCGCCGTCCGGGTGCTGGGGCTGCGCCGGGAGGTGCCGGACGCGGCCCCGACCACCGCGCTGGACCAGCCGCTGTCCGGGGACGTGTGGGACCCGGCCACCGGGCTGCTCGCCCCGGCAGGCCGGCTGACGGCGGTCGTCTGCGGCAACCCGAACGTCGCCGAGCGGCTGGCCGAGCGGCTGGGCGGCCACCCGGTGCACGACGACGGCGAGCCGTCGGCGCAACTCGGTGGCGTTCCGCTGAACGAGGTGCCGCTCGCCGCCGCGCGCGCCGCGGTGCTGGTGCAGGACAAGGACCCGGTGCTGCTGTCCGGCACCTTGCGGGAACTGCTGGCGGTGCCCGCCTCCGGCCGGGTGGCCGCGGGCGACGCGCTGCGCACGGCCCAGTGCCACGACGTGCTCACGGCCCTGGCGCAGGCGTCCACCGACGGCAGCGGCGACCCGATGCGGTCCCGCATCACCGAACGGGGCCGGTCGCTCTCCGGCGGCCAGCGGCAGCGGCTGGCGCTGGCGCGTTCGCTGATCGCCGACCCCGAGGTCCTGGTGCTCGACGAGCCGACCTCCGCGGTGGACTCCCACACCGAGGCCCGGATCGCGGAGGGGCTGCGGGCGCTGCGCTCGGGGACCACCACCGTGGTGTTCACCTCCAGCCCGCTGCTGCTCGACCGCGCCGACCGAGTGGTCTTCGTCCACGACGGCGCGGTCGCCGCCTCCGGACCGCACCGGGAACTGCTGCGGACCACGCCCGAGTACCGCGCGGTCGTCACGCGCGAGCCCGAACCCGCCCAACTTGCCGAGGAGACCGCATGATCGGCGTGCGACCGCCGGAGTACGACCCTGCGTCCAACGAACACGCGACGACGCTGCCGGTGGCCGGCCGGGAGACGGTGCGCGGCTACGTACGGGAGTTGCTGCGCCGGCACCGGCGGGCGTTCCTGATACTGGTGGGGGTCAACACCGTCGCCGTGGTGGCCTCCATGGTGGGGCCCTACCTGCTGGGCCGGGTCGTCCAGGATCTGGCCAACGGCGAGCGGCAGTTGCATCTGGGGCGGACGATCGCGCTGTTCGCCGTCGCCCTGGCGGTTCAGGCGTTCTTCGTGCGCATGGTGCGGCTGCGCGGCGCGGTGCTGGGCGAGCGGATGCTGGCCGACCTGCGGGAGGACTTCCTGGTCCGCTCCGTCGGCCTGCCGCCGGGGGTGCTGGAACGGGCCGGGACGGGCGACCTGCTGGCCCGGATCAACACCGATGTGGACCGCCTGTCGAAGGCCATGCGCGAGGCCGTGCCGCAGATGTCTATCGCGGTGGTGTGGGCGGGGCTGCTCCTGGGCGGCATCGTGGCGACGGCGCCGCCGCTCGGGCTGGCCGTGCTGCTGGCCGCGCCGGTGCTGCTGGCCGCGTGCGTGTGGTACTTCCGGCGGGCGCCCTCGGGTTACCGGTCGGAGGCGGCCGGCTATGCCGCGGTCGCGGGGGCGCTGGCGGAGACGGTGGACGCCGGCCGGACCATCGAGGCGCACCGGCTGGAGCGCATGCGGGTGGAGCTGTCGGAGCGGCGGGTCGGGGAGTGGACGTCCTGGGAGCGGTACACGCTCTGGCTGCGGTCGGTCCTGATCCCGGCGATCAACGTCTACCACGCGATGATCCTGGGCGGGGTGCTGCTTCTCGGCGGCACGTTCGTGCTGGAGGACTGGCTGAGCGTCGGGCAGTTGACGACCGGCGCGCTGCTGGCCCAGATGATGATCGAGCCGGTCGGGATGATCCTGCGCTGGCTGGACGAGCTCCAGGTCGCCCAGGTGTCCCTGGCGCGGCTGGTGGGCGTGCACGAGGTGGAGGACGACGAGGGCGACGCGTCGGTGGTGCCGGACGGCCGGCACCTCAACGCCGAGCGGGTGCGTTTCGGGTATCTGGCGGGCACCGACGTGCTGCACGAGGTGTCGCTCGCCGTTCCGCCGGGGACCCGGATGGCGCTGGTCGGCCCGTCGGGTGCGGGGAAGTCCACGCTGGGCCGGCTGCTGGCCGGGATCTACGCGCCGCGCACCGGTGATGTCACGCTCGGCGGCGCGCAGTTGTCCGACATGACGGCCGAACGCGTCCGTGAGCAGGTGGCCCTGGTCAACCAGGAGCACCACGTCTTCGTCGGTCCGCTGCGCGACAACCTGCTGCTGGCGCGCACCGACGCCTCGGACGCCGAGCTGTGGGCCGCGCTGGCCGCGGTGGACGCGGACGACTGGGCGCGGGAGCTGCCCGACGGGCTGGACACCGAGGTCGGCTCGGGCGCGTTCAGCGTCGCCCCGGCGCAGGCGCAGCAGATCGCGCTGGCCCGGCTGGTGCTGGCGGACCCGCACACGCTGGTGCTCGACGAGGCGACATCGCTGCTGGATCCGCGGGCGGCGCGGCATCTGGAACGGTCGCTGGCGCGCGTGCTGGAGGGGCGCACGGTGATCGCGATCGCGCACCGGCTGCACACGGCGCACGACGCGGATGTCATCGCCGTGGTCGAGGACGGGCGCATCAGCGAACTGGGCAGCCACGACGAACTGGTGGCGGCCGGGGGCGCGTACGCGGCGCTGTGGCAGTCCTGGCACGGCTGAGCGGAGCCTCCGTCAGGCCGTGACGTGTCGCCCGTCCCCGGCAGGGGGCGGGCGACGCGCGTCGGGGCGTGCTTTCCGGCGAGGGAGCGGTCCGCGCGGGTGCGCCGCTCCTGCCGTGTCAGGCTGCCCAACGGGGAGGCCGCTGCGAGCAGTTCAAGCAGTCGGTCGCGCGGCGTGGTGGCCTGGTGGGAGCGAGCCCGGAGGGGCGGCGGCGACCCGCGTCCTCCGGATCGAGCGCTCGGGCGGATGAGTGGCGCATCGGTGGTGGGGCGTCAGGCTGCCTGCGGGAAGTCGGTCGAGTGCGCCAGTTCGCGACCCGCCTCGTTGGCCTCCGCGAGGCGTTCGCCCTCGAGGTGGCGTACGCGTAGAAGTCCGAGCCGAGGAGTTGGTGCAGTGCGGTCCGTCGCCCGTCTCGACGAGGGCGGCGCTGGCGGCGGCGCCCCTGAGCTTGTTCTTTATCTTCCGGCCTCGAATGGTGTCTCGAACTGGGTCGCTCACCTGAGGGTTCGCCGGACATGGGGGCGGCCTTCGTCTGATCATGTGCTCCGACCAAGGTGCACGTGACCACGACGAAGGCCGTGAGGTGAGTCTGCTGCCTGATGCTGTCCAGAGGGAAGCGTTCGCGGAAGCGTCACGCTTCCGGGGAAAGTTCCACGAGTGTCTGACCGCCCGGCGCGACGAGTTGTTCGAGCTGGTGGACGCGGTGCTGTGTGCGGACGGTGCGGTGAAGTCCCCGGTGGACTTGACGCTGCTGCCCGAGCATCGTCGTGGGCACGGAGCGATGTACGGCGGTCTGAACCACGGCCGGATCGACACCGACCGGCTGCGGGCGGCGTTGGCCGGGCTGTCCCTGCCGCGGTTCGACGGCGGGCGCCTGGTCCTGGCGGTCGATGTGTCGCCGTGGCTTCGCTCGGACGCGCCGTGCTCGGCGGAGCGCCTGTTCTGCCATGTCTACGGCCGGGCGAAGACGGCATCACAGTTCATTCCGGGCTGGCCCTACTCCTTCGTCGCCGTGCTGGAGCCCGGGGCCACGTCCTGGACCGCGATCCTGGACGCGGTACGGCTTGGACCAGCGGACGACGCGACCGCGATCACCGCCGCCCAGCTCCGAGGAGTGGTCGAGCGGCTCATCGCCGCGGGCCAGTGGCAGGCCGGGGACCCCGCCATCGTGATCGTGAGCGATGCCGGCTACGACGTCACCCGCCTGGCCTGGGTCCTGCGCGATCTGCCGGTCGAGATGGTCGGCAGGGTCCGCTCCGACCGCGTGATGCGGCTGCCGAAGCCGCCGCGGCTGCCCGGGACCAACGGCCGGCCGCCCAAGCACGGTCCGGAATTCCGCTTTGCCAAGCCGGAGACCTGGCCCGAGCCCGCAATCACCACGGTCACGGACACCATCAACTACGGCAAGGCCGAAACTCAGGCGTGGGACCGGGTCCACCCTCGGCTCACCCACCGCTCCTCCTGGCTCGACCACGACGGTGAACTCCCCTTGGTGGAGGGCACGTTGATGCGGTTGAAGGTCGAGCATCTGTCGAAGGAACGGAATGCCCCGCCAGTGTGGTTATGGTCCTCGAAGACCGGCGCCACCCCGGACGATGTGGACCGCTTCTGGCAGGCATTTCTCCGCCGCTTCGATCTGGAGCACACCTTCCGCTTCGCGAAGCAGACCCTCGGCTGGACCACCCCGAAACTCCGTACTCCCGAGGCCGCGGACCGCTGGACCTGGATCCTGATCGTCGCTCACACCCAGCTCCGGCTCGCCCGTCCCCTCGCCGCGGACCTCCGCCGCCCCTGGGAGAAACCCACCACATCCGACCGGCTCACTCCGGCCCGGGTCCGCCGGGGGTTCAGGAACATCCGCGCTCACCTCGCCTGCCCGGCCCGTGTTCCCCAACCCCGAGGCACTGGCCCCGGACGGCCACCCGGCGCCAAGAACAAACACCGGGCTCCCCGCTACGACGTCGGCAAGACCGTCAAACGCCCCGAAACCCTCAAGGCCATCGGCAAGCCCGGAAGATCTTGGTAGATAAAGAACAAGCTGAGTGCCTGTTTTCGAAGTGAAAGCCCAGGTCGGCATAGGATCGTGGGGCGACTGGCTTTCTCCACGACTCGTGAAGTCAGTTCTTCACGACTTCGTGAGGCACCCCGCGCAGCGGGATGTCGATGTTCACGAGAACGGGAGGCGGTCCGCCGTGGCGGCGTTCGCGACGGCGGCGATGCCTCGCCGCCCTGTAGCCAGCGTCTTTGGCCTCGACGACGACAACCGCCAGTCGCTCCTGGCCATCGGCGAGGCCAAGTGGCGCGAGACGATGGGCATCCCCCACCTCGACCGCCTCCGCCACATCTGCGACGTCCTCACCCACCAGGGCCGCCATGGCGCTGAAGCTGCCCGCCTGCTGTGCTTCAGCGACACCGGCTCCGCGGAGGGCCTCCGGTCCGAGGCCGACACGTCGCCCGACATGGCGCTCATCTTCCCGGCTGATCTCTACAGCCCAACGGGCACATGAAAGGGCCGTGAAAGCGCCCTGGCCAGACTCGCTCTCAGTACCTACATCGGTAGTTGTGCAGGGAGTGCAAGGAATGGCATCGAGTCGTCATAGAGTGTTTCAGGGGAAGTTCGCCGGGGCGGTGGCCACCGCGTTGCTCTTCGGAATCACCGCGTGCGGGTCCGACGATTCGGGCGGCTCGGCCGGGGGCACAGGCGACGACGCCTCGCCCCTGCCCCCCTCGGCGAGCGGGATCATCTCCGCGTGGGACAACGCCTGCGCGGTGCACGACGTGGAGGCCATCAGGCAGTTCATGGGCATCCGGGCGTTCGGGGTCGAGCCGGGCGCGGGCGAGGCGGGCGGCGGCTTCAGCACCAACGTGGTGAACTGCGACGTCACCGAATTCGACATGCCGCTGTGGGAGTACACGAACGTCCTGGGCGAGTCGGTGACCGATGACCACCTCGCCGGCTACATGTACCTGCGCGTGAACTACTACGAAACGCAGGAAACCTTCGCCGGGGCTTACCAGAACGCCCACAACGAATGGGCGGAGGGCAGCACCACGGTCCAGGGGCGCCACGTGGTGGACGAGCGGACCCTGGAAGGCGACTGGGACGAGGGCTCGCTCTTCCTGGGGAGCGACGCCCCCGACGAGTACCTCGGCGACCGCATCGTGATCGGCAAGGTGTTCGACGACTCGTGGTCGGTCTCATGCGAGATCATCTACGACGCCGACCCGGTGGCGTGGGCCCAGGACCAGCAGGAGCAGGTCTATCCCTTCACGGACGAGGAGCTAGCGACGTGGGTCGCCGATACCTACCTTCCGCAAATCCACGCCGCCATGGTGGCCGCGCTGGCGGAGAGTAGCTGAGTAGGGTCGGGGACTGGCGTGGTGGCTTCCGCTCCGTTCCCAGTCCCCGACCCTACTGAACGCGAACGCGAGGCCGTCGCCCTGGTCGCGCAGGGCCTGGCCAACGACCAGATCGCGGACCGCATGGTGATCAGCTCACTGACCGCGAAGACGCACGTCAACCGGGCCATGGCCAAGGTCCACGCCCGGGACCGCGCTCAACTCGTGGTCCTCACCTACGAATCGGGCCGGGGAACTCCACGCCACACCTGACGCGCCCACTGGATCTCTTCGAATTCACCACCTACGACCTGCGGTCGGTAGACCCACGGCAACCACCCCTCCACGCTCACCATGCAGCTCAAACGCCTGGAGTCGGACCTGGGCGGCCCTCTGCTGGTCCGCGCGAGTCGAGGCCACCAGCTCGAACTCACCGACCTGGGCCACGACGTCGTCGAAGCCGTCGAGATCTGGGCCCGTGCGGAACGGCGATGTCGTCCACGGCGTCGGCTGAGCCGCCGGTCTGTCACGCCGGGGCGGCGGCGTCTGACGGCGACGGTCCATGGGATGTGATCAGGCCGCTTGCGCGAGGTCGCCCGGCGTCATCGGCGGCTTGGCTGGGCGGCGCCGGGTGAGGCGGCAGGTCATGAGCGTGATCGCAGCCCACGTGATCAGCGTTTCGGAGTGCTGGTGGCTGTCGATGACTCCCGCACTGGGCTCGGTGCTGCGGCCTGAGCGTTCCCTCGCCGTGCGGCGGAGGCGTTCGTGCAGTTCACGCACGTAGTCGCAGATCCGCCAGCGGCGGAAGAAGTCGTAGACCGCCCGCCAGTACGGGAAGTCGAACGGCATGGCCATCCACTTCACGCCGTTGTCGACCAGGTAGCGCACAGCGTCGAGCATCTCTCGGTGGCAGTACGCCTCCGGACGCCCGCCCTGCTTGAGCAGCCAGGCCGGCACCGGCATCGCGGCGCGGACCTCGGCCCACTCCGCATCCGTCATGTCACTCGGATAGCACCGTGCCCGCTGTCCCGGAGCGATCGAACCGAACCTGTGGACGTAGCAGTCACACCCAGGGGTGGCCGCGGTGGACGCATACGCAGAGATACTGCTCAACTGATCAGGCAACGGGCTTCCTTGGTCGTGCTGGTGTCGTAACCGCGTCACTACCAAGGGGCCCGTTCTCTCATGTCCGCGACCACACCCGAACCTCCGTCCAGATGATCACCCACTGCTGCTCGAACAAGATCCGGTTTGCCACAACGCACTCAGCCCACACGCCCCCATCAGGCGTTTGAGCGGGAGCCCTGCCGGGGCTGCCTCCAAGAGGGCGAGGCGGATCAGTTCGGCGTGACGCTCCGCGGTCGGGGAGCGTTTGCGCACCGCTATTCACCCCGCAGGATGCGGGCCAGTTCCTCGTCCATGTCGACCTGGCCGGTCTCCACCGCAGTTTCGATCCAGTCCAGCGTTGCGCGGGTGCGTGCGATGTTGGACAGCAGCACCTCGCGTTCATCGCCGGACCAGCTGCGGTCGCGCATCTTCGGCACCGCCTTGCCGGCCTCGCGGACGAACCGGTGGAAGGCGACGCCGAGCAGGTCCACGAACTCCTCGGTCCGCTCGATCTGCCGGATCGTCGGCGCGACGGGCGACTCCCGGCGGAAGGCATCGGCCTGCTGGCGGGAGCGGTCGGCCTGCGCGCGGTTGACCATGTGACGTGCGGTGTCGTCCGCCGCGACCCGGGCGGCGACCTCCGGCCGCCTCAGGACATCGGAAGCCACCTTCGCCGCGACCGCATCGTCCTGGACCAGGCTGTGCATGACCTCGGTGCGGTGTTCGGTGGTCTGGGCCTGGTTGACCGCCTGGCGTGTGGTGGTGTCGGCCAGGACCTTCGCGACCACCGCCGGCCGGCGCAGGACATCCGTGGTCACTTGGACCGCGACCTCTTCGTCGGCGGCCAGGTCGTGGATGCGCTCGACTTTCTCCTGGACCGTCCCGGGCCTGTCCGGGCGCCGGCCGACGTGCTTCTTGGCCAGGTTCGTCGTCCAGCACCGCAGCCCGGTCAGG
Source organism: Streptomyces litchfieldiae (assembly GCF_031845365.1). NCBI lineage: Bacteria > Bacillati > Actinomycetota > Actinomycetes > Kitasatosporales > Streptomycetaceae > Streptomyces > Streptomyces litchfieldiae. The sequence continues at coordinate 40,845 of NZ_JAVREL010000027.1, forward strand.
TCGTTCACCGGCGGATGGTCGATCGCCTCGAACCGCTCGGCGGCGTCCGGGATCGACGCCAGGATCGTGTGGACCTTGTGGGATATGCCCTCGCGGCGCTGATCAGCCGGCCAGCGGTGGGCCGTGAACCGGTAGTTGAGCACCGTGCTCAGCGACAGCCCGATGTCATCGGCATAGATCTGCAACGAGGTGTTCACCCCGAACAACTCGTCGGCACGAGCCGTCGAGCCGCCTTGAGGCCGCATCGGCTCGGTCTCCAGTGCGTGGTCGCCAATGGTGAACTGGGCCCGCCCCATCTGGGCGACCAGCTGACGGTCTCCGGCGATGATCTCGTCATAACGCTGCTGGGTAACCTGACCGATCTTCGTGGGCATGGTGATCACCATCCCGAGGGGACTGGGTGCGGCACTCCGGGCCGCGAGGGGGACCCGATCCCCTGCTCAAGCTGAGAGTCCACCCGTCGCGAGATCGTCAACAAGACACGGCGTCAACTCGGTCAAACTCGGTCGGACCTGAATAAACAGACCGTTCATATCATCGTCACTGAGACGCTGTTCTGAACGCTTCCTGTCGGTGCCGCCAAGCCCTCGTGCGGCACCTGGCCGAGCAGTAGACCGTCCCGGCCGGATGCTCCAGACCCGGCGTCCAACACGTCCCGCACACCGGACACTCCGCCGCGTCCCGCTCGTCCCGCAAAGCCGCAACCCGGGCTCGCACCCGACGGGCCCGATGCCACTGCCTGGATCTCGACACACCGCCGAACAGAACCGGGCCCTCGGGCCGACATCAGACCGAAGCCGTCCGCCGCAGGCCGGGCAGTACCGGACAGGCAACGGCCCGTCACCTCCAGCCACACCGCAAGGCTAGCCCTCTCCGAAGATCACTTCAGCGACTTCAAAAACGGGCACTGACAGGGTCGCCGAGCTGGCTGCCCTGGGGCTCCGGATGGTTGCGCGTCATCTCCCGGCTGCCCGCGAAGCCGCCGGTCGTCTCGGCCGGCAGCGCGAGGGAGTCCGTGGTGAGGAAGTCGGTGCGGAAGTAGCCGGGCTCCACGACGGTGACCTGAGGCGATGAGCCTTCTCGCGAGCTGGACGCTCGGCGCGGGGCGCAGGACGGCTCACGCCGCGACTCGTCACCCGATACGCCGCTCGCGGACCGGAATCCGGAGCGCAGCGACCCCGATCCGCGATCTCCCGCTCGTCCGGAGGCGTGACGGTGAATCACGGCGGGGCACCCGTGGTGAACACTCATTCTCAGGCCGTCAGGACGACGGCCCCCACGCCGCTGGCGGCGCCTATCACCATGAATGCCGGCATCAGCACCCTGTTCTCCACCCAGGCGCCGGCCCGGAAGCGCATGAAGCGCGGGGTGCCGATCGAGTACCAGCGCTTGCCCGCGATGGGCAGCGGCCACAGCATCGGGCAGCCGGAGATCGTCAGCGCGTCGCCCAGTGTGTGCACGACCGAGCCGAGCACGATGGGCAGCCCGAGCCACAGATAGGGCTCGCTCTCGAACAGCCAGTCGGAGCCGTTGCCCGGCTCATCGAGCACCGCGGCCAACAGCCAGGCGCTGGTCGCGCCCAAGAGCCAGACGAGGACGTCGCTGGAGACCCGGGCCATTCGCCACAGCAGCCCCTCCACGGCGAGCACCACATGGATGAAGAGCGTGACCAGCACGGCCCAGCGGCCCCAGGTGATCGCCGCGAAGGAGAAGCCCGCGCCGATGGCCACGGCCCACACCCACGTATGGGTGAGGGTGCGGTGGCCCCCGGTGCGGCGCCTCTCGCCCTTGCCCCGGGTGGCGTTGTAGACGGCCTCGGAGAGCTTGTCGATGATGCCCGCCAGCATCTTCGATATGGGCCCGAAGGCTCGGGAAATGGTCGCCGACTTCTGGTCCAGGTCGGGTGCGAGCGCGGCGCCCGCGCAGATCAAGGTACCCACCAGGAGCACGGGCCAGGGCATGGCGTGGTCCGCCGCCGCAGCCGCCGCGCCCACCCCCAGCCAGGCCATCGCTCCCGACAGTGAGTGCGCCGGTCCCATCATGGCTGCGCCCGCCCCTTCTTCGGTTCTCAACTTCCCCGTAGGCGGGACAGCGTAGTGCCACGCGATCTTCGGACGACGGGCCGGTTCCCAATCCGGGGCCGGTTGCGGGCAGTATGGAGCGGTGACCCTTATCGATCAGATGCCGACCGACAGCGACCCCGACGCCCTTTTCGACGCCTTCGTGTCGTGGGCCGGCGAGCGCGGGATCTCGCTGTATCCCGCGCAGGAGGAGGCGCTGATCGAAGTGGTCTCCGGGACGAACGTCGTCCTGTCCACGCCCACCGGATCCGGCAAGTCCCTCGTGGCAGCCGGCGCCCACTTCGCGGCCCTGGCCCGGGACGAGGTGACGTTCTACACGGCGCCGATCAAGGCCCTGGTCTCCGAGAAGTTCTTCGACCTGTGCAAGCTCTTCGGCACCGAGAACGTCGGCATGCTCACCGGCGACGCCTCCGTCAACGCCGACGCCCCGGTGATCTGCTGCACCGCCGAGGTGCTGGCCTCGATCGCGCTGCGGGACGGCGCGGAGGCCGACGTCGGCCAGGTGGTGATGGACGAGTTCCACTTCTACGCCGAGCCGGACCGGGGCTGGGCGTGGCAAATCCCGCTGCTGGAGCTGCCGCAGGCTCAGTTCGTCCTGATGTCCGCGACGCTCGGCGACATGTCCCGCTTCGAGGAGGATCTGACGCGGCGCACCGGACGGCCGACCGCCGTGGTGCGCTCGGCCACCCGGCCCGTGCCGCTGAGCTACGAGTACCGCGCGACGCCGCTGACCGAGACGCTGACGGAGCTGCTGGAGACCCATCAGGCACCGGTCTACATCGTGCACTTCACGCAGGCCCAGGCGGTGGAGCGGGCACAGGCGCTGACGAGCATCAACATGTGCACCCGCGCCGAGAAGGACGAGATCGCCGCGCTGATCGGCAACTTCCGGTTCACCACGAAGTTCGGCAGGAACCTGTCGCGCTATGTACGGCACGGGATCGGCGTGCACCACGCGGGGATGCTGCCGAAGTACCGGCGGCTGGTGGAGAAGCTGGCGCAGGCGGGGCTGCTGAAGGTGATCTGCGGCACCGACACCCTCGGCGTCGGCGTCAACGTCCCGATCCGCACGGTGCTGTTCACGGCGCTCACCAAGTACGACGGCACCCGGGTCCGGGTGCTGCGGGCCCGGGAGTTCCACCAGATCGCCGGGCGTGCCGGGCGGGCGGGCTTCGACACCTCCGGGTTCGTGGTGGCGCAGGCGCCCGACCATGTCGTGGAGAACGAGAAGGCCCTGGCCAAGGCCGGGGACGACCCGAAGAAGCGCCGCAAGGTGGTCCGCAAGAAGGCGCCCGAGGGCTTCGTCAACTGGAGCGAGGACACCTTCCAGAAGCTGATCGCCGCCGATCCGGAGCCGCTGACCTCCCGGTTCCGCGTGACGCACGCGATGCTGCTGGCGGTCATCGCGCGGCCGGGGAACGCCTTCGACGCGATGCGGAGGCTGCTGGAGGACAACCACGAGCCCCGCAAGCAGCAGCTTCGGCACATCCGGCGGGCCATCGCCATCTACCGCTCGCTGCTGGACGGCGGGATCGTGGAGCGGCTGGACGAGCCGGACCCGCAGGGCCGCATCGTGCGGCTGACGGTCGACCTCCAGGCCGACTTCGCGCTCAACCAGCCGCTGTCCACGTTCGCGCTGGCCGCGTTCGAGCTGCTCGATCCCGAATCTCCTTCCTATGCGCTGGACATGGTCTCCGTGGTGGAGTCCACGCTGGACGATCCCCGGCAGATCCTGGCCGCCCAGCAGAACAAGGCGCGGGGGGAGGCCGTCGCCGCGATGAAGGCCGAGGGCGTCGAGTACGAGGAGCGGATGGAGCGGCTGATGGACATCAGCCACCCCCGGCCCCTGGACGAGCTGCTCTTCCACGCCTTCGGTCTGTACCGCAAGAGCCACCCATGGGTCGGCGATCATCCGCTGTCTCCGAAGTCCGTCGTGCGTGACATGTACGAACGGGCCATGACTTTCTCCGAGTTCGTCTCGTACTACGAGCTGGCGCGCACCGAGGGCATCGTGCTGCGCTATCTGGCCGGGGCCTACAAGGCTCTGGAGCACACCGTGCCGGAGGACCTGAAGTCCGAGGACTTCCAGGACATCACCGCCTGGCTCGGGGAGCTGGTCCGCCAGGTGGACTCCAGCCTGCTGGACGAGTGGGAGCAGCTCGCCAACCCCGAGGCGGAGGACGCCTCGGAGGCCCAGGAGCGCGCCGACCAGGTGCGGCCGGTCACCGCCAACGCGCGGGCCTTCCGGGTGCTGGTGCGCAACGCCCTGTTCCGCCGGGTGGAGCTGGCGGCACTGGACCGCACCGACGAACTGGGCGAGCTGGACGCCGAGGGCGGCTGGGACGCCGAGGCGTGGGCCACCGCCCTGGAGGGCTACTGGGAGGAGTACGACGAGCTGGGCACCGGGCCCGACGCCCGGGGGCCACGCCTGCTGCATATCGAGGAGCGTCCCGAGGACGGGCTGTGGCGGGTGCGCCAGACGTTCGCCGACCCGGCCGGCGACCACGACTGGGGTATCTCGGCCGAGGTGGATCTGACCGCCTCGGACGCGGAGGGACGCGCCGTGATCAAGGTCATCGACGTCGGCCAGTTCTAGGAGTCACTGGGGCCGGTCTCGCGTGCGGCGCGCAGGGCGCGGGCCAGGCCCGCGCGATACCAGCGGACCTCCTCGGGCTCCGTGGCCGTCAGCAGGTGACCCACGATGTCCCATTGGTACTCGACCAGGCGGGGCGCGATCAGCGGTGGGCGCAGCCGCTGCAGCCGGGCCCGCTCCCCGAGGTCCGGCACCTCGGCCTCCAGCGCGGGCGGCTCCAGGACGGCCGCCGACACCGCGGCCCGCTGCCACGGGTCGGCGACCTGCCGTGCGAGCAGGGTGGTGCGGCGGGCCCGCCAGCGGCGCGGCCGCCGGTCCTCGCACCGGAGCAGGGTGCGCCTCAGCTCCTCGGGAAGTGGCCCGGCGAGCAGTGCAGGGGACCGCTCGCCGAACGCCCGCAGCTCGGCCGCGGCGTAGCGCCAGACGAGCACGCGATGGCGATTGAGCCGGACGTCGACCGGGCTGAAACATCCGGCGCGGGCGAGCCGGGCGAAGCGGGCCGGGCCGATGCCCAGCAGTTCGGCGCCGCCGGCGGCATGGACCAACGGGGCCCGCTCACGCAGCGCCGCGGAGGAGAACGCGCCGGTGCGGAGCCGGTCGAGCTCGGCGCGCGGCACCTTGCGCTGCCAGGGGACGGCGGAGCCGACCGTGGGGATCTGCTCCAGCCGCACCGCGGCGTCGAACTCGCCGGGCGCGAGGCCCAGTTCCCTGGCGGCCCGGCGCGCGGTGACGACGGTGTCGGGGCGCCGGGCGGCCTCGGTGTTCTGCACGGGCATGATGGGTCTCCTCACAGCAGCGGCGATTACTGTCTGTAATCACCGTAGCCGCGAAGCCCCCGCTTTGGCAACTCTGAGTAATGAATTGGCTGCCGAGCGCGATCAGAGCAGGTCCCGCGCCGCCAGCCCCATGTGCTCGCCCACCTTGTTCACCAGGAGGGTCATCTCGTACCCCACCTGCCCGATGTCCGCGTCCGCCCCGGCGAGCACGCACAGGCAGCTACCGTCGCCCGCCGCGGTCACGAACAGCACACCGTCATCGAACTCGATCATCGTCTGGCGGACCCCACCGGACCGGAAATGCTCTCCGACGCCCTTGGCGAGACTGTGCAACCCCGAGGCCACGGCCGCCAGATGCTCGGCGCTGCTCCGCTTCAGCCCCCGGCTGACCGAGGTGACCAGGCCGTCGCTCGACAGGAGCAGAACGTGCCGCACGTGCGGCAGCCGCTGTGCCAGATCGTCCAGCAGCCAGTCAAGCGTGGTGCTCAGTGCCATCCCCAGCTCCCCCTTCTCGTAAGGCCACTGCTGTGTCAGCCTTCCCCAGTAAGTGGCTGTCGGCAACCACCCGTGCGGTACCGCTATCCGGAAGGGACCGTACCGTTTCCTCTGGTCAGCCCCGCCACCGGGTCGCATAAGCGGGCGAGAACCGAACACGGAGACAGGGAGCGGCAAGAGGCCGGCCCCTCACCTCGCCCTTTCGGCGGGGTGAGGGGCCGGCCCCACGACGGTCAGCGGCCGAGCTCCTTGCGCCCGACCCGCCGCAGCCGGCGCCGCTGCGCCGGGTCGAGCAGCAGGAAGGCGGCGGCAGGGACACCGATCATCACCAACGCCGCGATCCAGAAGTTGGTCAGGGCCCACAGCACAAGGCCCACGCCCACCGCGCCGATCGCGATCTTCGCGCCACGGGACATCGGGACACCTCCTTCGCGGCGGCGCTCGCCGCCCCGATAAGTGAACGAATCTCCAGTGTCCACCGTTCCGGGACGAACCGCCCGGGCCGCGTCAACCCTGGCGGAGCGGGGCGCCGACGTCGTGCATGTGCCGCAGCGCCTGCCGGTAGGAGTCGATCAGGTCGGTCTCCGCGTACGACAGCCCGATCTCCCGGCAGTACTCGCGGACCAGGGGCTGGGCGAGCCGCAGGTGCGGCCGGGGCATGCTGGGGAAGAGGTGGTGCTCGATCTGGTAGTTGAGGCCGCCCATCATCCAGTCGGTCAGCGGGCTGCCGTGCACGTTGCGCGAGGTGAGCACCTGGCGGCGCAGGTGGCCCCAGCGCTCGGCGCTCTCCGGGTCGGGCATCTCCATGCCCTTGTGATTGGGCGCGAAGACGCAGCCCAGGTGGAGGCCGAAGAGGGCCTGGTGGATCAGCGCGAAGAGCACGGCCTTGCCCGGCCCCATGGCCGCGCCGAGCAACGCGACGTACCCGATGTAGTGGCCGAGCAGCAGCAGGCCCTCCACGACGCGGGCGCGGCCCTGGCGCTCCCAGCCCTCGGCGGAGAGCACCATCCGCACGCTGGCGACCTTGAGCGCGATGCCCTCCAGCGTCAGCAGCGGGAAGAAGAGCCACGCCTGGTTCCGGGTGAGCCAGCGGTTGAATCCGGCGCGCCTGGCCGCCTGGGCCTGGGTCCACACCAGGACGCCCTCCCCGACGTCGGGGTCCTTGTCGAGGTGGTTGGGGTTGGCGTGGTGCTTGTTGTGCTTGTCGTTCCACCAGGCCGAGCTCATGCCCAGCAGCAGGTTGCCCAGGAACAGCCCGAGCCCGCGGTTGATCCGGCGGGAGGAGGCTATCTGCGAGTGTCCGGCGTCATGGCCGTAGAACGCGGTGCGGGTGGAGAAGAGCGCGAGCGGCACGGCCAGCAGCAGTGTCCACCAGGAGTCGCCCACCAGCAGCACACCGGAGACCAGCGCGGCGAGCACGGCGAAGTTGACGGTGAGGCCCGCCGCGTACCAGCCGGTGCGCCGGCCGAGCAGTTCCTGCCCCTTTATCTGCCGCAGCAGCGGGGAGAATTCCTCCGCCGGTTTGGTCCTGAGGCGCGGTGGGGCTGGGGCGGCGGGAGCCTGGGGCATGTCGTCTCCGGGGCTGATGGATGAAGTTCTGCGTCCAACCCTGGAATGACCGGCCGGTGAGCACCATGGCCGCAGCCCCCGGGCCGGGGGTGTACTCAACCCCCCTATCCATGGGTGGGTTCGCCCCGCTTTGCAGTCATCGTTTCCGGAACGGGGCGGGGTTGAGGTACCCTCGCCGTCGCAACACGACTAGTCAAATTTGAGGAGTGCGTCAGCGCGTGACAACGAGCCCGGCCACCCCCGCCCAGATCTCCGCCCTGACCGCCTGCGCGGCCGTCTTCCTGCCCGCCGACCCGCCGCGCGCCTCGCGGGTCGCCTTCTGGCGCCCGGACGGCGAGTCCCCGGTGCCCGGCGAGGAGCCGGACGAGGAGCTGACCGTCGCCCTGCCCGGCCCGGACGGCTCGGTGCGCACCCAGAGCCTCCCGGCCGTCGTCCTGCCGATCGGCGTGGCGCTGCCCGTGCTGACCCGGGCCAGGGCCACGGCGGGCGCGGACGGCGCCGCGGCATGCTGGGGCGCCGCCGCCGTGCTGGCCCTTCAACTCGCCGCGCGCGGCCGTCTGTTGCCCGGTCTCACCGCGACCGACCACGACGCCTGGCGGCTCGGCCCGCTGGACGCCGCCGACGCCGACCGGTTGCGGGCACTGGCCGACGCCATGCCGCCACACGCGCACGCCGTGCCGCTGCCGGACACCGCGGACGACGGCGGGCCGCTGCTGCCCCGCCCCGAGGCGCTGCTGCGGGCGTTCCTCGACGCGGTCGCCGACACGCTGCCGCGCACCCCGGCCGCCGCGCTCGCCACCGGGGGGCCCGCGTTCGCGGCCCGGCCCCCGCGCCGGCTGCCGGAACAGCGCCCCTGGGCGGAGGGCGTGGCGGCCGGGCACGACGCCGGGGTCCGCCTGTCGCTGCGCGTGGAGGTGCGAGGGCTTACGGAGGCGGCGCTCGGGCCGGGGCCGCGGTTCCGGGCGGTGCTCCAACTGCACAGTCTCAGCGATCCCACCGCGGTCGCCGACGCCGCCGATGTGTGGGCGGGCACGTCCCCGGCGGCCGGCGCGTTCGGGCCGCGCGCCCGCACCGACGCGCTCCTCACCCTGCGCCGCGCGGCGGCCGCGTGGGAGCCGCTGACGCCGCTGCTCACCGCGGCCGTGCCGGACGCGGTCGAACTGGCCGACGAGGAGATCGGCGAACTGCTGGGCGCGCCGGTCGCCCGCGCGCTGACGGCGGCGGGTCTGGAGGTGCACTGGCCACGGCAGTTGGCGCGCGGCCTGACGGCGCGCGCGATGGTCGGGCCGGGCGAGGCCGACGGGGGCCCGGAGCGGCCGGAGTCGGCGCTGCCGTCGTTCCTCTCCCCCGGCGCCCTGCTCGCGTTCGACTGGCGGTTCGCCGTGGGCGGCACCGAGCTGACCCGCGAGGAGCTCGACCGGCTCGCGGAGGCCGGCCGCCCCGTGGTGCGGCTGCGTGACCAGTGGGTGCTGGTGGCCCCCGAGGAGATGCGCCGGGCCCAGGAGCGGCAGGACCTCAAGATCGGCGCGCTGGACGCGCTCGGCGCGGCGCTCACCGGCAGCGCGGAGGTCGCCGGGGAACGGGTCGAGGTCACGGCGACCGGCTGGCTCGCGACGGTGCGCGACCAGTTGTCCGACCCCGAACGCGTCGCCGAGCCGGTCGCACAACCCCCGGCGCTCGCCGCCACGTTGCGCGACTACCAGTTGCGCGGCCTGAACTGGCTGCACCGGATGACGTCACTGGGGCTCGGCGGCTGCCTGGCCGACGACATGGGACTGGGCAAGACGATCACGCTGATCGGGCTCCACCTGCACCGGCAGTCGTCCCCCGGGACGGCGGGCCCCACTCTGGTGGTCTGCCCGGCCTCGCTGCTCGGCAACTGGCAGCGGGAGATCGCGGCGTTCGCGCCCGGCACTCCGGTGCGCCGCTATCACGCCGCCGCCCGCGACCTCTCGGATCTCGCCGGGGACGAGTTCGTGCTGACGACCTACGGCACGATGCGCCGCGACGCCGCCGCGCTGGCCGCGGCGGCCGACTGGTCCCTGGTGGTCGCGGACGAGGCCCAGCACGTGAAGAACCCCCACTCCGCGACCGCCCGCCAACTGCGCGCCATCCCGGGCCGGGCCCGGGTCGCACTCACCGGCACCCCAGTGGAGAACAACCTCTCCGAACTGTGGGCGGTCCTCGACTGGACCACTCCCGGCCTGCTCGGCCGGCTGGCCACCTTCCGGACGCGGTACGCGGACGCGGTGGAGAGCGGCGCCGACCCCGTGGCGGCCGAGCGGCTGGCGCGGCTGATCCGGCCGTTCCTGCTGCGCCGCCGCAAGTCCGATCCCGGCATCGCGCCCGAACTGCCGCCCAAGACCGAGACGGACCGCGCCGTCGCGCTCACCGCGGAGCAGGCGGGGCTGTACGAGGCCGTGGTCCGCGAGGGACTGGCCGCCGTGTCGGACGCGGACGGCCTGGCCCGGCGCGGCCTGGTGGTGAAGCTGCTGACCTCGCTCAAGCAGATCTGCAACCACCCCGCGCAGTTCCTCAAGGAGGACAGCCCGAGGCTGCCCGGCCGTTCGGGAAAGCTGGAGCTGTTCGACGAACTGCTGGAGTCGATCCTGGCCGAGGGCGCGAGCGTGCTGGTGTTCACCCAGTACGTGCGGATGGCGCGGCTGCTGGAGACGCATCTGACCGCACGGGGCGTGCGCAGCCTCCTGCTGCACGGCGGGACGCCGGTGCCCCGGCGCGAGGAGATGGTCCGCAGCTTCTCCGCCGGCGAGGTACCGGTCTTCCTGCTTTCCCTCAAGGCGGCGGGCACCGGGCTCAACCTCACCCGCGCCGAGCACGTGGTGCACTTCGACCGCTGGTGGAATCCGGCCGTCGAGTCGCAGGCCACCGACCGCGCCTACCGGATCGGCCAGGACCGCCCCGTGCAGGTCCACCGGCTCATCGCCGAGGGCACGATCGAGGACCGCATCGCGGCCATGCTGGAGCGCAAACGGGCGCTGGCCGACGCGGTGCTCGGCTCCGGCGAGGCCGCACTGACCGAACTGTCCGACGCCGAACTCGCCGACCTCGTGGCCCTGCGCGGGGCGGAGCGCCTGGGGAGAGAACGATGAACCGAGCGACCTCCGACGAACTGGTCTTCGACGCGCTGCCGCCCGCGCGCGGGCGCGGTTTCGCGGTGACCTGGTGGGGCCAGAGCTGGCTCAAGGCGCTGGAGGACACCGCGCTGGACGGCGAACGGCTCCGGCAGGGCCGGCGCCACGCGCGGGGCGGCGCCGTCGGCGCGGTCTCGGTCCGGCCGGGGCGGCTGACCGCCGTCGTGCGGGCCACCGACGGCACGCAGCACCGCGCCGACGTGCTGCTGCGCCGGCTGACGGGGCCCGAGTGGGACCGGCTGCTGGAGACCGTGGCGAGCGAGGGCGGGCACATCGCCGCGCTGCTCGACCGGGACATGCCGCCGCGTCTCGTGGAGGACGCTGCGGCGGCGGGCGTGGACCTGCTGCCCGGCATCAGCGACCTGGAGGCCTCCTGCGAGTGCGGCGAATGGGACCACTGCGCGCACACCGCCGCCCTGTGCTACCAGGTGGCGCGGCTGCTGGACACCGACCCGTTCGTGCTGTTGCTGCTGCGCGGGCGCGGGGAGCGGGAGTTGATCGAGGAGTTGCAACGGCGCAGTGCCGCGCGGGCGGAGCCGGCGCGCGCGCCCGTCCCGGCTGGGGTGCCGGCCGCCGAGGCGTACGCGCGGTTCGCGACGGCGCCCCTTGCGCTGCCCGCCCCGCCCCCGCTCGTCGAGGAGCCGGGCGCCGGGCCAGCGCTGGGCGGCGGTACGCCGCCGGCGCCCGGCCTGGATGTGACGGCGCTGGAGTTCCTGGTGGCGAACACCGCCGCCCGGGCCCGGCGGTTGCTCGCCGCCGCGCTGGCGCCCGGGCACGCGGCGCAGGAGCCGCCCGCTCCGCTCAGCGAGTGGGAGGACGCGGTCCGGATGGCGGCGGGTGGAGCCCCGGCGCGCATTGCCGGGCGGCTGGCCGCCGGTTGTGCGCGCTCGGCTCGCGAGCTCGAAATGGCCGCCGGCGCCTGGCGGTTCGGCGAGCGTGCGGCGCTGGCCGTACTGGAGGACGCGGAGCTCCCGGTGCCCGGGCGGGCGCGGGAGGCGCTGGCCGCAGCCTGGGAGGACGAGGAGTCCCGTCCCGCGCTGCGCGGTTCGGGCAATCGCTGGACCGTGGTGGGCGAGGACACGCAGATCCGGTGCGGGCCCGACGGCCGGTGGTGGCCGTTCCGCAAGTCGCGGGGCCGCTGGTGGCCCGCCGGGCCGGCGGAGAGCGATCCGGCCGCCGCCCTGGTCTCCGCGCGGGGCGACGAGGGCGGCGGCCGGGACTGAGCGGCGGGCCGGGCGTCAGGCCAGGGTCTCCAGCACCGGGTAGTAACCGCCGGACTGGCCGGCGGCGGTGGGGTGGTAGGAGTCCTCGATGGGCAGGGTGACACTGTGCAGCCACTCGTCGCCCGAGCAGATCTCGTGCCCGGTGAACGCCGGACGCACGTCGCCGTAGGCGAAGCCGTGGTCCGCCGCCCGCTTGCTGGTCACCTCGCTGAGGTGGTCCGCGGCGCCGTTGATCGCGGCCCGGGACTCCTCGCTGATGCCGAGGACACAACTGCCGTTGAGCTCGTACATGCGCGGGTAACCCAGCACGACCACCTGCGCGTTGGGCGCCCGGGTGCGGATGGCCTCGTAGGTCGCGTCGAGCCGGCCGGGCAGGGTGTTGGTGATGTAGCTGTTGGCCGTGGCCACGGCGGACAGACAGGCGTCGGTGCCCTGGAGCACACAGGTCTGCATCGTGTCCGCGAAGCCGGCGTCGTTGCCGCCGATGCTGATGGTCACCAGGGTGGTGCCGGCGTCCAGCGGGCCCAACTGATCGTTGAGAACGTCGGTGGTCGTGGCTCCGGAGCAGGCGGTGAACGCGAACGACGTGGGGGCGTTCCGGTCGGCCCACAGCTCCGGATAGGCGACGGTGCTGCGGCGGCAGTCGCCGCTGGCGCTGTCGTAGCTTCCGGCGCCGACGCCGGAGGAGTAGGAATCGCCCAGGGCCACATAGGCGACGGCGGCGGACGGGGTCTCCGTGGCCGCGGCCGTGGCGGGGCCGAGCGCGGATACGCCGACGGCGACGGCCGCGGTGGCGACCGCCGTCAGAAGACGGCGCGGTTTCATGGAACCTCCCAAGGAAGGTCAGTGGGGGGACAAGTGGCGCATGGGCGCCTTACCCCCACCAAGTCGCGTCCATGCCAAGGGTGTTACGCCTTCACGAACACGAACGACCGACCACCGCGGGAGGTGACGCGGGAGGGGTGACGAAATCCGGACAACCCACTTTCCCCAGGGGTTGTCCGAAGCAGACCCAACCTCTAGCGTGTTCGAACAACGAAGAACAGATATCAACACACCACGGCACGATCCGGCGCCCGCGCCGGCACGTCAGAGGAGGCACATGGACACCCGGTCCGAGGACGCGCGGCTCCCCTACTACGAGGACCCCTCCCCCGGCAGCGGCGCGCTCCCCGCCCGCGCCTGGTACTCCGCGTCCGATGCCGCCCGGCTGTCTCTCAACGGTGCCTGGGCGTTCCGCCTCTCGGGCACCGCCGAGGGCGCGGACACCGGCTTCACCGCGGACGACGCCGACACCGCCGGCTGGCAGGAGGTGACCGTGCCCGGCCACTGGGTGCTCCAGGGCCACGGCGCTCCGGCCTACACCAACGTGAACTACCCCTTCCCCGTGGACCCGCCGCGGGTCCCTACCGAGAACCCGACCGGCGACCACCGCCGCGTCTTCGACCTGCCCGCCGACTGGCCGGCCGCCGGCGAGTGCGTGCTGCGTTTCGACGGCGTGGAGTCCGCGGCCCGGGTGTGGCTGAACGGGCAGGAGCTGGGCACCTTCCAGGGCAGCCGCCTGCCGCACGAGTTCGCCGTGGGCCATCTGCTGCGGGAGCGCGGCAACGTGCTGGCCGTGCGCGTGCACCAGTGGTCGGCCGGGTCCTACCTGGAGGACCAGGACATGTGGTGGCTGCCCGGCATCTTCCGGGACGTCACCCTGCTGCACCGTCCCGAGCACTCGCCCGCCGACTTCTTCGTGCACGCCGGCTACGACCACACCACCGGCACCGGCACCCTGCGCGTGGACTGCGACGTGCCCGGCCGCGTCACCGTGCCCGAACTCGGCCTGGACCTGGCCACCGGCGAGGAGGCCACCGCCCCGGTCGAGCCGTGGACGGCCGAAACGCCCCGCCTCTACGACGGCGAACTGGACACCGAGGGCGAGCGGATACCGCTCCGCATAGGCTTCCGCACCGTCGGCGTCGAGGACGGGGTGTTCAAGGCGAACGGGCGGCCGATCCTGTTCCGCGGAGTGAACCGGCACGAGTTCCACCCGGAGACCGGGCGGGCGTTGGACCTCGACACCATGCGCGAGGACATCCTGCTGATGAAGCGGCACAACATCAACGCCGTCCGCACCAGCCACTACCCGCCGCACCCGGCGTTCCTCGACCTGTGCGACGAGCTGGGTCTGTGGGTCATCGACGAGTGCGACCTGGAGACCCACGGCTTCTGCTTCTTCGAGGACTGGCGCGGCAACCCGGTCGCCGACGAGCGCTTCACCCCCGCCCTGGTCGACCGCGCGCAGCGCATGGTCGAGCGCGACAAGAACCGCCCGTCGGTGGTCATCTGGTCGCTGGGCAACGAGTGCGGCGCCGGCGCCGGTCTCTCGGCCATGGCCGCTTGGATCCGCGACCGCGACCCGTCGCGCGCGGTGCACTACGAGAACGACTACGACTACCCCGACAGCGACTTCTACTCCCGGATGTACGCGCCCCACGCCGAGGTGGAGCTGATCGGCCGCCGCGAGGAGGAGCCGCTGGCCGACCCGGAGCTGGACGCGCACCGGCGCTCGCTGCCGTTCATCCTGTGCGAGTACGCCCACGCGATGGGCAACGGCCCGGGCGGACTCTCCGAGTACCAGCGGCTGTTCGAGACCTACGAGCGCCTCCAGGGCGGCTTCGTCTGGGAGTGGATCGACCACGGCCTGCCGCGGCGGACGCCGGACGGGCGCGTCTACTTCGGCTACGGCGGCGACTTCGGCGAGGAGCTGCACGACGGGAACTTCGTCTGCGACGGCCTGCTCTTCCCCGACCGCACCCCCTCGCCCGGCCTGATCGAGTACAAGAAGGTCATCGAGCCGGTCCGCATCACCGGCGACCCGGCCGCGGGCACCGTCACCATCACCAACGGGCACGACTTCGCCGACCTGTCGCACCTCGCCTTCGAGTGGGTCCACGAGATCGACGGCGAGGCGGTGGCGAGCGGTCCGCTGACCGTTCCCGCGCTGGCTCCGGGCGCGTCCGCCGAGGTGAAGCTGCCCGCTCCGCCCGCCGCCGGGGGCGAGGGCGAGGCCGTCTGGACGGTGCGTGCCGTCCTTGCCCACGACACCCCGTGGGCGGCCGCCGGACACGTCGTGGCCTGGGGCCAGTCGGCCGTCAAGGCCGCGCCCCGGCCGGCACCCGCCGGCGGTGCCGTGGCCCCGAGTCGCGGCGCCGACGGCATCGCGCTCGGCCGCGGCCTCTTCGACCCGGCCAGCGGGGCGCTGGTCAGGCTGGGCGGGATCACGCTCGACGAGCCGGTGCGCCTGGACGTCTGGCGCGCCCCGACGGACAACGACATGGGCGCGGCCTGGCAGGCCGACTTGCGGTACGGCCCGCGCTGGGCCGAGCTGGGCCTGCACCGGATGCGGCACCGGATCGACGGCGTCGCCACGGACGGCGACGCGCTCACCGTGCGGACGAGGGTCGCGCCGGCCGCCTCAAATCTGGGCCTGCGCGCCGACTACCGGTGGACGGCGAGCGAAGACGAGCTGCGGCTGACGGTGACGGTCACCCCGGAGGGCGAGTGGTCCTGCCCGCTGCCCCGGCTGGGCATCCGCCTCGGGCTTCCGGCCGCCTTCGGGCAGGCGTCCTGGTATGGCGGCGGCCCCGGCGAGGCGTACCCCGACACCCGGGCCGCCTCCCGCCTCGGCCGCTACGCGATGCCGGTCGACGCGTTGCAGACGCCGTATGTGCGGCCACAGGAGAACGGCGCCCGGTCCGATGTGCGCTGGGCCGAGCTGCGCGCCGACGACGGCGGGGGGCTGCGGGTCACGGCGGGTTCGGCGCCGTTCTGGTTCACCGCGCGCCGGTGGACCAGCGCCGAGCTCGACGCCGCCGAGCACACCACCGATCTAGTGCCGGGCGACACGGTGTGGGTGAACATCGACCACGCCCAGCACGGCATCGGCAGCCAGTCGTGCGGACCCGGCCCGCTGCCGCAGTATGTACTGAACGTGGCTGCCGCCGAGTTCTCCCTCGCCTTCCGCGAGGTGACCGGCTCCTGAGGGCGCTCCCGGGCGGTGGGGAGCCGCGTCCCCACCGCCCGGTGCGGCCTCAGCGCTTGACGCCGACTCCGCAGTAGAAGCCGAGTCCGTGCAGCATGGGGTCGTCGGGCACCGGCGCCTCCGGGGCCCAGAACGGCGGCTGGACCAGCCCCGGCGGGTCGATCAGGTCGAACCCCTCGAAGAACGCCATGACCTGGTCGCGCGGCCGCAGGTTGAGCGTGGCTGTCGCGCCCCGGTACACCTCGCGCACCGCCGCGATCTGGTCGGCGCGGTGAAAGTCGAGGGTGGCGTGGCTCAGTACCAGGCAGCTTCCCGGGGGCAGCGGCTCGGTCAGGGTCGCCACGATCCCCGCCGGGTCGGCGGAGTCCTCGATGAAGTGCAGGATGGCCACGAGCAGCAGTGCCACCGGCTCGTCGAAGTCGATGAGCTGGGTGATGGCGGGGTGGTCGAGCACCGACTTGGGGTCGCGCAGATCCCCGAGCGCGAAGGCGGCGTTGCCGTCGTTGATCAGCTTGGCGCCGGCGTAGGTGGCGACGATGGGGTCGTTGTCCACGTACGTCACGCGCACCTTCGGCTCGACCGAGCGCGCTATCTCATGAGTGTTGGGCGAGGTGGGAATGCCCGTCCCGATGTCGATGATCTGGCGTATCCCCCGCCCGACGACCATCTTGGTCGCGCGGTGCAGGAAGCTGCGGTTCTCCCTGGCGGCCAGCCGGATGTCCGGGAGCGCCTCGATCACACGCTCGGCCGCCGCGCGGTCCACCTCGTAGTTGTCCTGGCCGCCGAGGTAGTAGTCGTACATCCGCGCCGGATGCGGCCTGCTGGTGTCGATCTGTTCGGCCGTGAAGCCCTCGTCGGTCACACCATGCTCCGTCTCTGTGTCCGTGTCGTACAGGCACGGTGTCCGCCCCCCCGTGGGCGGACACCGTGCCTTTCCCCTGGCGCGGTCAAACGAGCAGGAAGTCCGCGGCTCCGGACTTCACTCCCTGGATGAATCTCTGTATTTCGAGGTGCGAGCAGATCAGCACGGGACCGTCCGGATCCGTCGACTGGCGCAACGCCACACGGCCGTCCCGCAGTTTCATGGCCTCGACACAGCTCCCGCCGTTGCCGCCGCTCCATGGCTTGCGCCATCCTTCCGTCCCGAGCAGCTTGGCGGGCATGCCGTTGTAGATGCGATCCATGGTTCAGATCTCCTTGCCAATAGCACTGAGGATGGCCTCGGTGCGGTGCACTGGCGCGGCTTGCGCGCACATCCGGTCCAGTGCCTCCCGGAAGCCGGACACGTCGTCGCGCTGGTCGAAGTACGCGGCGCCGACCAGGCTTTCCGCACACGCGACGTCGGACAGCTCCGGCAGGGGGAACCGGAAGAGGTGGAAGGGCCCGTACATCGCCGGATGGGGCCCTGCGGAGAACGGCATGACCTGAAGCCGCACCCGGGGAGAGGCGGTGGCTTCGATCAGCCGGGAGATCTGGGCGCGCATGACGTCGGGCCGGCCGATGGGCCGACGCAGCACGGTCTCGTCCATGACCACCCACAGCAGTGGGGGCTTCTCGCGGGTGAGCAGCTCCTGACGCGCCAGGCGGAGCGCGACGAGCCGGTCGATCTCGGCGGCGGGGGCGTGCGGCATTCCCGCGCGGAGCACGGTGGCGGCGTACGCCTCGGTCTGCAACAGCCCGGGGACGTAGTGCGGTTCATAGGCGCGGATCTGGTCGGCCTCGGCCTCCAGGCTGACGAACGCGGTGAACCACTCGGGCAGGACGTCGCGGTAACGGTGCCACCAGCCGGGCTGGTTGGCCTCCCGGACCAGGCCGAGGAAGGCGTCGATCTCCCGCTGCTCGGTGACGCCGAAGATCCGCAGAAGCTTCTCCACATACGGGACCTTGAGCCCGACTTGCGCCTTCTCCATCCGCCGGATGGTGGCGTGTGTGACGTCGAGCGCGCGGGCCGCCTCCTCGAAGGAGATCCCGGCCGCTTCGCGCAGGTCCTGGAGCCGCTTGCCGAGGACGAGCCGCAGCACCGTTGCCGCTCCACTCGCCTGTCCGCTCGCCACTACCCCGCCCCTCCAACTGCTGCCATGGACAAGAAGTGTGCCATGCCGTCAGCGGATCCGACAGACTGACATCGACGATTCTGAAAATTGCAGCTTGGCTCTTGCCGGATGAGAGGGACACCGAGCACAGTAGGAGGGTGGCTTCCTCTTCGCACGCCCAGTCCCTGGCGCGGTATGAGACTCCCGCGGCTCGGAATGAGCGGCTCCGCTTTCGCCTGCCGGCCGTGGACACCTCGGCGGCCGAAGCGCGAAGACGCATACGTCAGCAGCTCGCGGAGTGGCGTGCGCCCCGCGAGATCTGCGACAACGCGCAGCTCGTCATATCCGAGCTGGTCACCAACGCACTGCGGCACACCGACAGCGAGACCGTGGGCTGCGAGCTCCAGTTGCTGGACTCGCTGCTGCGCGTCGCCGTGGCCAGCGACGGGGTGGGTCCCCAGCACTCCGTGCGGCTGGCCGGCGAGGAAGAAGAGAGCGGGCGGGGCCTGTTGCTGGTCTGCGCCCTGGCCACGGTCTGGGGCGTGCGTCCGCGCGACGCCGGCCGCGGCCACGTCGTCTGGGCGGATCTGCCCCTGGAGCGCGTCGGCGTCTAGCCGCCCCCGGGGCCCATCGCCGTCCCGATCTCGTCCGGACAGCCCGGAAGTGGCAGGATCCACTCACAGCCGAATATTGTTCGCAACGCCGATCAGATCCCTTCCGGCTGGCCGTTTCCCACCGTGTCGAAAGGCCCGCACGCCGTGACCGCGTCCTCACACCGACTCTGGTATCCCCGTCCGGCCCGGGAGTGGCTGGAGGCGCTCCCCGTCGGCAACGGCCGGCTGGGCGCGATGGTCTACGGCGGAACGGCATCGGAGGAGCTCCAGCTCAACGAGGACACCGTGTGGGCGGGCGGCCCGCACGTCTTCGACAACCCCCGGGCGCTCAAGGCGCTGCCGGAGATCCGGCGGCTGGTGTTCGCCGGCGAGTGGGACGCGGCGCAGCGGCTCGTCGACGACGACTTCATGGGCGTCCCGGTCAAGCAGCCGCAGTACCAGCCGGTGGGCAGCCTGCGACTGTCGTTCGACAGCGCGGGCGGGTCAACGGAAGTCGACGACTACCGCCGCGAGTTGGATCTGACCACCGCCGTGCACTCCGTCGAGTTCACGCGCGCCGGCGTGCGCCACCGGCGCGAGGTCTTCGCCAGCGCCGCCGACCAGGTCATCGTCGTGCGGCTGACGGCCGACACGCCGGGCGCGATCACCTTCACCGCCACCCTGGACAGCCCGCTGGGCACCGGCGTCTCCTCCCCCGACGACGCGACCGTCGCGCTGACGGGGCGCGGCGAGGACGCGAACGGGGTGGCGGGTCGCGTGCGTTTCACCGCGCTGGTGCGGGCCGCCGCCGAAGGTGGAAAGGCCGCCTCGTGCGACGGCCGGCTGCGGGTGACGGACGCCGACGCCGTGACCCTGCTGATCTCGGCGGGCACCAACTACGTCAACTGGCAGGATCTGAGCGCCGATCCCCGGGCGCGCGCGGACCGCGACCTCGCGGGCGCCGCCGCGCGCCCCTACGCCGAGCTGCGCGGACGCCATGTGGCCGACTACGAGGCGCTGTTCGGGCGGGCGGATCTGGAGATCCCGGCCACCGCGGCGGCCGCGCTGCCCACCGACGAGCGGGTGGCCGGCTTCGCCGCCGGGGACGACCCCCAACTGGCCGCGTTGTACTTCCAGTTCGGCCGCTATCTGCTGATCTCCAGCTCCCGGCCCGGCTGCCAGCCGGCGAACCTCCAGGGGCTGTGGAACGACCTCACCGACCCGCCGTGGGGATGCAAGTTCACGATCAACATCAACACGGAGATGAACTACTGGCCCGCCGCCCCGGCCAACCTCCTGGACTGCTGGGAACCGCTGTTCGCGCTGCTGAGGGACCTGCTGGTGGCCGGCGCCCGCACCGCGCGCGACAGCTACGGGGCGCGCGGCTGGGTGGCCCACCACAACACCGATGCCTGGCGCGGCACCGCGCCCACGGACGGCGCGTTCTGGGGCATGTGGCCGACCGGCGGCGCCTGGCTGGCGATGTCGGTCTGGGAGCACTACCGCTTCACCGGGGACGTGGCGGCGCTGCGCGAGCACTACCCGGTGCTGGCCGGGGCCGCGCGCTTCTTCCTGGACACGCTGGTGCCCGACCCCGACAGCGGCCACCTGGTCACCTGCCCCTCCGTCTCGCCGGAGAACGCGCACCACCCGGGCGACGGCGGCACGCTGTGCGCGGGCCCCACGATGGACGGCCAGATCCTGCGGGACCTGTTCGGCGCGGTGTGCGGGGCGGCCCAAGTGCTGGACGTCGACCCCCGGTTGCGGGCCGAGGCGGCCGCGGCCGCCAAGCGGCTGCCGCCGATGCGGGTGGGGGCCCAGGGCCAGTTGCAGGAGTGGCAGCAGGACTGGGACGCCGGCGCGCCCGAGCAGAACCACCGGCACATCTCCCACCTGTACGGGCTGCACCCCAGCAACCAGATCACCCAGGACACCCCGGAGCTGTTCGAGGCGGCGCGGGTCACCCTGGAACAGCGCGGCGACGCGGGGACGGGCTGGTCGCTGGGCTGGAAGATCAACTTCTGGGCGCGACTGGCCGAGGGCGACCGCTCGTTCAAGCTGCTGTCGGACCAGCTCACCCCGGAGCGGACCGCGCCGAACCTCTTCGACCTGCACCCGCCGTTCCAGATCGACGGGAACTTCGGCGCGACCGCCGGCATCACCGAGTGGCTGCTGCAGAGCCACACGGACGAGCTGCGGCTGCTGCCCGCCCTGCCCGGCGCGCTGCCCGCGGGCCGGGTGCGCGGCCTGCTCGGGCGCGGCGGCTTCGAGGTGGCCCTGGAGTGGTCGGGCGGTGCGCTGACCGAGGCGCGGCTCTCCTCGCGCCTGGGCCGGCCGGCCCGGATCCGCACGGCGGCCGACGTGACGGTCGCCGGCGAGGGCGGAACTCCCGTCGAAGTGACCCGGCCGGCGCCGGGCGTGGCCGAGTTCGCCACCCGGGCCGGGGAGTCCTATGTGATCAGGCCGCGCGCGTGAGCTCGGTGGTGGCCAGGGCCCTGAGCTGGCGAAGGCCGAGCACGCCGACGGCGAGGCCGGCGCAGCCGCAGGCCAGGGTGAACGCGTAACCCCAGCGCGGCCCGTGGGACTCGATGACCAGGCCCGCCGTCAGGACGCCCAGCGCCCTGCCGAGACCCACCGCGGTGGACAGCCAGGCCATGCCCTCGGTGAGCGTCTCGGCGGGCACGCCCTGCCGGACGAGGCTGTACCCGGCGATGATGGTCGGCGCGATGAGGAAGCCGGAGAACAGCGAGAACGCCCACAGCGCGGCGACCGACGGCATGGCCCACAGCGGTCCGACGCCCACCACCACGGCCGCCATGGCGAGCAGGAACCGGCGGTCCAGCGGCAGGCGCCAGTTCCGCACGCCGTACCACACGCCGCCGATCGCGCTGCCCAGCGCGTAGGTGGCCATCACGCCGCCGACCATCCAGGTCTGCCCGTGCTCGTCGATGAACGCCATGGTGCTCAGCTCCCAGCCGGCGAACATCGCGGCGGTGAACACGTACACCCCGCACATCACCCGCAGCCCGGCCACGGACAGCGCCCGGCCGCCGGTGGTCCGGCGCGGCAGCACCGGCGGCTCGGTGCGGTGCTGGGCGGCCAGCAGCAGGCTGCCGATGGTGCCGAGGAGGACCACGGCGACGACGCCGCCCGCCGGGTGGATCAGCACCACCGCGGCCACGAGCAGCGGGCCGACGACGAAGATCAGCTCGTCGGCCACGGACTCGAAGGAGTAGGACGACTTCAGCAGCGTGCCGGTGGGATCGCCGCCCGCCAGGTGGCTCCATCGGGCGCGGACCAGGGCGGCCAGCGGCGGCATCGCCCCGCCGAAGGCGGCGCCGGCCGCGAAGAGCGCCCACAGCGGCGCGTCCGCCTGGGCCGCGAGCACGAACAGCGCCCCGGCCGCCGCGAAGGCGAGCGCGAGGGGGCGCAGTACCCGGCGCTGGCCGAACCGGTCGAAGGCGTAGCCGAGTTGCGGAACGACGACGGCGTAGCACAGCGCTCCCCCGGCGGCGACCGAGCCGGCGGCGGCGTAGCTGTCGGTCACATGCGTGATGAGGAACACGGTGCTCAGCGAGAGCATCGACATGGGCATGCGGCCGATGAGGCTGGCCGCGACGAAGCCCCGGGCGCCCGGTATCCGGAAAATGTCACGGTATATCCGCAGCCCCGCGGCAGGTTGCTCCATGAGAAGCGATCCTGCCCGGCGCCGCCCCGGCCGGGCACCCGGTTTTCGCTTGTGGGCGACGTGTTTCAGCCGCCGGTGAATCAGGGCGATGCCCGCCGCCAGCAGCGCGGAGGCGGCGACACGAGGGGCGCCGAAGCGTTCCTTGAACAGCACCGCGCCGACGACGACGCTGGACTCGCGCAGCGCGGCGACGGGCGCCAGCGGCGCCCTGGTCTGCGCCCACAGCACCAGCCCGTAGGCGGCGGTCGACAGGGCGCTCGCGACCAGTCCGGCCGCGGCGGCCGGGCGCAGTTGCGCGAACAGGTCGCGGCCCCGGGCGGCCAGGGCGAGCAGCGGGATGACCGGACCCTGGAGGGCGATCAGCCAGCCGGTGTAGCCCAGGGCCGTGTCTGCGGCGCGGACCCCCACGCCGTCGACGACCGTGTAGGCGGCGATGGCCACACCGGTGGCCATGGCGGCCAGCAGGGCGGGGCGCCCGGGCGGGCGCCGGGGCCGCGGACCCCCCACAGGGCGAGCGCGGCCAGCCCCGAGCACGCCGCGACGATGCCCGCGGTGCCCCAGGCGCCGGGGTGTTCGTCGATGAGGACGATGGCGAGCAGCGTCACCAGGAGCGGCGCGGTGCCGCGCGCGACCGGGTACACCTGGCCGAAGTCGCCGAGCCGGAAGGAGCGCATCGACAGCAGTTGGTAGCCGATGTGCAGGGCCGCCGAGAGCAGCAGCCAGGGCCAGGCGCCCGCGGCGGGGAACGGCGCGACCGCCGCGATGGCCAGCCCGCAGACCGTGTCCGCGGCGCCGATCAGCGCGAACGCGACGACCTGGTCCCGTATGCCGTGCGCCAGGGCGTTCCACGCGGCATGGGCGATGGCCGCCGCCAGCACCGCGGCCACCACCAGCGGCGTCATCGGACGCGTTCGGCGACGTCCACCAGCCGGGCACCGGCGTGCGCGATCAGCGTGGCGGGGGCGAGCGGGAACACGGTGTGCGGGGTGCCCGCCGCCCCCCAGACGACGTCCTGGCCGAGCAGGCCGCGGTCGGCCAGCGTGCGCAGGGGCGTGAGGTGGCCGAAGGGCGGCACGCCCCCGATGGCGTAGCCGGTGGCGGCGCGGACGACGTCGGCGGAGGCCCGGCGCACGCGCTGCGCGCCGAGCTCGGCCGCCACTCGTTCGGTGTCCACCCGGGAGGCGCCGTCCATCAGCACCAGAACCGGTTCCTTATCCGCCTCGAACACCAGCGACTTTACTATTCCATTAAGCTTGCATCCGATCGCCTCGGCCGCCTGGGCCGCGGTTCGCGTTGCCTCGGGAAAGGCACGGATCTCGACGTCACCCAGTCCCAGGCGGGACAGGGCCTCGGCGAATCGGGGATGAGCGGTGGCCGGCGCTGTCATGCAGCGGGACCCTAGCGGGCTCCCGGCCGGCCGCGCCAAGGAATTCACAGCACGGAGTCGGAAGACCGGAGGAACAGTGGACGTCTCGTTGACCATGTGGGTGCTCACGGTGGCAGTGCTGTGCGCACTCATCGCCGTCGACTTCTTCTTCGGGCGCAAGCCCCATGAAGTGTCGCTCCGGGAGGCCGGGACGTGGACCATCATCTGGATCGTCCTGGCCGTGCTGTTCGGCATCGGGCTGCTGGTGCTGGAGGGCGGGCAGCCGTCGAGTGAGTTCTTCGCGGGCTATGTCACGGAGAAGTCCCTGAGCGTCGACAACCTCTTCGTCTTCGTGCTGATCATGACGAAGTTCGCGGTGCCGGCGCAGTACCAGGCCAGGGTGCTGCTGATCGGCGTGCTCATCGCCCTGGTGCTGCGGGCCGCCTTCATCGCCGCGGGCGCCGCGCTGATCGCCAGCTTCTCCTGGGTCTTCTACATCTTCGGCGCCTTCCTCATCTGGACCGCGTGGAAGCTCATCAAGGAGGCGCGGAGCCACGAGGAGGAAGAGGAGTACGAGGAGAACCGCTTCCTGAAGATGGTCGAGAGGCGCTTCCCGACCGCCGACCGCTATCACGGCACCAAGCTGCTGATCCGGGAGAACGGCCGCCGTCTCATCACGCCGATGCTGATCGTGATGCTGGCCATCGGCAGCACGGACATCCTGTTCGCGCTCGACTCCATCCCGGCCATCTTCGGGCTCACCGAGGACGCCTACATCGTCTTCACCGCCAACGCCTTCGCGCTGATGGGCCTGCGCCAGCTCTACTTCCTGATCGGCGGTCTGCTGGAGAAGCTGGTCCACCTGTCCTACGGGCTGTCCATCATCCTCGGCTTCATCGGCGTGAAGCTGATGCTCCACGCGCTGCACGAGTCCGGGGTGCACGTCCCGGAGATCCACACCTTCGTCTCGCTGGGCGTGATCTGCGCGGTGCTGGCGGTCACGACGGTGACCAGCCTCATGGCCTCGCGCAAGGAGCAGCGGAGTATCTCTGCCTCGGACACGCGTTCGTAGGCGATCTTCGGTACGGTGACGCCCGGGGCGCCACGGCTGGTCAGGAACCACCGAGCGCCGCGGGGCGTTCACCTCGCGGTGGATCCGCGCACCGATTCGTGGACGGGAGGCAGCTCATGGGGACGGAGCCGAGCGGCGAGGACGCTCCCCGGCGCGACGAGTGGGACGACGTCGTGCTGGACGAGAGCTTCGTACGCGGTGCCGAGGTACGCGAGCCGACAGCCCGGACGCGCATGCTTCAGGAGCGCTGGAAGGACGGCGGGCCCGCCCCGCAGCCCTGGCGCTCCGAGGAGCCGCCGGCCGGCTGGATATACGGCTCGGGGGGCCGTCGGCAGCGGTCCGGTGGTCAGCGGAAACGACGCTGGTTCCGCAGGAAGGGCAAGGACGGCAGCGGGGAGTGAGGTGAGGCGCACCTCGCGCGACATCCGCACCGCCAACCGTTACCGCGTCCTGCGCCAGGCCATCGCCGAGTCGCCGGCCTCCCGGCCGCGGCTGGCCGCGGCGACCGGGCTGAGCCTGGCCACCGTGGCCACGCTCGTGGGCGAGCTCATCGACCAGGGCATGCTGGTGGACGCCGGGTTCGAGGACTCCGGCGGCGGACGGCCGCGCGGGCTGCTCGCCGTCAACCCGCGGGGCGGCGCGCTGATCGGCGTCGATGTCGCCGAGACCTATGTCCATGTCGAGGTCGTCGATCTCGCGCTGAGCGTGCTGGGCCACGCGCACGAGGAGCTGCGGCCGGGCGACCACGAGCCGGCCGCGCTCGTGCGGCGCATCGCCGGGGCCGTGCGCGCGGCGGCCGACCGCGCCGCCGCCGGGCCGGTGCTGGGTGCGGGCATCACCATGCCGGGCATGGTGGACCGCGAGGGCGGCGTCTCCGTCTTCGCGGCCAACTGGGACTGGCACGGCGTGCCCCTGCTCGACCTGCTGGCCGAGCAGGTCCCCTACCGGCTCTACCTGGACAACCCGATGCGCGCCTGCCTCATCGCGGAGCTGTGGTTCGGGGCGGCGCGGGGCCGGGACGACGTCCTGGTGGTCAATCTCGGCACCGGAGTGGGCACCGGCATCGCCCTCGGTGGCACGATGCACCGCGGCGTGTCCAACAGCGCGGGCGAATGGGGCCACACCCTGCTGGTCCTGGACGGGCGGCCCTGCCACTGCGGGCGGCGCGGCTGTGTGGAGTCCTACATCGGCGCCCCCGGCATCATGCGGAGCCTGCGCGAGATCAGCCCGGACAGCCCGATGCTGGCCGCCGACGACCAGACCGCGACCCTCGCCCGCCTCGCGCGGGCCCTGGACGAGGACGACCCGGTGGCCGCCCGGACGCTGCGAACGACCGCCGGCCATCTCGGCGCCGCCCTGGCCGACCTCGTCAACCTGCTCGATCCGGAGATCATCGTGCTGACCGGCTGGGTCGCCAGGCAGCTCGGCGGCCCGCTGCTGGAGCAGGCGCGCGAGGCGGTCACCCGTCACGCGCTGCGCCGCCCGCTGGAGAGCACCGAGATCGTGCTCAGCCCCATCCAGGTCAACCCGGTCAGCCTGGGCGCCGCCACCTTTGCCCTGGAGGGGGCGCTCGACGCGGTGGGCCGGGCCGGCGACTGAACGTCTCTCCCGCCCCTGCGGCCACTGGCCGCGCCCGGGGCTATGCTTCTCCCCGGCGATGGAAATCGCTTACCAACTCGGCATCGCCGCCCGGGTACCACCTTCGGCCGAGGGAGCAGGATCATGCCCGTGCCCAGGACGTTCCGACCCGCCGCGGTGGACTCGGGTCCGCCACCCAGCCCCGCCGGCCCCCCGCTGCTGCTGGTCCACGGCTGGGGCAGCGACCGCGAGGACTGGGCCGCGCACCTGCCGCTGCTCGCCCCGTACCACCGGGTGCTGATACCGGATCTGCCGGGCCACGGGGAGACCCCCGACCGACCGGACCGCAGCGCGCCCCGGGACGTGGCGGCCGATCTCGCGGGCTGGCTGCGGGAGTTGGGCACCGGGCCGGTGGTCGCCGTCGGTCACTCCATGGGCGGGCAGGTGGTGACAGCGCTTGCCGTGGAGCATCCGGGGCTGGTGCGGTCCGTCGTGGCCATCGCCACCGCCTACGGCGGCGACGCCGCCGAGGCGGCACGGCTGCCCGCCGAGCAGGAGGCGCTGCGCCGCGAGGGCACCGACTGGGCGCTGCGGTTCGTGCGCGGCGCGTTCTCCGAAACCACTCCGCCCGCCGTCAGGGAGCGACACGAGCGGCTGATGGCGGCCATGGACACCGACGTGCTGGTCCGCTACCGGGAGGCGATGTACCTGGCGCCGGGCGCCTTCGGCCTGCGGCCGGCCGCCGAGGAGTATCTGCGGCACCGGGATTGCCCCTCGCTCGCCGTGCACTCCTCCCCGGCCGCGGCCGCGTGGGAGCGCACCACGCTGCGCCACCCGGCGTCCCGGGTCGTGCTGTGGGAGGGGTGCGGACACTATCTGCACGAGGAACGGCCGGCCGAGCTGGCCGCGTTGCTGCGCGAGTGGTGCGCGGAGGCACCCCTCGCCTGAGACACCGGCCGGGTCCGCTACGCTGCCTGTCATGCGATCGTCCTACTGGCACGCCGTTACGCCGCCGCCGTCCGCCCGCTGAGGGCGCGCGGCCCGCGTTTCGTTCGCCACCGGCCCACCGCACCGGCCACCGGTCCTGCTCTGCCATGACCCGGGCCGGCGCCGGGCGCGCCCTCTCCCTGTGAACCGAATTTCGTCACGGATCTCAACGGAGCAGGACGCCTTCGCATCATGTCTTCTTCTGTCATCTCCTCCCCCCTGCCCGCCTCGGCGGGCCCCCGCTCCGGCGCGCCGCTGGTCCTGGCCGCCTCGGCACTGTGGGGCACCACCGGCACCGCGGCCAGCTACGCGCCCGCCGGTGCCTCGGCCCTGTCCATAGGCGCGGCAACGATGGGCGTCGGCGGGCTGCTCACGCTCGCCGTGGCCGGCCGTTCGGCGCTCGCCGTGCTGCGCGGCGGGCCCGAGGTGCTGCGCTGCGCGCTGCTCGGCGCGCTGGGCGTGGTCGTCTACCCACTCGCCTTCTACACCTCCATGGCCTGGGCGGGAGTCGCCGTGGGCACGGTGGTCAGCCTGGGCTGCGCGCCGGTCTTCGCGGCGCTGCTGGAACGGCTGCTGGACGGCACGCGCCTGACCCGCCGCTGGCTGGCCGCCACCGGCTGCGCGGCGCTGGGCTGTGCCGCGCTCGTGCTGACCGGGGACGGCGGCGCGGGCGGCGACCGGACGGGCCCGGGCGTAGCCCTCGGCCTGGTGGCCGGTGCCGCGTACGCGGCCTACGCCTACTACGGCGCGCGCATCATCCGGGGCGGGCACTCCTCGCGCGGCTCGATGGGCGCGCTGTTCGGGCTGGGCGCCACCGTGCTGCTGCCCGTGTTCGCGGCGACCGGCGGCGCGCTGGTCGGCGAACGGCGCGGACTGGTCGTCGCGGCGTATCTGGCGGTGGTGCCCATGTGGCTGGCCTATGTGCTGTTCGGGGCGGGGCTGGCCCGGGTGTCGGTGAGCGCCGCGACCACGCTGAGCCTGTTCGAGCCCGTGGTGGCCGCGGCGCTGGGTGTCGTGGTGGTCGGCGAACGGCTGGGCGGCGTGGCCTGGACGGGAGTCGGGCTCGTCGTCGTGGGCCTGCTGC
Source organism: Streptomyces litchfieldiae (assembly GCF_031845365.1). Taxonomy (NCBI): domain Bacteria; kingdom Bacillati; phylum Actinomycetota; class Actinomycetes; order Kitasatosporales; family Streptomycetaceae; genus Streptomyces; species Streptomyces litchfieldiae. Next base: position 69,168 of record NZ_JAVREL010000027.1, read on the forward strand.
TGCTGACCGTTCGCCGCCGGGTCACACCGTCGCCCGCCGGAAGCTCTGGTGCGCCGCGCCGGAGCAGGCGTACTGGATGAGGCGGGCGCTGTCGGCGGTGGACTCGTCGGAGACGTCCAGGCACTTCCCGCTGTGCCGGGCGGTGACGCGGACGTAGCCGTCGCCGGCGTCGGTCAGCCGCCACTGCTGCTCCGGCCCGTTGCCGCAGACGGCCTGCATGACGGCCGCGCCGTCGGCGGTGGAGCCGCCGGCCGCCGCCAGGCACAGGGAACTGTGCCGGGTGACGAGCTGGACGTAGCCGCCGCCGGCGTCGCGGGCCCAGAACCGCTGGTTCCCGCCGCCGTTGCAGGTGTACTGCGCGGCCTGCTGGCCGATGGCGTGGGACTGGCTGGGGATGTCCACGCACTTGCCGGAGTGGCGGGCGGTCAGCGTCTCGTACGGGCCGCCCGTCGCCCGGACCGTGCCGGCGGCGGTGTCGATGGTCAGCTCCGGCGCCCAGCTCATGCTCAGGCTGCGGTCGGTGGGGAAGGTCAGCGGCAGCCACACGTAACGGGAGTCGTTGACCAGGCCGCCGATGGAGTTGCCCCAGCGGTCGCCGAGATACAGGTAGGAGGTGCCCGAGGTGCCCTGGATGGGGAGCACCCAGGCGGTCTGCGAGCCATAGGCGGTGGAGTCACCGACGTTCTGCATGGAACTCCAGCCGCTGCTCAGGCTGGTGGAGGTGGCGTACCGCTGCTGGTTGGGCGACCAGCCGGTGGCGCCGGAGGTGAGCATGAAGTAGACGCCGTTGCGCTTGAACAGTGCCGGCGCCTCGCGGTGGCCGCCGGGCCAGGGGTTGGCGACCAGGCTCTCGACGTCCGTGTAGTCGTCGGTCAGCCGGTAGATGTGCAGGTCGTAGTTCTCCCGGGCGGCGGAGGCCATGTAACCGGTGCCGTCGTCGTCGACGAACACGGTGATGTCGCGCGACATGTGGCCCAGCGGGCGGAAGCTGCCCTGCCAGGTGTAGTCGCCGTCCACGGTGTCGGAGACGGCCACGGCGGCCCTGGCCTCGCTGTAGTCCTGGCCGTTCTCCTTGTGCATCCACATCACGAACTGCCCGGTGGCCTCGTTGTACATGACCTTGGGGCGCTCGATGTTGGCGACCTGGAGTTCGGGGTCGGACGCCTGGGTGAGCACATGGTTGCGGAATTCCCAGGTCCGCAGGTCGGTGGACCGGTAGGCGGAGACGTAACGGAATGCGTTGTTGCCCTCCTGCCGGTTCTCGCCGAACCAGTAGTAGTAGCCGCCGACCTTGATGATGCCGCCGCCGTGGGCGTGCACCGGGTTGCCGGCCGGATCGGTGAACTGGGTGCCGTTGAGGACGGTGACCGGCGCGGCCTGGGCGGCCGGGGCGGTCAGGAAGGGGGTGAGCAGGCCGAGGCAGAGCGCCGCCACGAGCAGCCAGGCGCGCCGCGGCGGCCCTCCTCTCGGCCTGTTGTGGTCGGACGTGTGGGGTCCGGGCATGGCGGCGGCTCCGTTCGCATGCTCAGGCTCCCGCCGTCGGCGGTGAGCTGGTGGGGAGGACACGGCGCGGCAGCGCTGAGGCACACGGTAGGCGTGCGGCGGGGCGGACGTGAGTCCTCCGGCGCCGCCGATAATTTTCGAAACAGGAGAACGGGCGGCCGCCGCCCGGCAGTTGGGCGGCGGCTTCGGGAACGGGTCAGGCCGCCCGGACCGGACCGGGCGCGGACAGGCCGGGGACGAGGTCCAGCAGCCGCTGGGCCGCCGGGCCGGTCCGGTCGGGGGCGGGGGCGGCGACCGACGCGGTCCACACGGGGGTCGAGTCGGCGGGCAGCCGGACCAGCGGCAGGGCGGCGGCCTGCGGCTTGCGCGTGATGTGCTCGGGCACGAGGGCGACGCCGAGGCCGTGCCCCACCAGGTCGAGCAGGCTGTGCACGTCGTTGACCTCCAGGGCCACCGTGCGCCGCACGCCGCGCTCGGCGAACGCCGCGTCCGACAGCGCGCGGGCGCCCCAGTCGGGCGCGAAGTCGACGAACGTCTCACCGCCGAGCTCCGCCCAGCCGACGCGGTCGCCGCCGCCCAGCGGATGGCCGGGCGGGCACACCAGCACCAGGGGCTCGGCGGTCAGCGGCAGCGTGCGCACGCCCTGGGGCGGGCGCCGCCCGCACAGCGCGACGAACGCCAGGTCGAGGCGCCCGGCGGCCACGTCCTCGGCCAGGAACTGCGAGCCCGCCTGCCGCAGCCGGATCTCCACGCCCGGGTAGCGGGTGCGGAAGCCGGCCAGCACCTCGGAGACGTTGACACCGCCGATGCACTGCTCGCTGCCGATGGCCAGGGTGCCGCTCAGCAGGCCCTGGACGGCGGCCACCGCCTCGCGCGCCGCCCGCATTCCGGCCAGCGTGCGGCGGGCCTCCCCCAGCAGCGCGCGGCCGGCCTCGGTCAGCTCCACGCTGCGGGTGTTGCGCAGGAAGAGGCGGGCGCCCAGCTCGCGTTCGAGCGCGCGGACCGACGCCGACAGCCCGGACTGCGAGACCAGCAACCGGTCCGCGGCACGGGTGAAGTGCCGCTCCTCGGCGACGGCGACGAAGTACTCGAGATGCCTCAGCTCCACGATTCATGAGGCTACGCGATGAGTCGGAACGATTTCTTCTATTGGACAGATGTATGGGGTCGGGCGACGATCGGAGTGCGCCCCGCCCGGGGCGCACTCCACGAAGTGCGAAGAGAGGCCGTTCCGCCATGCAGACTCGCCGCATCGGTTCCGTGCAGGTCAGCGCGATCGGACTGGGCGCCATGCCCATGTCGATCGAGGGCAGGCCGGACGAGGCCCGCTCCATCGCGGCCGTGCACGCCGCACTGGATGCCGGGGTCACGCTCATCGACACCGCCGACGCCTACCACATAGGCGCCGACGAGGTCGGCCACAACGAGTCCCTGGTCGCCCGGGCGCTGGCGACCCACGACGCGGGGTCGGGGGTGCTGGTCGCCACCAAGGGCGGCCACCTGCGGCCCGGGGACGGGTCCTGGACCAGGGACGGCCGGCCCGAGTACCTCAAGCGCGCCTGCGAGCAGTCCCTGAAGCGGCTGGGCGTGGAGGCGATCGGCCTGTACCAGTTCCACCGGCCGGACCCGGGTGTGCCCTACGAGGAATCGGTCGGCGCGCTCGCCGAGCTGCTGGACGAGGGCAAGATCCTCATGGCCGGGATCTCCAATGCCGACCCGGCGCAGATCCGGCTCGCCAACGACGTCCTGGGCGGCCGGCTGGTGAGCGTGCAGAACCAGTACTCGCCCGCCTTCCTCTCCAGCCGCCCCGAGCTGGACCTGTGCACCGAGATGGGCATCGCGTTCCTGCCCTGGAGCCCGCTCGGCGGCATCACGAACGCCGGTGAACTGGGCGCCCGGCACTCGGCGTTCACCGAGGTGGCCGCGGAGCTGTCGGTCAGCCCGCAGCGGGTCTGCCTCGCCTGGATGCTGGCCACCTCGCCCGTGGTGATCCCGATCCCCGGCTCCAGCCGACCGGAGACGGCGCGCGACTCGGCGGCGGCCGCCGACCTGGAGCTCTCGCCCGAGCAGCTCGCGCGGATCGACGCCGCGCTCTGACGACGCCTGCCGGCCGGCCGTTCCGCGCGTGCCCGCCGGCCGGGCCCGGTCCCGCGGAATGCGGGCCGGCCATGGATTCGGTACAAGGTGACCCACCGAGCGGGAAATCGCGGCTTTTCCGAGAACGCGGGAATTGCCCCCGGCGGCATGACACCGACGGCGTCGTTCGGTATTTCGAGCAGCCCCTTTCGAAACGCCGGTCCTTCCCCGGCCACTCCCCGGCACTTCACAGTGACACCCTCCCGCATTAACGTAGGAAGCGTTTACTATCCGGTCCACGTCGCGGTGAGCCGGCGTCAACAATTTCGAAGAACACCGGGGAGTTGGCGGGCGAAAGGGGTTTCGTCATGGTCCGTCCCTCAGGGGCCGGGGGGCCGACCCTGGCCGTGATCGCCAGGGAGGCCGGGGTCTCGGTGCCCACCGCCTCCAAGGTGGCCAACGGCCGGGAAGACGTCGCCCCGGAGACCCGCCGCCGGGTCACCGAGGTCCTCGACCGGCTCGGCTATGTGCGCCGTCCGCGCTACGCGGCCGGGAGCCCGCCGGCCATGATCGATCTGGTGGTGCACCGGCTGGACGCCCCCTGGTCGGGCGCGGTGCTGCACGGCGCGGAGGAGGCGGCGCACGAGGCCGGGGTCAGCGTGGTCGTCTCCGCGGCCCTCACCAGGTCGCGCGGCGGCCAGCCGGAGCGCGGCTGGCTGGACCGGCTGTGCGCCCGGGGGTCGGCCGGGGTGCTGTTCAACCTGGCGGAGCTGCACGCCACCCAGTACGCGTGGCTGGAGCAGCACGGGATCCCGTACGTGATGATCGACCCGGTGCTCGATCCGCCGCCCGGCGTGCCGTCCGTCGGCGCCACGAACTGGCAGGGCGGCGTGAGCGCGGTGGAGCATCTCATCGAGCTCGGGCACCGGCGGATCGCGGTGATCGCCGGCTACCGCCGCAAGATGTGCAGCAGCGCCCGGGTGGCGGGCTACCGCTCGGCGATGACCGCGGCGGGCCTGCGGGTTCCGCCGGAGTACGTCCGTTACGGCGGCCTCCACGAAACGGGGGCCGGCCGGCAGATGGCCGAGCTGCTGGCGCTGCCCGAGCCGCCCACCGCCGTGTTCGTGTGCTCGGACCAGATGGCGCTCGGCGCCTGTGAGGCGGTGCGCGAACGCGGCCTGCGGGTGCCCTCGGACATCAGCGTCGTCGGCTTCGACGACCTGCCGCAGGCCCGTTGGTCGTCGCCGGCGCTGACCACGGTGCGGCAGCCGCTGTCCGAGATGGCGGCCACCGCACTGCGGCAGCTCATGCGGCTGATGGCGGGCGAACGGCCCGAGGGCACCCGCACCGAGCTGTCCACCCGGCTGGTCGTCCGCGACAGCACCGCGCCCCCGGCCTCCTGAGCCGGGAGCGCGGGCCGTCGGTCGGCGGGGCTCAGCCGCGCGCGCCCAGCAGGTGGTCCATCGCCAACTGATCCAGGGCCTCGAAGGCCATCCCGCGCGCACCGGCCGCCTCGGGGTCGAAGTCCTCGAAGGCGGTGCGGTCGGCGAGCAGCGCGGCCGGGGTCTCGCCCGGCTCCAGGGTGGGGCGGGCCAGGTCGTCCAGGCGGCTGGCGCGCAGCGCCTCCTGCACGGCCGGGTCGGCGCGGAAGGCCGCGGCGCGCTCCTTGAGGATCAGGTAGTTGCGCATGCAGCCGGCGGCGGAGGCCCACACACCGTCGAAGTCCTCGGTCCGCGGCGGCTTGAAGTCGAAGACCTTCGGGCCGTCCCAGCCGGCCGACTCCAGCAGGTCCACCAGCCAGAACGCGGCGCGCAGGTCGCCGGCGCCGAAGCGCAGGTCCTGGTCGTACTTGATGCCGTTCTGGCCGTTGAGGTCGATGTGGTAGAGCTTGCCGGCCCACAGCGCCTGGGCGATGCCGTGCGGGAAGTTCAGCCCGGCCATCTGCTCGTGGCCGACCTCCGGGTTGACGCCGAACAGCTCGGGCCGCTCCAGCTTCTCGATGAAGGCCAGGGCGTGGCCGACGGTCGGCAGCAGGATGTCGCCGCGCGGCTCGTTCGGCTTGGGTTCCAGGGCGAAGCGCAGGTTGTACCCCTGGCTGACGACGTACTCCGCCAGCAGGTCGAACGCCTCCTTGAAGCGGTCGAGCGCGACCCGCACGTCCTTGGCGCCGCCCGACTCGGCGCCCTCCCGGCCGCCCCAGGCCACATAGGTCTCGGCGCCCAGCTCCACGGCCAGGTCGATGTTGCGCATGGTCTTGCGCAGCGCGTAGCGGCGGATGTCGCGGTCGTTGGCGGTGAAGGCACCGTCCTTGAAGACCGGGTGGGTGAAGAGGTTGGTCGTGGCTGCGGGCACCTTCATGCCGGTGCTGTCCAGCGCCTGGCGGAAGCGCTTGATGACGGCTTCGCGCTCGGTCTGCGAGGACCCGAACGGGATCAGGTCGTCGTCGTGGAAGCTGACCCCGTAGGCGCCCAGCTCGGCCAGGCGGGAGAGGGTCTCCACGGGGTCCAGGGCGGGACGCGTGGCGTCTCCGAACGGGTCGCGGCCCTGCCAGCCGACGGTCCACAGACCGAAGCTGAACTTGTCCGCGGGGGTGGGCTGGTATGACATGTCGGCTCCTTGGCTCCCAGGTATTTCGTCATGGCCGTTGACAAATTAGTATGCACAGGCACCCCCGGGGACGCCAGGCCCCGGCATCGGCCTGTCAGAGAGGACCGCGCCCATGGCGGCACCAGATGGACCCCTTGTCATTGGCGTGGACAGTTCCACGCAGTCCACGAAAGCGCTGGTGGTGGACGCCGCCACCGGCACCGTCGTGGCGCGCGGCCAGGCGCCGCACGTGGTGACCGCCGAGCACGACAGCGACCCCGAGCAGTGGTGGGAGGCGCTGTCGGAGGCCGTCGCGCAGTGCGGCCCGGCCGCCCAGCGGGCCGCGGCCGTCTCGGTCGCCGGCCAGCAGCACGGGCTCGTCGCGCTGGGCGCGGACGACCGCCCCGTGCGCAACGCGCTCCTGTGGAACGACACCCGCTCCGCGCCGCAGCGCGACCGCCTCATCGAGGAGCTCGGCGGCCCGGCGGCTTGGGCCGAGCGCGTCGGCAGCGTGCCGCCCGCGTCGTTCACCGTGACGAAGTGGGCCTGGCTCACCGAGAACGAGCCGAAGGCCGCCGCGGCCACCCGGGCGGTGCGGCTGCCGCACGACTACCTGACCGGACGGCTGACCGGTCAGGGTGTCGACGGCGGCACCACCGACCGCGGCGACGCCTCCGGCAGCGGCTGGTGGGCCTCGGCCACCGAGAGCTACGACGAGCAGATCCTGGCCCACGTCGGGCTCGACCCGAAGCTGCTGCCGCGCGTGGTCGGCGCGGGCGAGGCGGCCGGCACGGTGCGCTCCGGGCTGCCGCTACCGGAGGGCATCCTGGTGGCGGCCGGCACCGGGGACAACATGGCGGGCGCGCTCGGCCTGGGCCTGGTGCCCGGCCAGCCGGTGCTCAGCCTGGGCACCTCGGGCACCGTCTACGCCGTCACGGAGCGGCGCCCCGCGGACCCCACCGGCATCGTGGCCGGGTTCGCCGACGCCGGGAGCGGCTGGCTGCCGCTGGCCTGCACGCTCAACTGCACCCAGGCGGTGGACCGGTTCGCCACGCTGCTGGGCCTGGAGCGGGAGGCGACCGAACCGGGCGGCACCGCGGTGGTGCTGCCGTTCCTCGACGGCGAGCGCACCCCCGACCTGCCGTACGCGAGCGGGCTGGTGCACGGTCTGCGGCACGCCACCACCGGCGGCCAGTTGCTCCAGGCCGCCTACGACGGCGCCGTCTTCGCGCTGCTGCGGGCCCTGGACTCGGTGCTCGACGAGTCCGCCGATCCCGCCGAGCCGATCCTGCTCATCGGCGGCGGCGCCCGCGGCACCGCCTGGCGGGAGACCGTCCGCCGGCTCTCCGGCCGACCGGTGCGGGTGCCGCGCGCCGAGGAGCTGGTCGCCCTGGGCGCCGCCGCGCAGGCCGCCGGCCTGCTGCTCGGCCGCGACCCGGCGGCCGTGGCCCGGGACTGGGACACCGCGGCCGGGCCGGCGTACGAGGCGGTCGAGCGGGACGAGGCGGCCCTGGCCCGGCTGGACGCCACCCTCCGGGACGCCGACGCGCTGCTGCGACGGCGCTGAGGACAGGCCCGTGGCCCAGCCCGCCCCCCAGTCGCAGTCCGAGATGCGGCAGCGGAACCTCTCCCGGGTCCTGCACACCCTGGCCGACGGCGGCCCGCTCTCGCGCGCCGCCGTCGCCGCCCGCATCGGGCTGACCCGGGCGGCCGTCTCCACTCTGGTGGACGAACTGCTGCGCGGCGGGCTGCTGGTCGAGCAGGGGCCCGGCCGGTCCGGCGCGGTGGGCCGGCCCGGCACCCAGCTCCTGCTGACCGACCGCGGCCCGTGCGGAGTGGGCGCGGAGATCGGCGTGGACCATCTCGCCGTGTGCGTCATGGATCTGCGCGGCGAGACCCGGGTCCGCGTCACCCACGAGACGCGGAACCAGCACAGCGACCCTACGGCCGTCCTGGCGCTGCTGACCTCGATGCTGCGCCGGGCCACGGCCGAGGCCGCCACGGCGGGGCTGCGCCCGGCGGGCCTGACGGTGGCCGTGCCGGGCCTGGTCAACCGGGGGTCCACCACGGTGCTGCGCGCGCCCAACCTCGGCTGGCACGGCACCGACCTGGCCGCGCTGCTGCCGGACGACCTCGGGCCGGTCACCGTCGAGAACGAGGCCAACCTCGGGGCGCTGGCGGAGCTGTGGTCCGGCCACCACGCGCCGCCGCTGTCCGGCCCGGACAGCTTCGTGCACGTCTCGGCCGAGATCGGCATCGGTGCCGCACTGGTCGTGGACGGTGAACTGCTGCGCGGCGCCCACGGGTTCGCCGGCGAGCTCGGGCATCTGCCGGTGCGCCCCGACGGCCGCCCCTGCTCCTGCGGAGGACGCGGCTGTCTGGAAACCTACGCGGGCGAGGAGGCGGTGCTCCGGGCGGCCGGGCTGGAACCGGGCCCCGGTGTCCGCATAGGCGCGCTCGCCGCGCGCTGCGAGGCCGGCGAGCCCACGGCGCTCCGGGCCGTGCGCCAGGCCGGCACCGCGCTGGGCATCGCCCTCTCCGGCGCCGTGAACCTCCTCGACCCCCGGCAGGTGGTGATCGGCGGCGCGCTCGCGCGCCTGGCGCCGTGGCTGCTGCCGCCCGTCGGCCGCGAGCTGGCCCGCCGCACGTCGGTGGCCACCGGCGGCCGGAGCACGCCGGTACCGGTGACCGCTTCGCCGCTGGGTCCCGACGGGCCACTGCTGGGCGCGGCCCGGTCCGCGGTGCGGGCCGCCCTCGACGCGCCGGGCGAGCTGCTGCGGGACTGACCCGGGGCCTCTCGACTGGCTCCTCCTCATGTCCCCGCCCCGGCCGGCCCGTTGTCCTCTTGGCAGGCCCCACGGCACGGCGTGGCCCACGGGCACCATGACCGCCTCCGCCGCCGCGCCCGCCGCCCTTCCCTGGGACGCCGGGACCGTACGCGGCGAGGTGGACTTTCCCGGCGCGGCCCTGGCGCCGGCGGACGGCTCGAACTTCACCGCCGCGCGGCGCCCGTTCAGCCATCCCATCGAGTACGTCGTCATCCACGTCGCGCAGGAGACATACGCGGACACCGCGGCCATCTTCCGGAACGCCTCCCGCGACGTCGCGGCCCACTACGTGGTCGCCTCGGACGGCCGGATCACACAGTGCGTGCGGGACGCGGACATCGGCTGGCACGCGGGCAACCGGTCCTTCAACACGCGCGGCATCGGCATCGAACACGAGGGCCGGGTCGACGAGCCCGAGTGGTTCACAGAAGCGATGTACCGGCGCTCGGCGGCCCTCACCGCCCACCTGTGCCGGACCTATGGCATCCCGCGGACGCGCTCGCGCATCATCGGGCACAACGAGGTGCCCGGCGCGACGCATACCGACCCGGGTCCGCTGTGGGACTGGTGCCTGCTATCCGGCGCTCGTCAACGCCCGCTGACAGAAGCGAACTTTCCCGATCCAATCCTCCGCCGCGAGATTTTCATCAGATCCGGCGAAATCACCGCCGCCGTCTCATGCTCGGTGCGGCGCGGGCGCAGTATCGCCCCGTGAACAGGAGGCTGCGCGCATGCCGCGCGGGCGCCGGCGCGGCCGGCACCGCGCTCGTCTTCATAGCCGTGCTGTCCGGCCCGGCCCGGGCGTTGCCGGATCCGGACCACGACGACTGGCACTGGCCATGGCCCTGGCCGTGCCCGCCCGCGCTGCCCCTGCCTCCTCCCCCGCCCCTGCCGCCGCCCGCCCTGTGGCACTGCCCGGAGCCGCCGGAGCCCACGCCGCCACCGGAACCGACTCCCCCACCGGAACCCACGCCACCGCCCGACCCCACGCCACCGCCGGAGCCGACTCCCCCGCCCGACCCGACTCCTTCACCCGAGCCGCCGCCACCGCCGGAGCCCACGCCGCCGCCGAGCGAGCCGCCCGTTCCGGAGGCACCGGCCCCGGCTCCCCCGCCGGAGCCGGAGCCCGAACCGGAGCCGGAGCCCGAACCGGAGCCGCCGCCGGAGCCCGAACCGGAGCCGCCGCCGGAGCCCGAGCCGGAGCCCAGCCCAGCCCCGTCACCGCCGCCGGAGCCGGAGCCCTCACCCTCCTCGCTCCCGGCCGCGCTGCGGCTGCCCCCCGACAACGAGCCGCCGGAGCGCGGCGGTTCGCTGGTCACGCGCACGCTTCTGGTCGTGGCCCCCGCCGTCCTCGCCGCTGCCGCGCTGCGGCCCCGTTCCCGACCCGGTTCCCGATCCAGCGCCACCTAGGAGGTCCCGATGTCCGAATGGCTTGTCCTGACCATCGCCGTCGTGGCGACGTGTTCGGTGGTACTCCTCGCCGTGGTGGTACGCCAGCGCCGGGCCGGGGAGGACGACGATCCGTCGGAGACCCCCGACGTCATCGAGTACATGACGATGATGATCGGCGTGATCTACGCCATCGTGCTGGGCCTGGCCATCGCGGGCGTCTGGGAGGCCCGGGGCACGGCGGACGAGTGGGTGCGCCAGGAGGCGCAGGCCCTGCACGAGATGGACGAGCGGGCGAAGGCGTTCCCCGAGGAGGCCCGCGACCAGATCCACGAGCGGATCGAGGCCTATGTGGCCCACACGGCGGGCGACGAGTGGTCGCACATGGTCGACGAGGGCGAACTCACCGACCTCGGCGACGAGTTGCTGTCCCAGCTCCGCGCCACGGTGCTCGCCCAGGAGCCGGAGACGGTGGCCGAGGTGCAGTCGTACCAGGGCCTGGTCGATCAGGTGGCGATCGTCGACGAGGCGCGGGTGGGCCGTGGCGACAGCGCCCAGCCGACCATGCCGCCCGTGGTGTGGGCCGGGCTGATCGCGGGCGCCGTGGTGACGGTCGGAATGGTGTTCACACTTCAGATCCAGCGCTCGGGGCGGGAGCTGCTGCTGGCCGGCCTGTTCAGCACGCTGCTCGCCTTCCTGCTGTTCCTCGTCTGGTACTTCGACGACCCGTTCGCCCACGGGCTGAACGACTCGCCGGACGCGTTCCGCTCCTTCTTCCCGCAGGCCGTGGCGGACGAGTGAGCCGACGTGGTGGCGGCCCCAGGCTCTAGCATGATGCGAATGAGCCCTCTGTTTCCGGCCCTGGACAGCGCCGCGGACAAGCCCGCCGTGCGCTTCGGTGACCAGATACTCAGCTACGCCCGGCTGCGGGCGGTGGCCACCGCGCTCGCCCGCCGGCTGACCGGCCACGAGCGCGTCGCCGTGTGGGCCACCCCCACGCTGGACACCGCGGTCGCCACGGTGGCGGGGCTGCTCGCCGGCGTGCCGGTGGTGCCGGTCAACCCCAAGATCGGCGAACGCGAGCTGGCGCACATCGTCGCCGACAGCGCGCCGTCCCTCGTGCTCGCCCCGGCGGGTGCCGGGCTCCCGGACGCGCTGGCCGCGCTGCCGCGGATCGACGTCGACCCGCTGGCGGAGGACGGCCGGGACGGTGACCTGACCGCCGTCGACCCCGAGCACCCGGCGCTGATCGTGTACACCTCCGGGACCACGGGCCCGCCCAAGGGAGTCGTGCTCTCCCGGCGCGCCGTGGCCAGCACGCTGGACGCGCTGGCCGACGCCTGGCAGTGGACCGGCGAGGACGTGGTGGTCCACGGGCTGCCGCTGTTCCATGTGCACGGCCTGGTGCTCGGCGTCCTGGGCCCGCTGCGGCGCGGCGGCACGGTGCGCCATCTGGGCCGGTTCTCCCCCGAGGGCGTCGGTGAGGCGCTGGCGGACGACGGCACGATGCTGTTCGGCGTCCCGACGATGTACCACCGGCTGGCCGAGGCCGCGACGGCGGACGAGCGCCTGACGCGCGCCCTGGCCGGGGCGCGGCTGCTGGTGTCCGGCTCCGCACCGCTGCCGCTGCCGGACCACGAGCGGATCCTGGCCGTGACCGGGCGCCGGGTCATCGAGCGGTACGGCATGACCGAGACGATGATGAACACCAGCGTCCGGGCGGACGGCCCGCCCGCCACCGGCACCGTCGGGGTGCCGCTGCCGGGTGTCGAGGTGCGGCTGGTGGACGACGCGGGCAAGCCGTTGACCGGCGACGACGGGGAGACGGTGGGCGAGATCCAGGTGCGCGGGCCGAACCTGTTCACGGAGTACCTCAACCGCCCGGAGGCCACGGCAGAGGCGTTCGACGGCGACTGGTTCCGCACGGGCGACATGGCGGTGCGGGGCGACGGCGGCTGCTACCGGATCGTGGGCCGCAAGTCGACCGACATCATCAAGAGCGGCGGCTACAAGATCGGCGCCGGGGAGATCGAGAACGCCCTGCTGGCCCACCCGGGTGTGGCCGAGGCCGCGGTCACCGCCGCCCCCGATCCGGACCTGGGGGAACGCATCATCGCCTGGATCGTGCCCCGGGACGACGCCCGTCCGCCGTCCCCGGAGGAACTCAGCGACCATGTGGTCGGCCAACTCGCCTCCCACAAACGCCCCCGTGAGGTGCGGTTCCTGACGGCGCTGCCCCGCAACGACATGGGCAAGGTCCTCAAGCGGGAGCTGGTGTGACGGCCGCCGTCACCGGCCGGGTTCCGGCCCGGGAGCTGATCGCGGCGGTGGCACGCGGGTTCACCGAACTGCCCGGCCGCGCCGGGGCCGCCGCCGTCAACGGGCCGATCGGCTGGTCCGGTTACGACGAGGCGCGGGCCCGGGCGCGGGAGCGGACCGGCGAGACGGAGGCCGTCGTCTGCGGCATCGGGGACGCCGGCGGCACCGAAGCGGTGCTGATCGCCTTCGAGTTCGGCTTCCTCGGCGGCTCCATCGGGGAGGCCACCGGGGAGCGCATCGAGAACGCGTTCATCACGGCGCGCGATCTGGGCCTGCCCGTCGTGTCGTTGATCGCGAGTGGCGGCAGCCGGATGCAGGAGGGGATGTTCGCGCTGACCCAGTTGCAGCGCATCGCCCGGCAGTTGGTGCGGCTGCGGGCGGCCGGGCTGGCGCATCTGGCCGTGCTGGCCGGGCCGGTGACCGGCGGCGGGTGGGCGACGCTGGGTGCGGGCGCCGATGTGCGGGTGGCGCTGCCGGGCGCGCAGGTCGGCTTCGCCGGCTCCCGGATCAGGCCGGCCGGCGCCGACCCGCGGGCGTACTCGGCGGAGGGCCAGTTCGCCGTCGGCCAGGTGGACGAGATCGTTCCGGCCCGGGAGCTGGGCCCGGCGGTGGCGCGCTGGCTGGCGTTGCTGACCAGGCCGGCGCCGGGTCCGGTGCCGCCCCCGGCGGCGCTGCGCGAGGTGCCGCCGCCGGAGAGCGGCTGGCAGGCGGTGACGACCGCGCGGGAGGCGGGGCGGCCGCGCGCCGAGTCCTATCTGGCCGCGTATTTCGCCGAGCGGGCGCCGCTGGGCGGCACGGATCCGGGGATCCTGTGCGGGTTCGGGCTGCGGGACGGGCGGAGCGTCGCCTATGTCGCGCAGTGCGGCACGGCGACGACACCGGCCGGTTTCCGGGCCGCGACCCGGCTGGTGCGGCTGGCGGACCGGCTGTCCATCCCGGTGCTCACGCTGGTGGACACGCCGGGCGCGGCCAATGACGCCGAGGCCGAGCGGGACGGTGTGGGGGCGGCGATCGCCGACACCATCACCGCCGTGGCGGGCTGCCGGATACCGGTGACGACGCTGCTCGTCGGCGAGGGCGGCTCGGGCGGCGCGGTGGCGCTGACCTCGCCCGGGCACACCTGGGTGACGCCGGACAGCTACTACTCGGTCGTCGCGCCGGAGCTCGCCGTCGCCATCCTCAAGCGCGGCCCGGACCAGGTGCCGTTCACCGCCGACGAGTTGCGGCTGCGGCCACAGGATCTGGCCGAGCTGGGCATAGCGCGCGGCATCGTCTCCGTCTGAGGCCGCGTCCGGCCCGGGTCAGCCAGTGAGGCCGGCCAGCCGGGCCAGCCGCCGGTAGGAGTCGAGCCGGCCGGCGTCGCCGTGCGCGTTGAGGGTGAGCAGGAGCTCGTCGGCGCCGGTGCGGGCGATGAGCCGGCCCAGGACGCCGGCCATCTCCTCCTCGTCGCCGTGGAGTTGGCCGGCTCGGGCCTCGTCGAGGTAACGGCGCTCGCGCTCGGTCAGCTCCCGGCCCAGTACCTCGTGCGGCGGCTCCAGCGGCGGGAAGACACCCCGGGTGCGGGACCACACGGTGGCCCAGGCCTCGGGCAGTTGGAGGAGGCCGGCCTCCTCGGCGGTCGCGGCGACGGCCGCGTTGACCGCGACGATCAGATACGGCCGGTCTCCGTGCGCCGAGGGGGTGAAACCGGTGCGGTAACGGTCGATGGCGTTGAGCATGCGGTCCTCATCGCTCAGGTGCGCCATCACCAGCGGCAGGCCGTGCGCCGCGGCGATCTCGGCGCCCGCGCCCACCGCCAGCACGTAGGCGGGCACCCGCAGCCCCTCGGCCGGCAGCGCGCGCACCGGACCGCCGGTCTCGAAGTAACCCAGCAGCTCGGTCAGTTGATCGCCGAACCGCTCCGCCGCGTCCTTGTCGACGCCCAGCGCGCGGCGCACTGGTTCGGTGAATCCGACGGAACGGCCCAGCCCCATGTCGATGCGGCCGGGGAAGAGCGAGGCGAGCACGCCGAACTGCTCGGCGACGACGAGGGGCCGGTGGTTGGGCAGCATGACGCCGCCGGTGCCGACGCGGATGCGCTCGGTGGCCGAGGCCACGGCGGCGGCCAGCACGGTCGGCGCCGAACCGGCGACCCCCGGCACACCGTGGTGCTCGGCCACCCAGAAGCGGTGGTAACCGAGCTCTTCCGCCTGTCGCGCGAAGCGCACCGTCGCGCGCAGGGTGTCGTCGGGTCGCTGTCCCGCCCGGATGAGCGCGCGGTCCAGGATCGACCAGCGCACCGACCGCAGCCGTGCCGTTGTGTTCACGTGGGGATTCAACAGCGGCGGACGCTCAGGATTCCCCGTCCGTCAGGCGCGCGTCGTGTGCCAGCAGGGCGATCTGCACGCGGTTGTTGAGGCCGAGCTTGGTCAGGATGCGCGAGACGTGGGTCTTGACGGTGGGCAGGCTCAAATAGAGATCGGCGGCGATCTCGGCGTTGGTCTTGCCGCGGCCGATCGCGACGGCCACCTCCCGTTCCCGGTCGCCGAGGGCCCGCAGCCGGCGGCGGGCGTCGCGGGTGTCCCGGGAGGAGCCGGTGACATGGGCGATGAGCCGTTGGGTCACGGCCGGGGAGAGCACCGGATCGCCGAGGGCGACGCGCCGGACGGCCTCGACGATCTCGCCGGGCGGGGTGTCCTTGAGCAGGAAGCCCGCGGCCCCGGCGCGCAGGGCGCGCAGCACGTGGTCGTCCGTGTTGAACGTCGTCAGCACCACGACCTCGGGCGGCGCGGCCAGCGCCCGCAGCCGTTCGGTGGCGGCGAGGCCGTCCATGCCGGGCATCCGGATGTCCATGAGGACGACGTCGGGGGCGAGCCGGTGCGTCAGGTCCGGCACCTCGGTGCCGTCCGCCGCCTCCCCGGCGACCTCGATGTCCGGGGCCGCGGCGAGCATCAGCCGCAGTCCGGAGCGGACCAGGGGATCGTCATCGACGAGGAGTACGCGGATGGTCATGCGCGCCACGGTAGCCAGCGCGGTGGCCCCGGTCGCCGCCGGGCGGCGTCTTCCCGCGCCGCGCCGTCAGCGGCCGGCCGGGAAGTCCAGCACGCGGTCGCACCAGCGGCCCAGCAGCACCCGGTCGTGACCGACGGCCAGCAGCGCGGCGCCGTGTTCGCGCCGGTAGTCCTCGACGACGGCGACGAGGGCGGCCGTGGTGGAGGCGTCCAGCATCGCGGTCATCTCGTCGCAGATCAGCAGCCTCGGGCGCAGCAGCAGGGCACGGGCGAGACAGGCCCGCTGGAGCTGGCCGTCGCTGACCTCGTGGGGGCGGCGGCCGAGCAGCTCGCCGCCGAGGCCGACGGCGTCGGCGAGGGCGGCGGCCCGGCCGGCGAGTTCGGCGCCGCGGCCGGTGGCGCGCGCAGGCTCGGCGATCAGGTCGCGCAGCGACAGCCGGGGGTCGGCGGCGAGCCGGGGCTGCTGGAAGACGACGCCGATGCGCGTGCGCTGGGCGCGGGGGGCGCGGAAGCGGAAGCCGGTGACCGGTTCGCCGGCGAGCCGGACGTCACCCGCGTAGGGGCGGTGCAGCAGGGCGGCCACCCGGGCGAGGGTGGACTTGCCGCAGCCGCTGGGGCCGAGGAGTCCGACGGCCTCGCCGTCCGCGACGGACAGCGAGAGGTCGGTGACCACGGGGGCGCGTGGGGTGTATCCGGCGGTGATGTGGCTCAGTTCAAGCACGCGCGGCCTCCGGGGCGTGGTGGCAGGCGACGCCTCCGGTGAGGACGGGAAGCACGGCGCAGCGGTCGGTGGCGCGTTCGCAGCGGGGCGCGAAGGCGCAGCCGTCGGGGAGGGCGTCGAGTTCGGGTGGCAGGCCGGGGATGGGCGCGAAGTCGCGCTCCGGGAGCGCGCCGAGCAGGCCGCGCGCGTAGGGGTGGCGCGGGCCGGGCTCGCCGAAGAAGGCGGCGGCGTCGGTCAGTTCGACGACGCGGCCCGCGTACATGACGGCGACCCGGTCGGCGACGCGTTCCGCGGCGGCCAGGTCGTGCGTGATGACCAGCAGGCCGTGGCCGTCGTCGGTGTGTCGGCGCAGCTCGCCGACGGTGCGGTCCACCAGGTCCCGGTCGAGCCCGGTGGTGGGCTCGTCGGCGATCAGCAGCGGCGCGTCGGCGACGAGGGCCAGCGCGGTGGCGGCCCGCTGGGCAAGGCCGCCGGAGAGCTGGTGCGGGTAACGGTCCAGGTGGTCGGCGGGGAACGCGGCGCGCGCGGCGGCGGCCCCGGTCGCCTCCCGCAGCTCGCGGCGGCCGGTGCCGCGCAGCTCCCGGACGGTTTCGGCCAGTTGGGCGCGGACGGTCCGCACCGGCGTGAGGTGGGCGGCGGGGCTCTGCGGGATGAGCCCGGCGCGGCGCCCGCGCACGGTGCGGGCCAGGGCCGTTTCGCCGGCGGTGAGCAGGTCCAGCCGGTCCGGGGCCGGCCCGAGGAGGGCGGCGCCCCGCGTCTGCGCGTTGCCCGGCAGGAGGCCGAGCAGGGCGGCGGCGAGCACGGACTTTCCGCAGCCGCTCTCCCCCACCAGGGCCAGGCACTCCCCGGCGGCCAGGTCGAAGGAGACGCCGTTGACAGCGGCGACGTGACGCCCGCCCGGCATCAGGAAGCGCACGGACAGGTTTCGTACGGACAGCAGCGCGTCGTTCGTCGTGTCCGTCACAGCACGAGCTCCGATCGGCGGCGGGGGTTGATCCGTTCGCGCCAGGCGCCGGCGAGGCCGGCGACGGCGAGGGTCGGCAGGACGATGAAGAGGCCGGGGAACAGCGTGGGCCACCAGTCGCCGGTCACGAGGGAGCCGCGGGCGCCGTTGATCATGGTGCCGAGGCTGGCTTCGTGGGCCGGGATGCCCAGGCCCAGGAAGGACAGCGCGGATTCGTGCCAGATGGCGTGCGGCACCATCAGCACGGCGGCCAGTCCGGCCTGCGGGAGCACGGCCGGCACCAGGTGGCGCGAGGCGACCCGCAGCCGGGAGGCGCCGCCGGAGATCGCGGCGTCGACGAAGGGCCGGGCGCGCAGGGAGAGGACCTCGGCGCGCACGATGCGGGCGGTGGAGACCCAGTGGGTGAGGCCGACGGAGGCGACGACGGGCCAGACGCCGGGGCGGAACATGGCCACGATGAAGATGCCCATCAGCAGGTGCGGCACGGCGGTGAACGTGTCGACCAGGCGCATCATGAGCCGGTCCGCGCGGCCTCCCAGGGCGCCGGCGGCGCAGCCGACGGCGAGTCCGATGCCGCTGGCCACCACCGCGGCGACGACCCCGACGAGCAGGGAGACGCGCAGTCCGTAGACGCAGCGCAGCAGCACGTCGCGGCCCACCTCGTCGGTGCCGAAGGGGTGGCCGGCGGAGGGCGGGTGCAGCTTCGCCGTCAGGTCGACCGCCTGCTGGTCCAGGGGGAACAACGGCGGCACCAGCAGCACGGCCAGCACGGCGGCGGCGAGGACCGCGGCGGAGACGGCGACGCGCACGGTGCGGTTGCCACGGCGCGTGCTGCCCGGGGTGTGCCAGGGCTGCTCAACGGCGGGCGCGGTCATCGCGTTTCCCTCTCGTTCCATCACGTCACGCACCCCGTCACATCTCGTCGTGGTCGACGCGGGGGTCGGCCAGCCCGTAGAGCAGGTCGGCGAGCAGGTTCCCGGCGAGGACGGCCAGCGCGGAGAGCACGGTCAGCGCGGCGAGCAGCGGGAAGTCGGTGGCCGTCGCCGCGCGCACGGTGGCGGAGGCGATGCCGGGCCAACTGAAGACCGTCTCGATCAGCAGCGCGCCGGTGATGAGTTCGGGGATGCGGGTGCCGATGAGGGTGAGGACGGGCAGCAGCCCGGAGCGCAGCGCGTGGCCGAGGAGCACGGTGCGCTCCCGCAGCCCGCGGGCGCGCGCCCCGCGCACCGGGTCCTCGTGCAGCGCGTCGGAGACGCCCTGGCGCACGTAGAGGACGAACCACGGAAGCTGGGAGACCGCCAGCACGCTCGCCGGCAGCGCCAGATGGCGGACCACGCCCCCGGCGGTGACGGTGTCGCTGCCCGTGTCGGTCAGCCCACCGGCCGGCAGGATGTCCAGGCGCAGGGCGAACAGCCAGATGGCGAGCAGGGCCAGCCAGAACGGCGGGGCGGCCTGGAGCGTATAGCTGAGCGAGGTCACCACGCGGTCGAACGCGCCGCCGGGGCGCCGCGCGGCGAGCACGCCCAGGGTGGTGCCCAGCAGGACGGCGGCCACGAAGGCGACCGAGCACAACAGCGCCGACCAGCCGAGCCGTTCGCCGATGACCTGGCCGACGGGCTGGCGCAGGGCGAGCGACTGGCCGAGGTCGCCGGCGACGGCGGAGCGCAGCCAGTTCCACCACTGCTCGACGAAGTTCCCGCTGGTGCCGAGGTTCTCGCGCAGCGTGTCCAGGGTCTCCTGGGAGGCGCCGAGCCCGTCCGAACCGATGTACTGCCGCACGGGGTCGAACGGCGAGGCGGCGGCCACGGCGAACATGCCGAGGGTCACCACCGCCAGCACCGGGACGGCGGCGAGCAGCCGCCGCCCGGCGAGCCGTGCCATCGCGGCCCAGGGGACGGTCACGGGCGGATCCGCCAGGCCTCGACGTTCCACCAGGGGCCGTGGCCGAGGCCGTGGTCGTGGGGTTCGAACTGAGTGGTGACGCCGTCCCAGTGGTCGGCCATGACGTAGACGTGGTCGATGTGGGTGAGGAAGGTGTAGCCGGGGTCCTCGGCGAGCTCGCGCTGCACCGCGTCGTAGGCCGCCTCGCGCTCGGCCCGGTCGCCGCTGCGCCGGCCGATCTCCAGTTGCTCGTCGACGGCGGGGTTGTCGTAGTGCCCCATGTTGTTCCAGCCGTCACCGGCGAGTTCGGAGTTGAGCAGCCCATAGAGGTCGAAGTCCGGGTCGGCGGGGTTGCCGCCGCCGGAGAGCACGGCGTCCTCGGCCAGCCGGCCCTCGATGACCTCCCAGGAGCCGGACTCGACGGTGGCGTCGATGCCGATCTCCTTGGCGTCGGAGGCGTAGGCGAGGGCGTGTTCCTGCCGCAGCCGGTCCCCGGCCGGGTACCAGAGGGTGAACTCCGCCCGCTGGCCGTCCCGGACGCGGATGCCGTCGTCGCCGGGTGTCCAGCCTGCCTCGTCCAGGAGCACCCGGGCGGCCTCCGGATCGTAGGGGCGCTCGGTGCCCTCGGCGAACCAGGGGCTGGCGGTCGGCAGCGGGCCGTAGGCGGCGTGTCCCGCGCCCTCCAGGATGCTGTCGACCATCAACTCCCGGTTCACGGCGAGGTCGAGGGCGCGGCGGATGTCCCGGTCGCCGGTGACGGGGTTGTCGCTGGGGAGGGTCACGGCGCGGAAGTCGGCGCTCTCCGCGGTGTGCGTGACCATCCCCTCCTCCCCCTCGAAGGTGTTCGCGAGGTTGGGCGGCAGCACGGCGGCGTCCAGGTCGCCCGAGCGCAGCCGGGTGGCGCGCACGTCGTCGTCGGGGATGACGGCCATGGTGAGCCGCCGGACCTCCGGTTCGCCGCCCCAGTAGCCGGGGTTGGCCTCGAAGGTGAGGCGTTCTCCACGCGTCCAGCCGGTGACGACATAGGGGCCGGTGCCGACCGGTTCGGTGTTGTACGCGCCGGTGTTGACGTCCTGGCCGCCGGCCGCGTCGGCGGAGGCGATGGGCAGCACGGTGCGGTCGGCGAACGGGGCGTAGGGGTAGGCGAGGGTGAAGACAACGGTGTGGTCGCCCTCGGCGCGGACGCTCTCGATGGCGTTGAGGTCGTCCTTGTTGGGGTTGTTGGTGCCGTCGTCGAGGATGGTCTCGTAGGTGAAGACGACGTCCCGCGCGGTGAACGGCGTTCCGTCGCTGAACTCCACGCCTTCGCGCAGGGTGTAGGTGTAGGTCAGCCCGTCGTCGCTGATCCCGGGCAGGGCGGTGGCGAGCGCGGGCTGGAGTTCCATGTTCTCGTCATGGCGCAACAGGCCGTCGAAGATCTTGGAGTTGCCGTCCCTGCCGTAGCCGAGGAGCGGGCTGAGCGTCTCCGGCTCGTTGGCTATGCCGACGACGAGTTCGTCCTGGCCGCCACCCCCGCCGTCCCCGCCGCCCTCGTCACCGGGAGCGGAGCAGGCGGTGGCCGCCAGCAGTGCGGCCGCCACCGCTGTCGCGGCGATCCCTGTCCGTGTCCGGGCCGTCATCAAGCACACCCCTACCGAGCATCGTGCGTAATTGCGAATTACTCGCAATTAAATCGCAGGGGCGGTAGGCCCTGTCCACCGGGTTTGACCAGCGGCTCAGCCCTTGGCGCCCAGCCCGCGGCCGGCCAGCCACTCCAACTGCGCCAAGGACTGGGAGGCCCGGCCGCCGGAGTGGTCGCCGAACTCCCAGACGGTCATGTCCCGGTCGCCGGCATACGCGTTGTACGCCGCGTAGACCGTGCTCGGCGGGCAGACCGGGTCCATCAGCGCCACGCTGAAGAGCGCCGCGGCGCCGGCGCGGGGCGCGAAGTGAACTCCGTCGAAGTAGTTGAGGGTGGCGAAGAGACCTGCCGGGTCGGACCGCTTGTGGATGCCGAGGT
The DNA here is from genome assembly GCF_031845365.1 of Streptomyces litchfieldiae. NCBI lineage: Bacteria > Bacillati > Actinomycetota > Actinomycetes > Kitasatosporales > Streptomycetaceae > Streptomyces > Streptomyces litchfieldiae. Next base: position 90,424 of record NZ_JAVREL010000027.1, read on the forward strand.
AGTGGACGAGCTCCCGGTACGGGCCGTCCGAGGCGGCGTCCGCGCCACGCCGGTAGTGGCAGAGGAACGGCACGTCCACCAGCGCCGCCGCCACCGCGTCCCCGGCCAGGCCCGCGGTGGCCAGCGCGAGACCGCCGCCCTGGCTGCCGCCCTGCACGATCACCCGGTCCGGATCGACGGCGGGGTGCTCACGAATCGCGTCGACCGCGCGCACGCAGTCGCTCATCAGCCGCCGGTAGTAGTGATCGGCGGGGCTGCCTATGCCCCGGGTCATGAAGCCGCCGACCCACTGCGTCGTCGGCACCGGGTCCGGGTCGGGGGTGTCATGGCCCTGACCGCGGCTGTCGACCACCAGATGGGCGTAGCCGGCGGCGCTCCACAGAAGGTTCTCGAAGTACAGTCCGCGCCCGCCGCTGTACCCCTGGTACGTCACGACCGTGGGCAGCGGCCCGGCCGCCCCGCGCGGAATCAGCAGCCAGGCCGCCACCGGCTGCCCGCCCCAGCCGGGGAAGCGCACGTCGAACACGTCCACCGCGGCCAGCTTGGCCTCCGGCACCGGACGGTATTCGGCGCCCGCGCCGCCGGCGGCCCGGGCGGCGGCCAGCGTCTCGCTCCAGAACCCGTCGAAGTCCTCCGGCTCGGGGACGGCCGGACGGTAGCCCCGGAGTTCTTCGAGCGGCAGATCGGTCAGCGCCATGGGAAGCCTTTCTTCGTTCCGGGCACCGCCGAAGGGCCCGGTAAGCGATTGCCGTCGTGAAGCTACGCCGCGGCAGCGTCCCAGGTCAACGGGGGTTGCCGAGCCGGAATCCGCGCCCGGTGGTACGGATGGACCATGGACTGGATCGCCGCCCCCGACGCCTGGCTGAGCCGGCTAGTGCTGCAACGCGGTCTGGCCCTCGTGTACCTGCTGGCGTTCCTGTCGGCCGCGCGGGAGTTCCGGCCACTGGCCGGGGAACGCGGCCTCACCCCCGCCCCGGTCCTGCTGCGCGCGCTGTCGTTCCGGCAGGCCCCCAGCCTCTTCCACCTGCGCTACTCCGACCGCCTGCTCGCCGCGGTCGCCTGGCTCGGCGCCGCGCTGGCCGCGGCGGTGGCCCTGGGCGCGGCCGACGCCGTTCCGCTGTGGGCCTCGATGCCGCTGTGGGCGGTCCTGTGGGTCCTGTACCTCTCCGTGGTCAACATCGGCGGGACCTGGTACGCGTTCGGCTGGGAGTCGCTGCTGCTGGAGGCCGGCTTCCTGGCGATCTTCCTGGGGAACGACAGCATCGCCCCGCCCACGGTGGGGCTCTACCTGATGATCTGGCTGGTCTTCCGGGTCGAGCTGGGCGCGGGCCTGATCAAATGGCGCGGAGACCCCTGCTGGCGGAAGCTGACCTGCCTCTACTACCACCACGAGACCCAGCCGATGCCCGGCCCGCTGAGCTGGTTCTTCCACCACCTGCCGCGCCCGCTGCACCGCGTGGAGAGCGCGGCCAACCACGTCGCCCAGCTCATCGCCCCGTTCGGCCTCTTCCTGCCGCAGCCGGCGGCGACCTGGGCGGCGCTCGTCGTCATCGTGACGCAGCTCTGGCTCGTCGCCTCGGGGAACTTCGCCTGGCTGAACTGGCTGACCATGATCCTCGCCGTCGCCGCCGTGGACGGCGCCCTGGCCGCGCGCCACCTCCCGCTGCCCGACCCGCCGGCCGACCAGCCGGACGCCCCCACCTGGTTCGCCGCGCTGCTCCTGGCCGCCGCGGCCCTGGTCGCGTTCCTCAGCCGCCGGCCCGTGGCCAACCTGCTCTCGTCCGCCCAGGAGATGAACCGCCCCTACAACGGCTTCCACCTGGCGAACACTTACGGCGCCTTCGGCAGCGTCACGCGGCACCGCTACGAGGTCGTGCTGGAGGGCACGAACGCCCCGTCCCCGGACGGGGCCGCGCGCTGGCGGGAGTACGAGTTCCACGGCAAGCCCGGGGACGTTCGCCGCCTGCCGCGGCAGTTCGCGCCGTTCCACCTCCGCCTGGACTGGCTGATGTGGTTCGCCGCGCTGAGCCCCTACGCCCCCTCCCCCTGGCTCCACGCGCTGGTCCAGCGCCTCCTGGCGGGCGACCGGACGATCCTGCGGCTCCTGCGCGTGAACCCCTTCCCCGACCACCCGCCCACCCACATCCGCGCCCGCCTGTACAGCTACCGCTTCACCACCTGGCGCGAGCTGCGCACCACCGGCGCCTGGTGGCACCGAACCCCCGAGGGCGACCACCTCCCCCCACGCTCCCTCCCCCACCCCCCACCGGCAGCCTGAGCGAGCACCCCCACGAATGCGGTATGGTTCTGCTGCGCGGTGATCAGGGGCCAAAACCCCAGATCAGACGCACCGGGACGTGGCGCAGTTTGGTAGCGCACTTGACTGGGGGTCAAGGGGTCGTGGGTTCAAATCCCGCCGTCCCGACACGGTGCGAGGCCCGCTGACCGGGGATGTTTCCCCAGCTCAGCGGGCCTTTGTGATGCCGCTAACCGATCATTGCACCAAGCGGAGATGACTGCGGGTCCGCTCCTTTGGGACCACTTTGGGACCAGCCGGGAGCGACCTGGGAGTAGAGCTCTCGCGACCGGCCGCCAGATGAGCGCTCAGCGCAGCCCCCGCCAGTTCCACCGACCGCTTGTCCGGGTGAAGGTAGCGCTGCGTCGTGGACAGTGAGCCATGCCCGGCGATGAGCCGCAGCACGTGCACGGGAACGCCGGCGTCGGCCATCCATGTCAGTCCGGTGTGCCGCAGATCGTGCCGGCGCAGATGCTCATAGCCGAGCCTCACGACGACCTCATCCCAATGGGTCGCGTCCCGAAGGACAGCCGTGGTGATGCGTCCGCTCCGCGGCCCGGTGAACAACCGCGCCATCGGGTCTCGACCGGCCGCATCGAGGCGGCCCGCCACGAGAGGGCGAATCTCGGGGATGATCGGCACGGTCCGCCGACGCTTGCCCTTGGTGCCCTTGTCGAGTAGGCCACCGGGCCCAGGAGTCGTCTGCCGGCACACCTCCCAAGTCCACGCCTGACGGTCGATGTCCTTGACGCGGACGCCGGAGACCTCCCCGATTCGCGTAGCCGTGCAGGCGGCGAAGCGCACCACATCGCCCCAGCCCGGGAACTCACCGGCTGATCTGGCGACCAGGGCCCGCGCCAGTTGATCGAGCGCATCCCAGTCCCGCAGTGCGAGCGACCGCGGATCGTCCAACTCGTCCTCGGCACGCTTGTACTCCTGCTGCCATCCGGTGATCCGGGCCGGGTTGACATCAATGATGCCGTCCCGCACGGCTTGCTCCAGCACGCGGACCAGCACGGCGAGGCTGTTCTTCACCGTCGACCGGCCGCAGTCGTCCGCAATCCAGCCGTAGACAGCACGATCGACGATGCCGTTCGTGACTGTAGGCACCTCCAGGTGTCCCACGGTCGGCACGACGCGCAGCCGCCAGCCGGCGCGGTAAGGGTCCATGGTCTTGGCCTCCAGACCGCGCATGGCCAGGTCCCACACGACCGTTCCGTAGTCAGCGAGGCTCATCGTCGCCACAGCGGGAGTCACACCCCGACGGGCAGCCCGTCGCATCCGGTCGAGCCAGGCTTCCGCGGCGTCCTCAGTCGGCAGCATCTTCGAGCGAGAGGGCCGTTCCTTCGTCTGGGGATCGATCCAACGAACCCGGGCCCGGTACGGGTTGGGGTTCCCCGCCCGATACTCGATGTCCTCAGAGAGCTTCACGCCCATCGGCGGCATCTGCTGCGACATCAGGCCGCCTTCGCGGGATCTATCCGCCGGGAGGCGAGCCAGGCTTGTACGTCCGGGACGCTGTACATGGTGACGCGCGTGGTGAGCCGGACGAACGGTGGTCCCTGCGGCGGGGAGGCCGTACGCCACCGGCGCAGCGTGGAGGCGTCCACACCGATCAAGTCGGCCACCTCATCCGTGCTGTACCAACCACCGTGCAGCAGGTCCGGCTCTGCCGATGCGGAGCTCCGGCCGGATGCGGCAGTTAGCAACTCTGCCACCTGGGCCACATTCAGCAGCCTTGCCATCGTCACCACTCCCCCGCTGCAACGAGTTCGGCCACCGCTTCACGTGCGGTTTGTCGGTTGGTGCGTAGGTCGTTGGCGATGGTGGCGGGAGCAATGCTCATGACTTGTGGATCGGCTCCGCGGGGAGCGTGCGAAGGGCGTACCTTCCCGAGTGAGTGATCGTCAAGTCACCGAGTAGGCCCGCGATGCGAACGCGGGTCGGGAAGGCACGCCC